>NZ_MCWZ01000301.1:0-10112 GCF_002877365.1 Vibrio sp. 10N.261.55.A7
GCGATACTAGCTCAGTTGGTAGAGCGCAACCTTGCCAAGGTTGAGGTCATCGGTTCGAACCCGATGTATCGCTCCAACACTTTCTTCGAATATTAATTCTAAGAAAGATAGCTCTTCATTAGTGATTGAACTTTCACTACAGCCTTATGGCTCTGCTCTTTTCTATCATGCTGAGAAGCATAACCCCCAAGAATGAATTCAACACTGCCTCACGGTGAGTGTTTTTGATTGTTTAAATTCCTCTTTAGTATTGATAGCGCTCAACACCGCGTCATTGCTGGCATTGGAAGTTAGTTTGTACTGTCTGTCAACAGAGTTATCCACATATTTTTACATGTGGATAAGTTGGTGGGTAAACTGATTTTTCGGGCTAGAAGCGATGAGATGTAATCGATCTTCGCTGTTTATGGTAATATCATTACCGATATTTATTTTCGCATAAACTATTGATATAGGATGGTTTTTTATTATATCAAGGGTATTATTTAGACATTATTTAGGATCGTTAAGTGATTGTTTTTTGATCCTAATCATTTCTTTGCTTTGTGGCTAACTTCATTGAGATATAGAAAACGTCGTCTAGTTTAGTTTTTTTTCCACATTTATCTTTTTTAGAACTAAGTCAAAATTTATACAATGAATTTATGTAAGATTCATGCATCTCGTGGCAGGCCTTTTTCTATCACTCTTATCAATCTTTGATTTCTGCTATCTACTTTTTTATCTAATATTGGGGTTTGAGCTTTCTGCTGCGAAATAGCCCAGTTTAAATGAACGTCTAAATTGTCATCCAAGCCTAATCGGCTTTCTAGGGCGAGGATAATATTTGAGGAATAGGGCGCATTACCCATTGCGATAGAAAGATTACGCAACCACTGAATATGTCCAATTCTACGAATCGCTGAGCCTTCCATCTTTTGCAGGAATTCACTTTCGCTCCAGCCGAATAGTGAAACTAGGTCTGCGTTAGATAATGCCTCACGACGATGAAAGTCTGTCTGTTCTGTCAGATCTGCATGTCGATTCCATGGACACACAAGCTGACAATCATCACATCCATAGATGCGATTGCCCATAGGCTTTCTAAACTCTTCAGGGATGATTCCGTCAAATTCTATGGTGAGATAGGAAATACACCGCCGCGCGTCAACGACTCCGTCGGCAATGATGGCTTGAGTTGGACAAGAGGTAATGCAAGCGGTGCATTTACCACATTCGTTGTCACTTGGCTTATCAATGGGCAGAGGTAAGTCTATTAATAGCTCCCCCAGAAAAAACCATGAGCCCGTCTCTTTATCCAGCAACAAAGAGTGTTTTCCAGCCCAGCCCAGCCCCGCTTTTTGAGCAAGTGGTCGCTCTAAGATAGGGGCGGTATCTACAAAAGGGCGGTAACCAAATTCCCCCACTTCTTGCTCTATCTTTTTTCCAAGCTTTTTTAATTGGTTGCGGATAAGCTTGTGGTAATCTCGGCCTAATGCGTAGCGACTAATATAGGCTTGAGTTTTATCCGATAAGTTAGAGGCAAATTGAGCATTAGGAGGAAGGTAATCCATTCTAGCGCTAATGACACGAATCGTTCCGGGTAAGAGCTCTGCAGGACGAGCTCTCATCATACCGTGACGAGCCATCCAATCCATGTCGCCATAGAGACCGGCATCAATACTTTTCTGGAGCTGAGGTTCATGTGCAGAAAGGTCGATGTCACAGATGCCTACTTTTTGAAAACCAAGCTCAATAGCCCATTCTTTTATTTGATCAGCGAGATGTTGATAATCCATAGGAAGAGAGCCTGGTGAAATAGGGGGCGGGATCTTACAAGATCTTATTGCAAGGATCTAGCAGTAAGATGACTTTAATACTGGGTTTATTTGCCATTATTTGCGTTTTATTACGTAAGAGCTCTTGTCTCTCAATTCTAACCCAGTTTACTATTCCTATTCTTTTGATTTATATATAGTCAGTTTGAGTAAGTTCGAGAACCCAACCATGAAGACAAAACATTTTACCTTGATCAATGAAGAGGCGACGATTCAAGTCGGTACTCTATTAGCGAATCTATGCTCAGAGCAGACAACTATTTATTTACATGGTGACCTTGGCGCTGGAAAAACGACGTTCAGCCGAGGTTTTGTTCGCGCACTTGGTCATCAAGGTAATGTAAAAAGCCCAACCTATACTCTCGTTGAACCTTATCAATTGGATAAATGGCAGGTTTACCACTTTGATTTATACCGTCTGGCCGATCCTGAAGAGCTTGAATTTATGGGAATTCGAGATTACTTCACCTCAGACGCGATTTGTTTGGTTGAATGGCCAGAAAAAGGGAAAGGTCTGCTACCACAGCCAGATCTTGATATTGAATTACGCTACCAAGGCGAGCAGCGAGAGATTACCTTGACTGCTAACAATGAGTATGGGTTTTCCTTGCTCAGTCAATTGGAGCTAAGTTGAGCATTCAAACCATTTTCATGATGAGACAAGCATTAAAGAATAAAATGAAAGTAGTCACTATCGCACGTGTGTTTACAGCAATCTGTTTGCTTTTTTCTCAATCTCTTTGGGCTAATGCACTTGAAGGTGTTCGAGTTTGGCCATCTCCAGATGAGACGCGAGTCGTCATAGACCTAAAAGCAGAAGCTGACTTTAGCTATTTTACCTTGAGTAGCCCAAACCGATTGGTTGTCGATTTAAATAAAACGACGCTCAATACGAAACTGCCATTAAAGGTGACCGACAGCCCTGTTTTGACTCAGGTCCGAAAAAGTACCCCGCCGGAAAAGAGCACGTATCGATTAGTGTTTGAACTAAAGCGTAATGTATCGGCAAATATATTTAAGCTTGCCCCGACACCTGGTGGTCAGTATGGGCATCGTTTGGTGATTGATTTACCTCATGGTACGACTTCGAGCAAGCCCGCGGCCAAGCCTGCTCCCACAGTTAATAAAGATGCTTCGTCGATAACCCGGCAAGAAGACATTGTGATTGTGATTGATCCTGGTCACGGTGGAGAGGACCCAGGTTCAATCGGCCCTACTCGCAAGTATGAAAAGAATGCAACGCTTAGTATCTCAAAGAAAATAGCAGCCCAGCTGAATGCGATTCCTGGCATTAAGGCAAGGCTCACCCGAAATGGTGATTACTTTGTCAATCTCAACCGCCGTGTAGCGATTGCGAGCGAAAATAATGCGCACTTATTGATATCTATCCACGCGGATGCATTTACCACACCACAGCCTCGTGGAGGCTCTGTATTCGTCCTTAACACACGTCGCGCGAATACTGAGATATCTCGCTGGATTGAAGATAAAGAGAAGCAATCAGAACTCCTAGGCGGTGGTGGAGCAGCATTCCCGAGTAGTATTAATGATAAAAATGTCAATCAAACACTTTTAGACCTTCAGTTTAGCCACTCACAGAAAGAGGGGTATAAATTAGCGACTGAGATTCTCTCTGAAATGGGGAAAGTTGCGAAGCTACATAACTCGAAACCGATTAACACTAGCTTAGCGGTATTGAGATCTCCTCAGATCCCATCAGTGTTAGTAGAGACAGGGTTCATCTCTAACCCGACCGAAGAAAAGCTATTATTCCAGCGTTCACACCAAGACAAATTAGCAAGGTCAATTACCAAAGCTGTCGTGAAATATTTGAAGGCTAACCCTCCTGAAGGAACCTCTTTTAAAGCGCAGACTAAAGCTCAAAGCTATAAGGTGAAGAGTGGGGACTCATTGTCGGCAATTGCTAAAAAGTTTGGGACTTCTATTAGCGTGTTAATGAAGGAGAACAACCTCAAAAGCAGCGGCTTGGCGATAGGTCAGGTACTCAGGATTCCAGGCAGTGCAAGTGTGTCTTCTGCGGTCAATACTGTCGAAACTCAAGTGATTACACATACTGTTCGTTCTGGGGATTACTTAGGTAGAATTGCGGGTAAATACAAAGTATCAGTGAACGCAATCAAGCGTGAGAATGGCTTGCGATCAGACACCTTGAAGCTTGGACAGAAACTGAAGATCACGGTCAGTGTTAAAGATGCGCCAATTCGAAAGCACAAGGTTCAAAGAGGCGAGTTCCTTGGAAAGATCGCGAGCAAGTATGGTGTGACGGTTAGCAGTATTCGTCAAGCCAATAAGCTAAGATCTGATGAGCTGGCGATCGGCCAAGTATTGATCATACCGAATAAGTAGCGTATCCCATGACGATTAAGATTTTACCAGCTCGACTTGCAAACCAAATAGCAGCAGGCGAAGTAGTCGAAAGACCAGCTTCTGTCGTGAAGGAGCTGGTAGAGAACAGCCTTGATTCTGGTGCGAGTCGTATCGATATCGACATAGAAAAAGGGGGGGCAAAGCTCATTCGAGTCCGTGACAACGGAAAAGGGATAGAGAAAGATGAATTAGGGTTGGCACTGAGCCGTCATGCAACCTCAAAAATTCATTCTTTGGATGATCTTGAAGCCATTGTCAGTTTAGGTTTTCGTGGAGAGGCGCTAGCCAGTATTAGTTCTGTCTCTCGCTTAACCATGACATCGCGTCCCGCCACACAAGAACAAGCTTGGTCTGCCTACAGTGAAGGGCGAGAGATGCAAGTAAAACTCAAGCCAACTGCGCATCCAATCGGCACCAGTGTTGAAGTCCTCGACCTGTTTTTTAATACCCCAGCACGGCGTAAATTTCTTCGAACAGAGAAAACGGAATTTACCCATATTGACGAGCTTATTAAACGCATCGCTTTAAGCTGCTTTGACGTTACGATTAATCTCACACATAACGGTAAATCAATTCGACAATATCGCGCTGCCAAAACTGAGGCGCAGGCTGAAAAACGGATTGCGGCTGTTTGCGGTTCGGGCTTTGTTAAAAACATGCTTAAGATTGAATTAGAGCATCAAGGTCTAAACTTGCATGGCTGGATTACAACGCCCGAGGGCGCTCGTCAGCAAAATGATCTTCAGTATTGCTATGTCAATGGTCGCATGATGAGAGATAAGTTGATCAATCATGCTATTCGCCAGAGCTACGAGCACACATTACGCCCTGATCAGTTTGCGACCTACATTCTGTTTATTGAGATCGATCCTCATCAAGTGGATGTTAATGTACACCCAGCAAAGCATGAAGTTCGCTTTCATCAAGCTAGGCTTGTGCATGATTTTATCTATCAAGCATTAAGTGATGCTTTGTCTCAAAGTGACCACATTGCTGAACCAAAAGTGACGGAGTCCGCTTTTCATCAGACAAACTTACCGGATGACAAAAAGCATGAATTGTCACCGCAAGTCATTGCAGCTGTTGAACAAACGCCCAATTATCCCAATAAATCATCTAGCATCGCTAGTGGACAAATCTCGGAATCTCGACCATCAAACGAGTGGGTGAGTACTCAACCCTCTCAGCCAAGATCTGCACCTGTTTCTAAAGTTAAGATGCCTGAAACCCCGAGTCAGAAAGAGTTGACGGCTTATACTCAACTCTTATCGACACCCGTTACGGAATCGACTCTAAAGGTGAGTAAAGCAGAAACACCTGTGCCATTGCCTGTTGCTAGACAAACTGAGGAGCATCAAGCTGAGCCAATAGAGTCCTTGGGTAAGGCGATTTGCATAACGTCTGGGCGGTATGTTGTGATGGGCTCTAAACAAGGTTGTGTGCTTGTTTCACTATCAAAAGCCGAATGGCTTCGTAATCGCGGCCAACTGGATACCCAGCAGAATAATCTGACTAGCCAGCCATTGTTAGTGCCGTTATCACTCAAAGTGGGTGATGAACAGTGCGCTATTGCTGATAAGCTTCAGCAGCAGTTGAATAGATTGGGGATCCAAATTAAGGATCGAAATAAGCAGTCTTTAATGATCATGGGGGTTCCCCAGCCGTTGAGGCAACAAAATCTACAAAAAATCATCCCAGATCTGTTATCTTACGCGCAATCATTGGGGGGCGACGATCATCAGCTGTGCGAAGCTAATACGTTGGCTGACTGGTTAGCGGATCATATAACCCAAGTAAAAAGCGACTACACTTTATCGGAAGCAATTCAAATTATTGCGGAACTAGAACAGCTTTGGCATGGTCAACTACCTTTAGATGATCCTCATTTTGTTCAACCGGTAGATTTTTCATCGACGATGACCGCGTTATTGGCTTGATAAGAGATAATGAACGATAAATTACCTTTGGCTCTTTTTTTGATGGGCCCAACAGCATCAGGAAAAACGGATTTAGCGATCCGTTTAAAGCAGAAGTTTCCTGTTGAGATCATTAGTGTGGATTCAGCACTGATCTACAAAGATATGGATATTGGTACCGCTAAGCCAGATGAAAATGAATTGGCACTCGCTCCACACCGTCTTATTGATATATTGGATCCTAGTGAAGCGTATTCTGCCGCTGACTTTCGTCGAGATGCATTGTCTGAAATGAATCGTATTGTTTCTGAAGGAAAAATACCGCTACTTGTTGGCGGCACGATGTTGTATTACAAGGCTTTGTTGGAAGGTTTGTCACCACTTCCTGCTGCCGACCCTGAAATCAGAAAAGAGATAGAGCAACAGGCGGCCACATCCGGTTGGCAAGTCTTGCACGATCAATTACGAGAGATTGATCCGGTTTCAGCTACAAGAATTCACCCTAATGACCCACAAAGATTGTCTAGGGCATTGGAAGTTTACCGGATTTCAGGTAAAACTCTTACTGAGCTGACGGAAATTAAGGGTGAAAGCCTACCATTTCGAGTCAAGCAGTTTGCTATAGCCCCCAAGGAAAGGGCAGAGCTCCACCGTCGAATAGAACTTCGCTTTAACAATATGATGGAAGCCGGTTTTGAAGAAGAAATGAAGGCGTTGTACGCCCGAGACGATCTTCACCCTGAGCTTCCTTCTATTCGTTGTGTAGGCTATCGACAGATGTGGGACTATTTAGATGGGAACTGCACAAAAGATGAAGCAATTTTTCGCGGAATCTGTGCAACTCGTCAATTGGCCAAGCGTCAGATCACCTGGTTGCGCAGCTGGGATGATTTAACTTGGTTAGATAGTGAAAACGTTGAACACGCGCTGGTTACTCTATCAAACGCAATAGCAAATGATTAATTTGGCCGTGTATGACGTGATCATTTTTGCGTGAATACACCCTGTGAAAGATCTGTTACTTGAAAAATGTAGTCATTGCCTACATAACTAGTAGCAACGGGGTATTATTACTCGTTTAGCTCAGATGCAAAGCACGACTATTTATGTTGCACACAACCACTAGCTAAATAATTACAACAAAATACAAAATAAGGAAAATAAAATGGCTAAGGGGCAATCTTTACAAGACCCATTCTTGAATGCACTCCGTCGAGAGCGTATTCCCGTTTCAATCTATCTTGTTAACGGCATTAAACTACAAGGGCAAATTGAATCGTTTGATCAATTCGTGATTCTATTGAAGAACACCGTTAACCAAATGGTTTATAAGCATGCTATTTCTACCGTGGTTCCAGCTCGCGCGGTAAGTCATCACAATGGCGATCGTCCAGAGCGTTCACAAGAGAAATCTGAAGATTAACAGCCTGATTTTATTTATTTCGACAATAAGGGGTTTGCCGCTTGTTTGACCGTTATGAAGCCGGTGAGCGAGCCGTACTTGTTCATATAAACTTCACGCAAGAGGGTGAGTGGGAAGATTTAAGCGAATGCGAAATGCTTGTTTCTTCTGCTGGAGTATCGACGCTGCAAGTCATCACTGGTAGTCGTCAATCTCCACACCCTAAATACTATGTTGGAGAGGGAAAAGCTCAAGAGATCGCTCAAGCTGTTCAACTAGTTAGTGCCGATGTCGTGATTTTCAATCATGCACTTTCACCTGCCCAAGAAAGAAACCTTGAAGCCTTGTGTCAATGCCGAGTGTTAGACCGTACCGGTCTGATCTTAGATATTTTTGCGCAACGAGCTCGAACTCATGAAGGTAAATTACAGGTTGAGCTTGCTCAACTGCGTCATATTTCTACCCGATTGATCCGAGGTTGGACTCACCTTGAAAGACAGAAAGGTGGTATTGGCTTACGTGGTCCAGGTGAGACGCAGTTAGAAACCGACAGACGATTACTGCGTGATCGAATTAAAACGATCTTAAAGCGTTTGGCCAAAGTTGCGAAGCAGCGAGAACAGGGTCGTAGAGCAAGAAACCGCGCTGAAATTCCAACCATTTCATTGGTCGGGTATACCAACGCGGGAAAATCGACACTGTTTAACTGTATAACGAAGGCTGGCGTTTATGCGGCAGACCAATTGTTTGCAACGCTAGACCCAACTCTAAGAAAGATTGATCTGGCCGATGTTGGTACTGCAATATTAGCGGATACCGTTGGTTTTATTCGACATCTTCCTCATGATTTGGTCGCTGCTTTTAAAGCAACATTACAAGAGACGCAAGAAGCTGACATTTTGTTACATGTTGTTGATGCCAGTGACGACCGCTTTCGTGAGAACATTCAAGCTGTTCATGACGTGCTAGAAGAGATCGATGCTCACGAAATCCCAACTCTTGTCGTGATGAACAAGATTGATAACCTAGACGGACAGAAGCCGAGAATTGACACAGACGAGGAAGGTAATCCACGTACTGTTTGGGTCTCAGCAATGGAAGGAAAAGGTATCGAGCTATTGTTTGAAGCGCTAACCGAGCGGTTATCGAGTCAAATGGTAAATTATCAACTACGAATCCCACCTGAGTATCAGGGTAGAATTCGCAGTGCATTTTTCCAGTTGAACTGTATTCAACAAGAAGAATATGACCAAGATGGCGATCTGCTGATCGATATTAGAATGCAGCAAGTTGATTGGTCAAAGTTAGAGAAAAGAGAAGAGGCAGTTTTACGTGACTTTATAGTTACTTAAAGGACTGCTAAAGTATAACGTCATACCTAATGATGGAGCTTTCTAATGGCGTGGAATGAGCCTGGTAATAACAACGGCAATAACGGCCGCGATAAAGACCCTTGGGGTAATAAAGATAATCGCGGTGGCCGAGATCAAGGACCGCCAGATTTAGACGAAGTGTTCAATAAACTGAGTCAAAAACTGGGTGGCAAGTTTGGCAAAAAAGGCGGAAAAGGCCCTTCTATTGGTGGCGGCGGTGCAATTGGCTTAGGTGTCGTTGCAGCAATCGCAGTCGCAGTGTGGTTCTTTTCAGGCTTCTATACAATTGGTGAAGCTGAACGTGGTGTTGTATTGCGCTTAGGCAAGTACGACCGCATTGTTGATCCTGGTTTGAACTGGCGCCCTGCTGGTATTGATAGCTATGAAGCGGTTAACGTTCAAGCGATCCGTTCTTTACGTGGCTCAGGTTTGATGCTGACGAAAGATGAGAACGTCGTTACCGTAGGCATGGATATTCAGTACCGTGTTGCTGATCCATACAAATACTTATATACAGTAACTAACGCAGACGATAGCTTACGCCAAGCAACTGACTCCGCACTACGTGCTGTGATTGGTGATTCTTTGATGGATAGCATTCTGACAAGTGGTCGTCAGCAAATTCGTCAAAGTACTCAAGAGACATTGAATGACATTATCGATTCATACGATATGGGTCTAATTATTATTGATGTGAACTTCCAGTCTGCGCGTCCACCAGAGCAAGTTAAAGACTCGTTCGATGATGCTATTGCGGCACGAGAAGATGAAGAGCGTTTTGAGCGTGAAGCGGAAGCGTATCGTAACGATGTCTTACCGAAAGCAACGGGTCGTGCAGAACGTTTGAAAAGAGAAGCTCTTGGTTACTCTGAACGTACGGTTAACGCAGCAATTGGTGAAGTGGCTCAGTTTGAGAAACTTTTACCAGAATACACTGCGGCACCTGAAGTAACACGTAATCGTATGTATCTAGATGCAATGGAACAAGTTTACTCAAGCACATCGAAAGTACTCATTGATTCTGAGTCTAGTGGCAACCTTCTGTATCTTCCAATTGATAAATTGGCGGGGAAAGAAGATAGCTCAAAAACGAATCGTAAGTCATCATCTGGTTCGACTTATGACCAAATTGAACTTGAGTCTCACGATACTGACTCACAGTCAGATTCACAATCCCGTACTTCGGGCTCACGTCAAGGGAGATACTAAAAATGCG
>NZ_MCWZ01000301.1:10809-47303 GCF_002877365.1 Vibrio sp. 10N.261.55.A7
AAGTTAATGATCCCTGTATTGGCGGTGACCATTGTTCTCATGTTGATGTCACTTTTTGTGATTCAAGAAGGCGAACGTGGCATGGTGATTCGTTTTGGTCGAGTTCTTGATGATAATGGTGTTTCACGTATCTACGAACCTGGCCTTCACTTTAAAATGCCACTGTTTGATAGAGTGAAAACGTTAGATGCTCGTATTCAAACAATGGACGGCCGTTCAGACCGTTTTGTCACATCGGAGAAAAAAGACGTTATCATTGATACCTATGTAAAATGGCGTATTTCAGATTTCGGTCGTTTTTATCTAACCACTGGTGGTGGTAATGTGATGACTGCAGAAGCACTTCTCGAGCGTAAAGTGACCGATGTGCTGCGTTCTGAGATTGGTGAACGTGAAATTAAGCAAATCGTTTCTGGTCCACGTAACAAAGATGTCTTACCTGATAGTGCCGACAGTGATGAAGTGACCACTGAAGCCGCTAAAGAAGCGTTAGAGATCGATGGTGAGCGTGACATGGTTATGGCCAATGTACTAGCTGGAACAACGGGCAGTGCTATGACTGATTTAGGCGTTGAGATTGTTGATTTTCGAATGAAGAAAATTAACCTTCCTGATGAAATCAGTGAGTCTATCTATCGTCGTATGCGGGCTGAACGTGAATCGGTGGCTCGTAAGCACCGTTCTCAAGGTCGTGAGAAAGCCGAAGTTATTCGTGCTCAAGCGGAACTTGAAGTTGCAACAGTACTTGCAGAAGCCGATAGAATGGCGCGTGTAACTCGCGGTGATGCAGATGCACAAGCGGCTAAAATCTACTCTGATGCGTACAGTCAAGATCCTGAGTTTTATGGCTTTGTTCGTTCGCTACAAGCGTACCAACGTTCATTTAGTGATAAGAGTGATATCTTAGTGTTAGATCCTAAGAGTGACTTCTTCCAATACATGAATAATGCCAAGGGTATGTCTGTAAAATAATTACAGAGCATCCTAAAGCATGAATGCTATTGCTGAACTATAGAATAAGGCTCCTAACTAGGGGCCTTTCTTTTTACTAAGGAAAACTATGTCGAGTTCTATTTGGGTGGCACTAGGAATTGTGTTGATCGTTGAGGGAATAGGGCCATTGATTGCCCCGAATGGGTGGCGTGCTATGGTTGTTCAACTCAGTGAGCAACCGGATAATCAGCTGAGAAGGATTGGTGGATGCTTGGTCGTCGCTGGAGTTGTTATCGCTTACGTTTTTGCTTAGAGAGGTAAGCTTGACCATTGAGACTAGTAATGAGGTGGTGGTGTCTCTTCTGAAGGGTCTGCAAGATTAGAATTGTCCATATTCTTTACTTTCCCAGCAACGTACTTCATCTGATCTTGCATTTTAGTGATTAAAAGCTGCTGAACAGATAACGCATCATTTAGCTCACTGATGGTTTGTTCTTGAAAGGCGAGTTGGCACTCTAAGTCGTCAATACGGTTTTCAAGTGATGGGTGATTTTTATCAGTCATCTAGTTTCCAAGCCTGTGCAATACCAGCGGATGTACCTGAGACAACTCGCTGCTGATTATCGAAAGCCGCATCATACACTACCGCACGTGGAGGGCGAGCATCTTTTAACGGCTCAACCTCAAACCCATCGATTCTTTTGCCCGTTTCTGTATCCCAAACCATCACTCTGCTTGAGGGGGTTCCTGTGATCAGCATTGAGCCATCATTAGAGAATCGTGCGGTTGAAAATATTAACTGTCGGGAGAAACTGCTTAGAGACGTTTGCTCTTGCCCAGTTTTTAAATCCCATACAATGGCTTGGTTTCCGCCGTCTGAACTAAAAGCGAGCAAACCGTCCCGTTGCAATGCGACACGTATAACACGTTGTTCATGTTCAAATGTGTGCAGTATTTGTCCTGTTTCTGTATCCCAAAGGTAGGCTTTGTAGTCATTGCCCCCTGATAAAGCGAAGCGCCCATTCGGTGATAAGGCGACAGAATTTATTTTTTCTTGGTGTGCAAGGAACTCTAGGCGCCGCCCGGTGACTAAATTCACATAGATGGCTTTGCCATTGGAAAGACCGAGCAAAACTTGTTCACCATTACTTGAGATGTCGACATCTCGAATAAGACCGTCAGAGATAGACCAAAGGCCTTCTGCCTGCGTCCAAGACAAGTCCCAGACAGCAAAGTTGATTTGGCTCGCTGTAATGGCATAGCGGCCACTGTCTGAGATTCTGATGCGGGAAACAGTATTTGCTTGAGCATCTTGCTGACCAAGTTGAGCCAGCGGCTCGTCTTCAAGAAGATCCCAAAGAACTAGATGGTGTTCTTTGGAGTAGATAAGGGCGAATCGAGCATCTCGGCTTAATGCGAAGCTGGTGCTTCCTTTTGGCTCTAGCTCCCAGCGTTGATCGTTTTTCGACGAAAAAAAGCAGCCATTTAACGCTAGGATGACAAAGCCATACAAAATTGAATGAAGAATATTTCGCATCAAGTCCAATTATCCGCTTGGTGTATAAAGACAATTTGTAAACATATAGCTATATTGGTACAACTACGTCTCGCATGCCAGTCATAACTGAATGATTGTGATGAATGGTTAGCCTAAAACTGGAGAATTAAATGAAATCGATGTTTAAAGTATCACTGCTTGCAGCAACAGTAATGTTGGCAGTTGGCTGTCAAAAAGAAGAAGAGCCAAAAGTAGAAACTGCCCCAGCAGCTGAACAAGTGGCGGAAGCAGGTAGCACTGTAGACTTTAAAACCGAAGATGACAAAGCGGCCTACGCGATTGGTGTTTCATTTGCAAACTACCTAAGCACAAGTATTGAGAAGCCGAGTGAAATTGGTATCAACCTAAATAAAGATTTGGTCTTGAAAGGTATCGAGCATGTATTTGCTGGAAACCCTGAAATGACAGAAGAGCAAACTCGTGAAGTTCTTGAGCAGTTAGATGCACGCGTATCAACAGCTATGCAGTCTCAAGCAGAAGAGAAAGCAGCAGCGGCAGAGAAAGAAGGTCAAGACTTCCAAGCTGAATTTGAAAAACAAGAAGGTGTGACGAAAACAGAATCAGGTCTTCTTTACCAAGTAATGACGGAAACTCAAGGCGACCAACCAAAAGAAACGGATACGGTCCAAGTGCATTATAAAGGTACTTTAATCGACGGAACTCAGTTTGATAGTTCATATGACCGTGGTGAACCAGCTGTATTCCCACTTGATCGTGTCATCCCTGGTTGGACTGAAGGCGTTCAGTTAATGCCTGTTGGTTCTAAGTTCAAGTTTGTTATTCCACCACAGCTTGCTTATGGCCCACAAGACACACCAACGATCCCTGCTAACTCGACTTTAGTGTTTGAAGTTGAATTACTGAAAATCGAAAATGGTGCGAACGTTCAGTAATAATTACTGAAGATAGTTAAATAAGGGCCTGACATGTTCAGGCCCTTATTGTACCTGTCGTATAACGTGTTGCGATGGATGAGCGTCCCTTCATCATTTCGAGATCAAGGCCCGATTATTTGCGGTAAATCAGAAGTTAATCACTTAGCTAGATGCTCTATTCAAATTTTCTGATAAACTTAGTTAGATTTGTTGATTTTTTGCTCTAAGGCTAGAACATAGTGACCACGACTGAAACATTAAACGCAGACATGCTACTTGAAATGGAATCCGTTCATGTGATGCCATTCAGTGAACATGACAAAATTATTCTAAGATCTTATGAAGCTGTAGTGGATGGCATTGCCAGCCTAATCGGCCCCTTTTGTGAGATCGTTTTGCACTCCCTTGAAGATCTGAATACTTCTGCGATCAAAATCGCGAATGGAGAAAATACAGGCCGACAAGTGGGTTCACCCATTACCGATTTAGCACTAAAAATGCTGAAAGACATTGAAGGCTCGGAGCGCAACTTCTCTCGTTCCTACTTTACCCGCGCGAAAGGTGGTGTGCTGATGAAGTCGATCACTGTTGCTATTCGCAACGGTGATAATAGAGTCATTGGCTTACTTTGTATCAACGTGAACCTAGATGCACCATTCTCTCAAGTTCTTCAGTCGTTTATGCCAACGCAAGAAGCCAATGAAGCGGCTTCTTCGGTTAACTTTGCTAGTGATGTTGAAGAACTTGTCGATCAAACGGTTGAGCGCACCATTGAAGAAATCAATGCGGATAAATCTGTATCTAACAATACAAAGAATCGTCAGATTGTTATGGAGCTCTACGATAAAGGCATTTTTGATATAAAAGATGCGATAAATCGAGTGGCCGATCGTTTGAATATCTCAAAACACACCGTTTATCTATATATCCGCCAGCGTAAGACTGAGGACGAAGAAATTTGATCTCTCCACTTCGCTATACGCTTGTCGTCAATGGCCCTGTGTACGGCTCACAGGCCGCTCGCAGCGCTTTTTTGTTTGCACAAGCCTTGGTAAAGAAAGGTCACACTTTGGTCAGCGTCTTTTTTTATCAAGATGGTGTAAATAATGGTTCAAGTCTAACGGTTCCTGCTAATGATGAATTTGACTTGGTTAAAGGTTGGCAGCAGTTAGCCGTTGAGCATAATGTTTCATTGGAAACTTGTGTTGCGGCTGCGTTGCGACGAGGCGTTGTGAGCGAAGAAGAAGCCAAACTCCATGCTCTAGAAAACTCGAACCTAGCAAACGGGTTCAATCAAGCGGGCCTTGGCAGTCTGGCAGAATCTATGTTGGTGCAGGATAGGGTTGTACAGTTTTGAAGAGAATAGGCTTTGTCTTTCTATCTGGTCCACATTGCTCTTCTGCTGGAAGAGAGGGGCTTGATGCGCTTTTGGCTGCGTCCGCATACTGCGAAGATATCCACGTGTTCTTTATCGGTGAGGGGGTTCAGCAGTTAATATCTGGGCAGCAACCTTCAGAGCTACTGAGTCGAGACTACATAAGCGGTTTTAAGTTGATGGATCTGTATGACATTGAGAATGTTTATCTTTGCCAAAAAGGACTTGAAGAACGTGGACTGCTTGATGTTGAGAAAATCATCGATGCAAAAGTGAGTTCGAGTCACGACATAGCTGCCTTGATGGCGAGTTGCCATCAGTTACTGAGCTTTTAGGTCTATACATGCTTTATATCGTTACAAAATCTGAGAACCTGTCTGTCGTTTCAACATTCGTAACTCACCTCGATGAGGTCGTTCTTACCCAATCTTCGGTTTACCTATGTAACCCCAAGCATTTCCAACATCCTCTTCTTGAGTCGATGGGATGCCCTATATATGTACTTTCTAACGATCTTTTGGCTCGCGGCGTAGAATCGCTATCCGCGCAAGCTATTTCCATCATAGATATGGAAAAATTTGTTGATTTGACAGCAAAACACGATAAATCAGTATCTTGGTAGTCACTGAGCCAAGCACCGTTACAATTCTTACTGTATTTTTTACGGTCTAATGAAAAAAGATCTGTATATTTCTTGACACATCTCTCACTGCTGAATAGAATTTTGCGTCCCTATTTGTATCAACTACATTTAGGGCTAGATTTTTCACAAAGCTTACTTTCAAGTAAATCAGGAGCTAGTTAATGGCAACTATTAACCAGTTGGTACGTAAACCTCGTGTAAAGCAAGTTGTTAAAAGCAACGTGCCTGCACTAGAAGCGTGCCCACAAAAACGTGGTGTATGTACTCGTGTTTACACTACTACACCAAAAAAACCTAACTCAGCACTTCGTAAGGTTTGCCGTGTTCGTCTAACGAACGGCTTTGAAGTGACTTCGTACATCGGTGGTGAAGGCCACAACCTTCAAGAGCACAGTGTTGTTCTAATCCGTGGCGGTCGTGTTAAAGACCTTCCGGGTGTACGTTACCACACTGTTCGCGGCGCATTAGACTGTGCTGGCGTAAATGACCGTAAGAAAGGTCGTTCTAAGTACGGTGTGAAGCGTCCTAAGTCTTAATGGATTCCGTTAAGTAAGGCCAAACACTAAATTAATTTTAATTCTTAATTTTTGAAGAAACTGAAAAGTTTTGGATAACCTGAAGAAGACAACGGAGATATATCCATGCCACGTCGTCGCGTTATAGGTCAGCGTAAGATCCTTCCAGATCCTAAGTTCAAATCTGAACTGCTGGCAAAATTCGTTAACATCCTAATGGTTGACGGAAAGAAATCTACTGCAGAGAAAATTGTTTACACTGCACTAGAAGTTATGGCTGAGAAATCTGGTAAAGATCACTTAGCTGTATTTGAAGAAGCTCTTGAAAATGTTCGCCCATCGGTAGAGGTTAAATCTCGCCGTGTTGGTGGTTCAACTTACCAAGTACCTGTAGAAGTTCGTCCGGTTCGCCGTAACGCTCTTGCTATGCGTTGGGTAGTTGAAGCTGCGCGTAAGCGTGGTGAAAAATCTATGGCTCAACGCCTAGCTGCTGAAATGCTAGATGCGTCTGAGAACAAAGGTACTTCGGTTAAGAAACGTGAAGACGTTCACCGTATGGCTGATGCTAACAAAGCATTCGCTCATTACCGCTGGTAATACCTTTTTAGTGCTGCGAGTTCCTCTCGCAGCACTTCTCTCTTCCCCACCTATTATTAGGGTTTATTCATATTTCAAAAGCTCTTTTGAAACATCAATAATTCCTACAAAGAGGATACACAGTGGCTCGTAAAACTCCTATTGAGCGCTACCGTAATATCGGTATCGTAGCTCACGTAGATGCAGGTAAAACAACCACAAGTGAACGTATTCTGTTCTATACTGGCCTTTCTCATAAAATTGGTGAAGTTCACGATGGTGCTGCAACCATGGACTGGATGGAGCAAGAGCAAGAGCGTGGTATCACAATTACATCTGCTGCAACCACGACTTTCTGGCGTGGTATGGAAGCTCAGTTTCAAGATCATCGTATCAATATCATCGATACCCCTGGACACGTTGACTTTACGATCGAAGTAGAACGCTCTCTACGCGTACTCGATGGTGCTGTTGTCGTATTTTGTGGTTCGTCAGGTGTAGAGCCTCAGTCAGAAACCGTATGGCGTCAAGCCGATAAATACGGTGTACCTCGTATGGTTTTCGTTAACAAAATGGACCGTACTGGCGCTGACTTCTTACGAGTGATCGATCAAATTAAAGATCGTCTTGGTGCGACTCCTGTTCCTATCCAATTAAATATTGGTGAAGAGGACGAGTTCAAGGGTGTTGTCGACCTTATCAAGATGAAAGCCATCAACTGGAATGATGCCGATCAAGGCATGACGTTTAGCTACGAAGACATTCCGGCAGACATGCAAGAAATGGCGGAAGAGTATCGCACTGAGATGGTAGAAGCAGCAGCTGAAGCCTCTGAAGAGCTGATGGATAAGTACCTTGAAGAAGGTGAATTAACTGAAGCTGAGATCAAAGAAGGTCTGCGTACTCGCACATTGAATAATGAGATTGTTTTAGCAACTTGTGGTAGTGCCTTTAAAAATAAAGGTGTACAAGCAGTTCTTGATGCTGTCGTTGATTTCCTTCCTTCTCCTGTTGATGTCCCTTCAATCAAAGGCATTGATGAGAAAGAAAATGAAGTAGAACGTCACGCAGATGATAACGAACCGTTCGCGGCGTTAGCATTCAAAATTGCCACAGACCCATTTGTTGGCACGTTGACCTTTATCCGTGTCTATTCTGGCATCGTTGAAAGTGGCAAGACAGCTTACAATTCAGTCAAACAACAGCGTGAGCGTTTAGGTCGTATTGTTCAAATGCATTCGAACAAACGTGAAGAAGTGAAAGAAGTGCGTGCGGGTGACATCGCAGCCATTATTGGCCTTAAAGATGTTACAACAGGCGAAACTTTGTGTGATCAAAACCATAAGATCATACTTGAACGCATGGAATTCCCTGATCCTGTTATTCAGATTGTTGTTGAGCCACGCTCTCAAGCTGCACAAGATAAAATGACCATTGCTCTAGCTAAGCTTGCAGCAGAGGATCCATCATTCCGAGTAGAAATGGATGATGAAACAGGTCAAACATTGATCTCTGGTATGGGTGAGTTGCACTTAGATATCATCGTCGATCGTATGCAGCGTGAGTTTGGCGTTGACTGCAATGTTGGTAATCCGCAAGTTGCTTACCGTGAAACGATTCGTGGAACAGCAAAGGCGGAAGGCAAGTTTATCCGTGAGCACGGTGGTAAAGGGCAATATGGTCATGTATGGCTTAAGCTTGAACCATCTGAGCCAGGCGAAGGCTTTGTCTTCGTCGATGAAATTGCTAATGGTACCGTACCAAAAGAGTTTATTGATTCGGTTGCGAAAGGTGCAGCTGAACAAATGAACAGTGGTGTCGTGGCTGGTTATCCTATCTTGGATATCAAAGCGACATTAACCGATGGTTCTTACCATGAAACAGATTCAAGTGAGATGGCGTTTTTAATCGCTGCCTCTATGGCTTTCAAAACAGCAGCGCTTGAAGCGCAACCTGTTTTGCTTGAGCCTATGATGAAAGTTGAAGTAACTACTCCAGAGGACTGGATGGGTGACGTCGTTGGCGATATTAACCGTCGTCGTGGCATCATCGAAGGTATGGACGAGGGGACAGCTGGCCTGAAGATAATTCGTGCACAAGTTCCGTTGTCTGTCATGTTCGGTTACGCAACTGATTTACGTTCTGCGACACAAGGTCGTGCTTCTTACTCTATGGAGTTTAGTGAGTACGCTGAAGTGCCAAGCAATGTTGCGAATGCAATCATTGCGGAGCGTGGTTAAAAAATAGGGCATATTTTTCTTCTTTTTTGGAAGATCAATGCGTCCAAATATTGCGCTGACGAACGTTGGCGCATAAAATAGCAAATTCTGGCGCGTCCCGGGCAATTCAGTCCGTGACGAATCATAACTAGGAAGGAACACGATCGTGTCTAAAGAAAAATTTGAACGTACGAAACCGCACGTAAACGTTGGTACTATCGGCCACGTTGACCACGGTAAAACAACTCTAACTGCTGCAATCTGTACTACTTTGTCAAAAGTATACGGCGGTGAAGCGAAAGACTTCGCATCAATCGATAACGCTCCAGAAGAGCGTGAGCGCGGTATCACAATCGCTACTTCACACGTTGAGTACGACACTCCATCACGTCACTACGCACACGTAGACTGTCCAGGACACGCGGATTATGTTAAGAACATGATCACAGGTGCTGCACAAATGGATGGTGGTATCCTAGTTGTTGCTGCGACTGACGGCCCAATGCCTCAAACTCGTGAGCACATCCTACTTGGTCGTCAAGTTGGTATCCCTTACATCATCGTATTCATGAACAAATGTGACATGGTTGATGATGAAGAGCTTCTAGAGCTAGTTGAGATGGAAGTTCGTGAACTTCTTTCTGAATACGAATTCCCAGGTGACGATCTTCCAGTAATCCAAGGTTCAGCTCTTGGTGCACTAAACGGCGAAAAGCAGTGGGAAGACAAGATTGTAGAGCTTGCAGAAGCACTAGATTCTTACATTCCTGAGCCAGAGCGTGCAGTAGACCAACCGTTCCTACTACCGATTGAAGACGTATTCTCAATCCAAGGTCGTGGTACAGTTGTAACTGGTCGTATCGAGCGCGGTATCCTAAACGTAGGTAACGAAGTAGAAATCGTTGGTATCAAAGATACAGCAACGACGACTTGTACTGGTGTTGAAATGTTCCGTAAGCTGCTTGACGAAGGTCGTGCAGGTGAGAACGTTGGTGCACTACTACGTGGTACTAAGCGTGAAGAAGTTGAACGTGGCCAAGTACTAGCGGCTCCAGGTTCAATCAACCCACACACACGTTTTGAGTCAGAAGTATACGTTCTGTCTAAAGACGAAGGTGGTCGCCACACTCCATTCTTCAAAGGTTACCGTCCACAGTTCTACTTCCGTACAACTGACGTAACTGGCGATATCACGCTTCCAGAAGGCGTAGAAATGGTCATGCCTGGTGATAACATCCAAATGACTGTAGAGCTAATTGCTCCAATCGCAATGGATGAAGGTCTACGTTTCGCAATCCGCGAAGGTGGCCGTACAGTAGGTGCTGGTGTTGTTGCTAAAATCTTTGATTAAGATTTGACTAACTACTAGTAAAAAGGGCATCATTTGATGCCCTTTTTCTTCGCTAGATATTATGCACATTGATCATGGCGAACAATGTTGTGTAAAGCAAAGGATTTGGAATGAAGCAATTTGCTTCATCCGCGAGAGTAAATATTAATCATTTTGATTGATGTTATGGAATTCGCCCTGCAACAGCGGGGTTATTGTCGTCTATATTAAGACTTATGACAGGTTGGTTTTATGAAAGCAAATAATGCTGAAACTCCTGATAGCTCAAATAGCGCAGACATCTTTAAGTGGATCCTCACTTTTGTTCTGTTAGCCGCAGCTGTTGTGGGTAATTACCTGTATGGTGAAATGTCTGTAGTTATCCGCGCTGCAGGCGTCGTTGTATTAATCGCAGCTGCACTTGGTGTATCAGCGACAACGGCTAAAGGTAAAGCAGCGATTGTGTTCGCACGTGAATCCCGTATGGAAGTGCGTAAAGTGGTATGGCCTACACGCCAAGAAACCATGCAGACATCTTTGATCGTATTAGCAGTATGTATTGTAATGGCTCTAGTGCTATGGGGCATTGACGGCATTATGGTTCGTCTTGTTTCATTCTTTACTGGGCTATAGAGGGTTTTAATTCATGAGTGAAGCTCCAAAAAAACGTTGGTATGTTGTTCAAGCTTTTTCTGGCTTTGAAGGTCGAGTGGCTCAGTCACTACGTGAACATATTAAAATGCACAACATGGAAGAGTTGTTTGGCGAAGTATTGGTCCCTACTGAAGAAGTGGTAGAGATGCGTGCTGGTCAACGTCGTAAAAGCGAACGTAAATTTTTCCCTGGCTATGTATTAGTGCAAATGGTTATGAACGATGAATCATGGCACTTAGTACGTAGTATTCCTCGTGTAATGGGCTTCATAGGTGGTACCTCTGACCGTCCGGCACCAATCACTGACAAAGAAGCAGATGCTATTCTGAACCGTCTAGAGAAAGCGAGCGAAGCTCCACGTCCTAAGACTATGTTCGAAGCAGGTGAAGTGGTTCGTGTTAATGATGGTCCATTTGCTGACTTCAACGGTACGGTTGAAGAAGTAGATTACGAGAAGAGCCGCATCAAGGTTTCTGTATCGATCTTTGGTCGTGCAACTCCTGTTGAGCTTGAATTTGGTCAAGTGGAAAAACTTGATTAAAAAAACACCTTATTAATGCTTGTTAAAGGCGCGAATTATGCTTATAATTTCGCGCCTTTTTACAGGTCTGCTGTAAAAAGTTTTTTATGAAAAACGGGGAGCTTACTGAAAAGTTGGCGCTTGAACCCAAAATTAGGAAATATCATGGCTAAGAAAGTTGAAGCTTATATCAAACTGCAAGTAGCAGCTGGTATGGCAAACCCAAGTCCACCGGTTGGTCCTGCACTAGGTCAGCACGGTGTGAACATCATGGAATTCTGTAAAGCGTTCAACGCAAAAACAGAATCTGTTGAGAAAGGTCTACCGACTCCAGTAGTAATCACTGTTTACAACGATCGTTCTTTCACGTTCGTTACTAAGACTCCACCTGCTGCAATTCTTCTTAAGAAAGCGGCTGGCGTTAAGTCTGGTTCAGGTCGTCCAAACACTGAAAAAGTGGGCACGGTTACTGACGCTCAGCTACAGGAAATCGCAGAAACTAAAGCTGCTGATATGACTGGTGCTGACGTTGAAGCGATGAAGCGTTCTATTGCGGGTACTGCTCGTTCAATGGGCCTAGTGGTAGAGGGTTAAGATCATGGCAAAACTAACTAAGCGCATGCGCACTATTCGTGAAAAAGTTGAAGTAACGAAAGAATACGAAATCAACGAAGCTGTAGCACTTCTTCAAGAACTAGCAACAGCTAAGTTCGTTGAATCTGTAGACGTTGCTGTAAACCTAGGCATCGATGCTCGTAAATCTGATCAGAACGTACGTGGTGCAACGGTACTTCCGCACGGTACTGGCCGCGAAATCCGCGTAGCAGTGTTCACTCAAGGTGCAAACGCTGAAGCAGCTAAAGAAGCTGGCGCAGACATCGTTGGTATGGAAGATCTTGCTGAGCAAGTTAAGAAAGGCGTAATGGACTTTGACGTAGTTGTTGCTTCTCCAGATGCAATGCGCGTTGTAGGCCAACTAGGTACTATCCTAGGTCCACGCGGTCTAATGCCAAACCCTAAAGTTGGTACTGTAACTCCTAACGTTGCTGAAGCAGTTAAGAACGCTAAAGCGGGTCAGGTTCGTTACCGTAACGACAAGAACGGCATCATCCACACTACTATTGGTAAAGCTACTTTCGAATCAGCGCAAATTAAAGAGAACTTAGAAGCTCTTCTAGTTGCACTTAAGAAAGCTAAGCCTTCTTCAGCGAAAGGTACTTTCCTGAAGAAAGTGAGCATCTCTACCACTATGGGTGCAGGTGTTGTTGTTGATCAAGCTAGTCTTGACACTCAAGCATAATTATTTGCTTAGGCGTAGAATTTGTGTATAATTCTGCGCCTAATATTTGTGGTTGGGGCTGACGTTAGTTCGTTTCATTGAGTGATCAATAGAATGAATTTAGAACAGTCTCCGTCCAAGACCGTAGGTGTTAGCAGTTCGCTGTTGACTTAATTGTCCTGCGTAGATGGTGCCCGAACTGACAGGAAGATTTTCTGTATAGTGTTTCACTGTATTGAGTTTCTTTCTTCTGGGACTGCACCTTTTTAACTCTCACTGTTGTGATAATAGTGAGTGGTGTAACGACAACCAGGAGTAAATCCAAATGGCTTTAAACCTTCAAGACAAAAAAGCAATTGTTGCTGAAGTCAACGAAGCTGCCAGTGGTGCACTTTCTGCAGTTGTAGCTGATTCTCGTGGCGTTGAAGTTGGCGCAATGACTTCTCTACGTAAACAGGCGCGTGAAGCGGGTGTTTATGTGAGAGTTGTGCGTAACACTTTAGCACGCCGTGCAGTTGAGGGTACAGACTACGAGTGTCTACAAGACACTTTCACTGGTCCTACTCTAATTGCATTCTCTAACGAGCACCCAGGTGCTGGCGCGCGTCTTTTCAAAGACTTCGCGAAAGAGAACAAAGCGTTCGAGATCAAAGCCGCTGCATTTGAAGGCGCACTAACTGACGCTGAAGTACTAGCGACACTACCAACTTACGACGAAGCTATCGCACGCCTAATGATGTGCATGAAAGAAGCTTCTGCTGGCAAGCTGGTACGTACTATCGCTGCTTTACGTGATCAAAAAGAAGAAGCTGCGGCATAAGCCTTGCTTTCTACTGATTGTAAAATAAACTAATTGTTGACTTAAAAGAGAATTGTTATGTCTATTACTAACGAGCAAATCCTAGACGCAGTTGCAGAAATGTCTGTAATGCAAGTTGTTGAGCTTATCGAAGCTATGGAAGAAAAATTCGGCGTATCTGCTGCAGCTGCTGTTGTAGCTGGTGGCGCTGCTGGTGGCGAAGCTGCTGCTGAGCAAACTGAATTTGACGTAGTTCTTTCTGCTGTTGGCGGTAACAAAGTACAAGTTATCAAAGCAGTACGTGGCGCTACAGGTCTAGGCCTTAAAGAAGCTAAGGGTCTAGTAGACTCAGCTCCTGCTGCACTTAAAGAAGGCGTTGACAAAGCTGAAGCTGAAGCTCTTAAAGCTCAGCTAGAAGAAGCTGGTGCAACTGTTGAAATCAAGTAATTATTACTTAATTTCATAGCCGTAAGGCTAATGGCTGGTGGTTTATTAACCACCGGCCTTTTTGCGCTGTAGGGTACCGGTGAATTTTCCCGCTGTTTAAGCACCGATACTCATGCAAAAAAGCACTATTATTGAATCAATATTAGTGTCACTACAGTAAACAGTTGCTAGTCACTGCCCCGCCTTTTGGTGTCTTGGGCAGTTTGGGTCACTTATCAGCGAGCTGAGGAACCCCATGGTTTACTCCTATACCGAGAAAAAACGCATCCGTAAGGATTTTGGTACTCGTCCACAAGTTTTGGACATTCCATACCTGTTATCGATCCAGCTCGATTCGTTCGACAAATTTATCGAACAGGATCCTGAAGGGCAATACGGTCTTGAAGCTGCTTTCCGTTCTGTTTTTCCAATTCAGAGCTACAACGGCAATTCAGAGCTGCAATACGTTAGCTACCGTCTTGGTGAGCCTGTATTTGATGTTAAAGAATGTCAAATCCGCGGCGTTACTTATTCGAAGCCTCTACGCGTAAAACTACGTCTAGTAATCTTTGATAGAGACGCGCCAGCAGGTACCGTAAAAGATATTAAAGAACAAGAAGTCTACATGGGCGAAATTCCGCTTATGACAGACAATGGTACCTTCGTAATCAATGGTACTGAGAGGGTTATCGTATCCCAGCTGCACCGAAGCCCAGGCGTGTTCTTCGACAGCGATAAGGGTAAGACCCACTCGTCAGGTAAAGTTCTATATAACGCACGTGTAATTCCTTACCGTGGTTCATGGCTCGACTTTGAGTTTGACCCTAAGGATAACTTATACGTACGTATTGACCGTCGTCGTAAGCTACCAGCTTCGATCATTCTTCGCGCACTTGGTAAAACAACAGAAGAGATCCTGGATCTGTTCTTTGAAAAAGTGAACTTCGAAGTTAAAGACAAGACTCTATTAATGGAGCTCGTCCCTGATCGTTTACGTGGTGAAACTGCGTCATTTGACATCGAAGCCGATGGCAAGACTTACGTTGAGACAGGTCGTCGTGTAACGGCACGTCACATCCGCCAACTTGAAAAAGACGGCGTAGAGCACATCGAAGTACCAGTAGAGTACATCGTTGGTAAAGTTGCATCGAAAGATTACATCAACGAAGCAACTGGCGAGATTATTGTTGGTGCAAACCACGAGATCAGCCTAGAAGCTCTTGCAAACTTATCTCAAGCGGGTCACAAAGCTCTAGAGGTTCTGTTTACGAACGATCTAGACCACGGTCCATTTATGTCTGAAACTCTGCGAATTGACAGTACTGTTGATCGCCTTTCAGCTCTGGTAGAAATCTACCGCATGATGCGCCCTGGTGAGCCGCCAACAAAAGATGCAGCAGAGACATTGTTCCAAAGCTTGTTCTTCAATGAAGATCGTTACGACTTATCTACAGTAGGCCGTATGAAATTCAACAGCTCAATCGAGCGTGAGGATGCTGGCGAACAAGGTACGCTAGATGAAACAGACATCATTGCTGTGATGAAACGTTTGATCGAGATCCGTAACGGTAAAGGCGAAGTGGACGATATCGACCACCTTGGCAACCGTCGTATCCGTAGCGTAGGCGAAATGGCAGAAAACCAATTCCGTGTTGGTCTAGTTCGTGTAGAGCGTGCCGTTAAAGAGCGCCTGAGCCTTGGTGATCTTGATGCAATTATGCCTCAAGACCTTATCAATGCTAAGCCTATTTCAGCTGCTGTTAAAGAATTCTTTGGCTCTTCACAGCTGTCTCAGTTTATGGACCAAAACAACCCATTGTCAGAAGTAACGCACAAGCGTCGTATTTCTGCTTTAGGTCCTGGTGGTTTAACTCGTGAGCGTGCTGGCTTTGAGGTACGTGACGTACACGTAACTCACTACGGTCGTCTATGTCCGATCGAAACGCCAGAAGGTCCAAACATCGGTCTAATTAACTCTCTATCAGCATTTGCACGTTGTAACGATTACGGTTTCCTAGAGACTCCGTACCGTCGTGTTGTTGATGGTGTAGTAACCGAAGAGGTTGATTACCTTTCTGCTATTCAGGAAGGTCAGTTTGTTATCGCTCAGGCGAACACAATACTAACTGAAGATTCGACGTTCTCTGAAGAGCTAATCACTGCTCGTCAGAAAGGTGAATCTGGTCTCCACCCTCGCGAACATGTTAACTACATGGACGTTGCAACAAACCAAGTAGTATCTATCGCTGCTTCGCTTATCCCGTTCCTAGAACACGATGATGCGAACCGTGCATTGATGGGTGCGAACATGCAACGTCAAGCTGTCCCAACATTAAAAGCTGATAAGCCTTTAGTTGGTACAGGTATCGAACGTAACATCGCGGTTGACTCTGGTGTTACAGCGGTAGCGAAACGTGGCGGTACTGTTCAATCAGTTGACGCTTCACGTATCGTAGTTAAGGTAAATGAAGATGAGTTGATTCCTGGTGAAGCGGGCATTGATATCTACAACTTAACGAAATACACGCGTTCGAACCAAAACACTTGTATTAACCAACGCCCAACCGTAATGCCAGGTGAACCTGTTGCACGCGGTGACGTTCTTGCTGATGGTCCTTCAACCGACCTTGGTGAACTAGCGCTTGGTCAAAACATGCGTATCGCATTCATGCCTTGGAATGGTTACAACTTCGAAGACTCGATCTTAGTATCTGAGCGTGTAGTTCAAGAAGACCGTTTCACGACGATTCACATTCAAGAACTGTCTTGTGTGGCTCGTGATACGAAGCTGGGCTCTGAAGAGATCACAGCGGATATTCCAAACGTAGGTGAGTCTGCTCTGTCTAAACTAGACGAGTCAGGTATCGTTTACATCGGTGCTGAAGTGAAGGGTGGCGACATCCTGGTTGGTAAAGTGACGCCTAAGGGTGAAACTCAACTGACTCCTGAAGAGAAGCTACTACGTGCAATCTTCGGTGAAAAAGCATCTGACGTTAAAGATACATCACTGCGTGTACCAAACTCTGTTTCAGGTACCATCATTGACGTTCAAGTCTTCACTCGCGATGGCGTAGAGAAAGACAAGCGTGCTCTAGAAATTGAGCAAATGCAGCTGAAAGAAGCGAAGAAAGACCTTACTGAAGAGTTCCAAATTCTTGAAGGTGGTCTATTAGCTCGTGTTCGTGCTGTACTTGTTAATGCTGGTTACTCTGATGCTAAGCTTGATTCGATTGGTCGTAAGCAATGGTTAGAGCAAACGCTTGAAGACGATGCGCTTCAATCGCAGCTTGAGCAACTTGCTGAGCAATGGGATGAGCTAAAAGCTGATTTCGATAAGAAGTTTGAAACTAAGCGTCGTAAGATCACTCAAGGTGATGACCTGGCACCAGGCGTACTTAAGATTGTTAAAGTATACCTAGCTGTTAAGCGTCGTATCCAACCGGGTGATAAGATGGCCGGTCGTCACGGTAACAAAGGTGTAATCTCTAAGATTAACCCTGTTGAAGACATGCCATACGATGAAACAGGTCGTCCTGTAGATATCGTACTGAACCCGCTGGGTGTACCATCGCGTATGAACATCGGTCAGATCTTAGAAGTACACTTAGGTCTAGCGGCTAAAGGCATCGGTGACAAGATCAACCAAATGCTGAAGGAACAACAAGAACTGCATAAGTTCCGTAACTTCCTACAGAAGGTTTACGATCTTGGTGATACTCGCCAGAAAGTAGACATTGCTGAACTGTCTGATGACCAAGTTCGCACGTTGATCAAGAACCTACGTGGCGGTTTACCAATCGCAACGCCTGTGTTCGATGGTGCTTCTGAAACGTTAATCAAAGAACTGTTGAAACTCGGTGATCTGCCAGAATCTGGTCAGCTTACGTTGTTTGATGGTCGTACTGGTGATGCGTTTGAGCGTCCTGTAACTGTCGGTTACATGTACATGCTGAAACTGAACCACCTTGTTGATGACAAGATGCACGCTCGTTCTACTGGTTCGTACAGCCTAGTAACTCAGCAACCACTTGGTGGTAAAGCTCAGTTCGGTGGTCAGCGTTTCGGTGAGATGGAAGTATGGGCACTAGAAGCATACGGTGCTGCTTACACGCTTCAAGAAATGCTAACGGTTAAGTCAGATGACGTTAACGGCCGTACTAAGATGTATAAGAACATCGTAGACGGTGACCATAGCATGGAACCTGGTATGCCAGAATCGTTCAACGTATTGTTGAAAGAGATTCGCTCGCTAGGTATCAACATCGAGCTAGAAGACGAAGAGTAATCGACCTCTCTTTTTGAGAACGATTATTTGGTAGAAGGTGCTCACTTTAGCGAGTGAGCTCCTTTTAACTCCTTACAGGAGCTGAATGTGAAAGACTTATTAAACTTTCTAAAAGCACAGCATAAGACCGAAGAATTTGATGCTATCAAAATCGGTCTATCTTCACCTGATATGATTCGTTCATGGTCATTTGGTGAAGTTAAGAAACCTGAAACGATCAACTATCGTACGTTCAAACCTGAACGCGATGGTCTTTTCTGTGCGCGTATCTTTGGTCCAGTTAAAGACTACGAATGTCTTTGTGGCAAATATAAGCGTCTGAAACACCGTGGTGTTATCTGTGAGAAGTGTGGCGTTGAAGTTACACAAACTAAAGTTCGTCGTGACCGTATGGGCCACATCGAGCTAGCATCTCCAGTTGCTCACATCTGGTTCCTAAAATCACTGCCGTCTCGTATCGGTTTGTTGATGGATATCCCTCTACGTGATATCGAACGCGTTCTTTACTTCGAAATGTACGTAGTAACTGAACCGGGTATGACGGACCTAGAAAAATCTCAGATGCTGACTGAAGAAGAGTATCTGGATCGCCTAGAAGAGTGGGGTGATGAATTCACCGCTAAGATGGGTGCGGAAGCGATCAAAGATCTGCTTTCAACCATGGATATGAACGCAGAAGCAGAGCAGATGCGTGAAGAGTTAGAAACAACTAACTCTGAGACTAAGCGTAAGAAGCTGACTAAGCGTCTTAAGCTAGTTGAAGCATTCATTCAATCAGGCAATAACCCTGAGTGGATGATTCTGACTGTACTTCCAGTTCTTCCGCCAGATCTACGTCCTCTAGTACCACTAGATGGCGGACGTTTTGCTACGTCAGATCTGAACGATCTTTACCGTCGTGTAATCAACCGTAATAACCGTTTGAAGCGTCTTCTAGAGCTAGCGGCTCCAGACATCATCGTACGTAACGAAAAGCGTATGTTGCAAGAGTCGGTTGATGCCCTTCTAGATAACGGTCGTCGAGGTCGTGCGATTACAGGTTCTAACAAGCGTCCTCTGAAATCCCTTGCTGATATGATCAAGGGTAAACAAGGTCGTTTCCGTCAGAACCTTCTTGGTAAACGTGTAGATTACTCTGGCCGTTCTGTAATCACAGTAGGTCCATACCTTCGTCTGCATCAGTGTGGTCTTCCGAAGAAGATGGCACTTGAGCTATTTAAGCCGTTCATCTACAGCAAGCTAGAAACTCGTGGCATGGCGACGACAATCAAAGCTGCTAAGAAAATGGTAGAGCGCGAAGAAGCTATCGTTTGGGATATCCTAGACGAAGTTATCCGCGAGCACCCAGTACTATTGAACCGTGCACCAACACTTCACCGTCTTGGTATTCAAGCGTTCGAACCAGTACTGATCGAAGGTAAAGCGATTCAACTGCACCCACTCGTGTGTGCGGCATATAACGCTGACTTCGATGGTGACCAAATGGCGGTGCACGTGCCTCTAACTCTAGAAGCACAGCTTGAAGCTCGTACATTGATGATGTCTACCAACAACATCCTTTCACCGGCATCTGGTGATCCGATCATCGTACCTTCTCAGGACGTTGTATTGGGTCTGTACTACATGACTCGTGACATGATCAACGCGAAAGGTGAAGGTATGTACCTTGCTGGCCCTGAAGAGGCTGAGAAGGCATACCGTACTAAGAGCGCTGAGCTACACGCTCGCGTAAAAGTACGTATCACTGAGACAGTTGTTGATGAAGACGGTAATAGTACAACTAGCACTGACATGGTTGATACAACTGTTGGTCGTGCGATGTTGTGGTCTATCGTACCTAAAGGCCTACCGTTTAGCCTAGTTAACCAAAAGTTGGGTAAGAAGCAAATTTCTACTCTACTTAACGAGGCATACCGTAAGCTTGGTCTGAAAGACACGGTTATTTTTGCTGACCAAATCATGTACACAGGTTTTGCATACGCTGCACTTTCTGGTGTTTCTGTTGGTATCGACGATATGGTTGTACCTGACGCGAAATACACTGAGATCGAAGAAGCAGAAGCTGAAGTTCGTGAAATCCAAGAGCAATTCCAATCTGGTCTTGTTACTGCGGGTGAGCGTTACAACAAAGTTATCGATATCTGGGCATCTACGAATGACCGTGTTGCGAAAGCAATGATGGATAACCTGTCTTCAGAGACTGTTGTAAACCGTGACGGTGAAGAAGAACAGCAAGAGTCGTTTAACAGCATCTACATGATGGCTGACTCGGGCGCTCGTGGTTCTGCTGCACAGATTCGTCAGCTAGCGGGTATGCGTGGTCTGATGGCGCGTCCAGATGGTTCAATCATCGAAACGCCAATCACAGCGAACTTTAAAGAAGGTCTAAACGTCCTTCAGTACTTTATCTCAACGCACGGTGCTCGTAAGGGTCTTGCGGATACAGCACTGAAAACAGCAAACTCGGGTTACCTAACTCGTCGTCTAGTAGACGTTGCTCAAGACGTTGTAGTACACGAACACGATTGTGGCACTCATGAAGGTGTCGACATGATGCCTCACATCGAAGGTGGTGACGTTAAAGTTGCTCTTTCTGAGTTGGCTCTTGGTCGTGTTGTCGCTGAAGATGTTCTTAAGCCGGGTACTGAAGATGTACTGATTCCACGTAATACTCTGATTGATGAGAAGTGGTGTCAAATCATGGAAGACAACTCTGTAGACCGTATGAAAGTACGTTCTGTTGTTACCTGTGATGCAGACTTCGGTTGTTGTTCACAGTGTTACGGTCGTGACCTAGCACGTGGTCACCTAGTAAACCAAGGTGAGGCAGTCGGTGTTATTGCTGCTCAATCAATCGGTGAACCGGGTACACAGCTAACGATGCGTACGTTCCACATCGGTGGTGCAGCATCTACTGCGGCAGCAGAGAACAGCATTCAAGCTAAGACAACAGGTACAGTGAAACTTCACAATGCTAAGTTTGTTATCAACAAAGATAAGAAACTGGTTATCACATCTCGTGCTTCTGAGATGACGATTATTGATGAGTTTGGCCGTACTAAAGAGAAACACAAACTGCCATACGGTTCTATCCTAAGCAAAGCAGACAACGATGCAGTAACTGCAGGTGAAGTTGTTGCTAACTGGGAAGCGCACACTATGCCAATCATCACTGAAGTGGCAGGTCGCATCCAGTTCGTAGATATGATTGATGGCGTTACAGTTTCTCGTCAAACAGATGACCTAACGGGTCTTTCTTCAAGCGAAGTAACAGATGCAGCCGCTCGTCCAGCAGCAGGTAAAGATATGCGTCCAGCTATCAAACTTGTTGATGAGCAAGGTAACGATGTAATGATTCCTGGTACTGATATGCCAGCTCACTATTTCCTACCTGGTAAAGCGATCGTAAACATCGAAGATGGCGCTGAAGTTGGCATTGGTGACACATTATCTCGTATCCCTCAGAAATCGAGCGGAAACAAAGATATCACCGGTGGTCTACCACGCGTAGCTGACTTATTCGAAGCTCGTAAGCCGAAAGAGCCTGCGATTCTTGCTGAGCACACAGGTACAGTGTCATTCGGTAAAGAGACGAAAGGTAAGCGTCGTTTAGTTATCACTCGTGAAGGCGGTGACGCTTACGAAGAGATGATTCCTAAGCACCGTCAGCTTAACGTGTTTGAAGGTGAGAAGATCGAACGTGGTGATGTAATCGCTGATGGTCCAGAGACTCCACATGACATTCTACGTCTACGTGGCATTCATGCTGTGACTCAGTACATCGCTAACGAAGTACAAGAAGTTTACCGTCTACAAGGCGTTAAGATTAACGATAAGCACATTGAGACTATCGTTCGTCAAATGCTACGTAAGTGTACGATTACACATGCCGGTGATTCTGAGTTCCTACCTGGTGAGCAAGTGGAATACCACAGTGTTAAGATTGCTAACCGTGCTCTAGAAGCAGAAGGTAAAGAACTAGTACGCTTCGAACGTGACCTACTAGGTATCACTAAAGCATCTCTTGCGACTGAGTCATTTATCTCAGCAGCATCATTCCAAGAGACAACACGTGTACTAACAGAAGCTGCGGTTTCTGGTAAGCGTGATGATCTACGCGGTCTGAAAGAGAACGTAATTGTTGGTCGTCTGATCCCAGCTGGTACTGGTTTCGCATACCACCAAGAGCGTCAAAAGCAACGTGAAGAGCAACAAGAAGGCCCGTCGGCTGAACAAGCGACAGACAATCTTGCAGCACTTCTAAATGCTGGTTTCTCTTCTGAAGAGTAATCGCTTTTAGTAATGAAAAAAGGCACCTTAGGGTGCCTTTTTTGTTTTTAATAAGCTGAAGAATTAGAACTGTATATTGAGAAAGTGAAGAAACAAAGTCTCTTTGATACGAGCAAATGTTCAATCAAGTACCACTAGCTAAGCGGTACTCAAATTTTTATCCTAGTGGGCGCATTAAATTTAAGCGCCTGGAGGAACGGCTAAACTGTCCGCGATCATCTGAATGAGTTCGTCTTCTACTTCAAATCGAACTTCAATAATTTCGCCTATCAATGATAAATCACCAACGAAGTTTTCTAATGGATCATCGCTACTTACTGCGGCGTAGTTATCCGTAAAGTTCAGTAAAGGCTCGGTTGTCAGTACAATCTTGCCATAGGTTTGATTGATATCGTCGGTTGCTTCAAAACCAGTTGCTCGCCATTTATCCATGACCATGTCATAGATCTTAAAATGACCTTCTGAAATGTAGTCAACTAAATGTTGGCAAAATGATTGGAGTGCTTTAGGTGTAGGGAGTTCGGTTACTGAGGATTTTTGTGCGGAAGGTTGCAGCGCCGCTAGATTGCAGTACTCGACAATAAGTAATTGACGAGTTTCAAGCCAATGGTCAATGACCTCGCTTGATCCACCCCATTGTTGCTGTGTTTTTTTTAGTTTATTTAGCATGACCATGCCCTCATGATCGGTACACAAAACCTGTGTACAAATTAGCTTTGCAGCGCAAAGTGTCCATTTTGAATGTGACCAGAGTGTTGAAATATACTGACTAGAAATATTCTCTGGTATAAATTAGATTGCCAGTAAAATGAACGAACTGCAAGCTAAGAGATAGGGTGATGTTAAAAAAAGGTAACAATAGTAAATCAGGCCAAGCCTATTGGTGTGTTGTATCTGGAAGTGACGTTTGGCTAGTGGATAATACTCTCCCTCTTGGCTCGGCTGAGGAGTTCAATCTGCCCGAGGAATGTGCAGTTAACGTTGGGAAGTACAACGACTTTCCTGTTATGTGGATTAACGATGCTGATGTTGATGTCGCACTTGAACTTACCTCATTGAGAGAGTGCTTGACGCTTCCTGAAGCTTTGTTTCTGTTGATTAGCAAAGCGGTTCAGTTTGGTCATATGACGCAAACACTGCGCTTTTGCCCGCAATGTGGAGGCCGAAATCGTCTTAATTTAAATCAGCTCGCGATGCAGTGCTCAGATTGCAGAACGCTGCATTACCCTCGCATATTCCCATGCGTCATTGTTGCTGTACGGAAGCAGAATCAAATCTTACTGGCTCAGCACCCTCGACATAAGAGTGGTATGTACACCGTCATCGCTGGCTTCCTAGAGGTTGGCGAGACACTTGAGCAGTGTGTCGCACGAGAGGTCAAAGAGGAAACGGGAATTGTGGTTAAAAATGTCCGTTATTTTGGAAGCCAGCCATGGGCATTTCCATCGAGTATGATGATGGGCTTTTTTGCAGACTTTGAGTCGGGGGAGGTGAAGCCAGACTATCGTGAGTTAAGTGATGCGATGTGGTGTGATTTTGATAAACTTCCTCCTGTTGCACCGAAAGGGACGATAGCAAGAGAGTTGATTGATACTTTAATAAATGAATGAAAATAAAGAGTTACAGGCAAAAAAAACCCTCCGAGAAGGAGGGGGTAAGTAAGATGTCGTTATGAGATGCTGAGCACTAAATGCTCAGTTATTATTGTAATTTTCGCTAGCAGGCAAATTCTGTCACTGTTGGTTTACGGGTGCAAATTAACCATTGATTTAAACGTTAATAACTTGATCTACGTTGCAAAGCAACCCGCTTTTGAGAGCTGATCAGTGTTAGAATACTTGTCTTATTAGAAAGTCTAAAATATCGGAAGAATGGAATGACAGAACTAAAAAATGATCGTTATCTTCGTGCGTTGCTCAAACAACCAGTTGACTGCACTCCAGTATGGATGATGCGCCAGGCAGGTCGTTACCTTCCTGAGTATAAAGCGACACGTGCAGAAGCTGGCGACTTTATGTCTTTATGTAAAAATGCGGAGCTTGCCTCTGAAGTGACGCTTCAACCTTTGCGCCGTTTCCCGCTTGATGCGGCCATTTTGTTCTCAGACATCCTCACAATCCCTGATGCAATGGGTCTAGGCTTGTATTTTGAAACAGGTGAAGGACCTAAATTTGAGCGTCCGATTACGTGTAAAGCTGACGTAGAGAAGATTGGTCTACCTGATCCAGAAGGTGAGCTTCAATATGTGATGAACGCTGTTCGTCAGATCCGTAAAGACCTCAAAGGCGAAGTACCACTGATTGGTTTCTCTGGTAGCCCTTGGACACTAGCAACCTACATGGTTGAAGGTGGAAGCTCTAAAGCTTTCACTAAGCTCAAGAAAATGATGTATGCAGAGCCACAAACATTGCACCTTCTTTTAGATAAGCTGGCAGACAGTGTTATCGAATACCTAAACGCGCAAATTAAAGCGGGTGCGCAATCGGTAATGGTATTTGATACATGGGGTGGTGTACTAACTCCTCGTGACTACAACCTATTCTCATTGCAATACATGCACAAGATCGTCGATGGTTTGATTCGTGAAAACGATGGCCGTCGAGTACCAGTAACACTGTTTACTAAAAATGGTGGAATGTGGCTTGAATCAATTGCCGCAACAGGCTGTGATGCAGTAGGTCTCGATTGGACCATTAATATTGAAGACGCTAAAGCACGTGTTGGCGATAAAGTTGCCCTGCAGGGTAATATGGACCCATCAATCCTTTATGCTCAACCTGAGCGTATTCGCGAAGAAGTATCGACCATATTGAAAGGGTTCGGTGATGGTGGCACTGGTCATGTGTTTAACCTTGGTCACGGCATTCATCTCGATGTTCCACCTGAAAACGCGGGTGTGTTTGTCGATGCGGTTCACGAGCTATCGAAGCCTTACCATAAATAGTTGAGTACCGAAAAAAGCGCCTGATACGACCAGGCGCTTTTTTGTTATGAGATACACTTGGCGCTATACTGACTCGATTGACTGAAAGGATACGGGCAATAAATGAAAACTCGCGATAAAATTGTACATGCAGCACTAGAGTTATTTAATGAGCATGGAGAGCGCAATATAACGACCAACCATATTGCTGCACATATAGACATTAGCCCGGGTAATCTCTATTACCATTTTCGGAACAAGCAGGAAATTGTTCACGATATTTTCACGCTTTATTCTGAAGAACTACTCGAGCGATTCACACCAATTCAAGGGCAGCAAGAGAGCTTAGTTATGCTCAAGCACTACCTTGATTCCATTTTTACTTTGATGTGGAAGTACCGTTTTTTCTACGCCAATTTGCCTGAAATTCTCCAACGTGATACCAAATTGCACGATGACTACATTCAAGTTCAAGACAAACTGCAAAGTAATCTCATCAATATAATGAAAGCCTTTGTAGAGCTTGACCTTCTGGTCGTTGACGAGGTAGAAATGAAGCCACTCGTTACGACGTTGCATCTTATTGCAAGCTCATGGCTAGGTTATCAATCAGCGATGTCACCTAACTCAAAGATCACTGAACAAGTGGTTCTTCAGGGAATGCTGCAAATGATCGCGGTGGTGAAACCCAAAGCCACTGATCTTGGGCTAGAGCAATTGCAGTTGCTCGAAGATGGCGTTAAAGCGATTCACGCATAGGTTTTTCTATTACTTTTCACCAGAAGTTAGGTGGTTTTTTCAAGGTTTTTTATGCATTACGATGTTTTTAATGGCGATGCTGACGGTATCATCGCTTTGCTTCAATTACGTTTAGCTGAGCCGCGCACATCAGAGTTAGTTACGGGTGTTAAGCGTGATATAAAATTAGTTGAAAAGGTAGATTTGTCTGCACAAGACTCAATGGCCGTACTCGATATTTCAATGGCTAAAAACATGGATGGTTTGGTCGCCGCCCTAGAGCTTGGTGTTGATGTTTTTTATGCGGATCACCATCAGTCAGGGGACATTCCTAGTCATCCAGCTTTAGACGCAAATATTGATCTTGATGCCAATACATGTACGGCTTTGATTATTGATAAGCTCTTGAAAGGTCAGTACCACCTATGGGCAATAACGGCGGCTTATGGGGATAACCTTTTAGCGGTAGCGAGTAAGCTAGCCTATAAACAAGGCTTATCGAGTGAGCAGAAAGATCAATTGAAAGAGCTCGGCACACTCATTAATTACAACGGGTACGGAGCTAAAGTGGAAGATCTTCACTATCATCCGGCTGATTTGTATCGAGCATTAGTTGCGTATTCGTCACCGTTTGATGTGATTGCTGATGAGGCGTCGCCTTTTTACAAGTTACAGCATGCGTACCAAGAAGATATGAACAAAGCGCTGGCCATTGATGCCCAGTATCGAAGCGATAAGCTAGGGCTTTTTGAATTACCCAACAGTGCGGCCTCTCGTCGAATTAGTGGTGTTTATGGCAATATGCTAGCGAATCAAGATCCTGATTCGGCTCATGCTGTCTTAACTGAAAATGCTGATGGTACGTATACGGTCTCACTACGAGCGCCACTGAATAACAAGCAAGGCGCTAGTGATATTTGTGGGCAATTTGCCACAGGTGGCGGTCGAGCGGCAGCAGCAGGAATCAATGCGTTGGATAAATCAGAGGTTGAGACGTTTATTCAGGCTGTGGAAACGGCTTACGCTTAATTTACGACTGAATGGACTATCGAGTCAGCCAAGATTTAGGGTTCTGCGTCTTACTGTTACGGCGCAGTTCAAAGTAGAGGGAAGGGCGGCTTTGCCCTCCAGTGTCACCCGCTAAGGCGATAGTTTCTCCGGCTGCAATCTTATCGCCTTCTTTCTTCAGCAGCGTTTGATTGAAGCCATACAAGGTCATATCTCCCTTTCCATGGTCGAGCAGAACAACGAGACCGTACCCTCTCAAATATTCAGCAAAAACCACCGTACCTGGGTAGACTGCTTTAATAGCCTGACCGTATTTCGCGTCAATAACAATACCGCTCCAGTTACTTTGACCCGACTGTTTAGAGCCGTAGCTGTGCAGCAGTTTGCCCTTCAAAGGCCAAGGCAGCTTGCCTTTTTGCTTAGAAAGCCCATCCATAGGTACCGCATTACGTTTCGCGGCTTTGGCTATCTCAGCTTTTAAGCGAGTTTCATTCCGCTGCAGTTCTGAAAGGTAAACCTTGTCACTCGAGATACTTTTCTTAATCTGACTAACGGTTTGACTTCTATTACCTTGCTCTTTTTTGAGGCTATTGCGTTTCTTTGTCTGCTGATCGAGAAGTTGTGCGATTTGCTGCTTTTCTAGCTGGAGCTGCTCTAGGCTTCGGTCAAGATCCAATTGCGTTGACTCAAGTGAGGCTATTGTTTCAGCGCGTTCTTTAGCTAAATGCTGGAAGTACTGACTAATGCGATCTTCGTCGGCGCCATTATTAAGTATGTTACTTGCTGAGCGTGCGCGCTGAGTGACGTAATAGGTCTTGATAAGTTCAGCTAAGGTGTCGCTGAGATCTGTTTTTTGTTTCTTAAGTGCTAACACTTGAGAGTCAATTCTCGATATGTTGGCATTGGAGGTCGCTAGTGATTTTTTGGTATCACGAATCTGGTTTTCAAGCTCATTGATGCTGAGTTCTTGCTTTTTTAGGGCACCTTGGAGATTGTTGAGTTTCTTTTGTTGGCTAGAGACAGAGTTCTGTTGGCGGGATATTTCATTCTTAACCCCTTTTAACTCGTTGGAAGATGAGGCATGGCCGAGGTTGGTGAAGCTAAGCACTAGCGCTGTCACTATGATTTGAAAACCAATATGATTTTTAAGTGATAACGCAGATAAGAACTTCGCCATAGAGAATCGGATCCATCGATTAAATTAAGGGCTTAGTATACCCAAAGAAAATTATGAGAAGAAAGGACTATGTTCAAAGTTGCAGTCTAGCTATTGTTTCCGCATCTTTGATGTTGTGCTGGATAAAAGAGTCAAAAAAGCCCCAATCAACATTGGGGCTTAATTATTTGTATCAGCGAGACAGGAAATTATTCACTTACTTAGTGAGTATTTCACCGGTCATTTCTGCTGGAATCTCTAGGCCAACAAGGTCAAGCATGGTTGGTGCAAGATCTGACAGTTTACCGTTTTGCTTGAATTCAAACTCTTTACCACCTACGTAGATAAGAGGAACCGGTAAATTGGTGTGTGCAGTGTGAGTGCCACCTGTTACTGGGTCTACCATCATTTCAGCGTTGCCGTGGTCTGCAGTGATAAGAAGTTGACCATCAACTTCTTTAATTGCCGCAACCACTTTAGCAACACATGAGTCTAATGCTTCAATTGCTTGTTCTGCAGCCTCGTAAATACCAGTGTGGCCAACCATATCGGCATTAGGGAAGTTACAGATGATCGTGTCGTACTTACCAGACTTAATAGCCACAACTAATTTGTCTGTCAGTTCTTCAGAACTCATTTCTGGTTGAAGGTCGTACGTTGCGACTTTTGGAGAAGCAACCAACTGACGTTCTTCACCGTCAAATTCGTTCTCAACACCACCGTTGAAGAAGAACGTCACGTGGGCGTATTTTTCAGTTTCTGAAATACGCAGTTGTGTTTGGCCTTTCTTCGATAACCATTCACCGTATGTGTTCTCTAAAGAAGCGGATGGGAATGCAGTTGCTAGTGGGATGTCTGCTGCGTATTGAGTCAGCATAACAAAGTTGATAGCTGGGAATACCGCACGCTCGAAACCATCAAATGCAGGGACGAAAGTACGAGTGATCTGACGAGCACGGTCAGCACGGTAGTTCATAAAGATGACTGCATCGCCATCAACGATTGCGGCATCTTCTTGATCTTCGGTTTTGATTGCGGTTGCTTTAACGAACTCATCGTTTTCGTCACGTGCGTATGCCGCTTCTAAGCCAGCAACCGCAGAGTCGAATGTGAATTCTGCTTTTGCTTGAGTGAGTAGATCGTAAGCAACTTGTACGCGGTCCCAGTTATTGTCACGGTCCATTGCGTAGTAACGACCAACGAGTGAAGCCACGCGGCCCTTACCTAGTTTAGCGAATAACTCATCAAAGCGTTTTAGTGAGTTTTCAGCGCTGCGTGGTGGTGTATCACGTCCATCTAGGAAGCAGTGCAGGTAGATCTTTTCAGCGCCGCGCGCAGCCGCCATTTCTACTGCAGCGTAGATGTGGTCTTCATGAGAGTGAACGCCACCTGGAGACATTAGGCCCATTAGGTGAACAGCTTTACCTGCTGAAACAGCTTGATCGATGGCTTCAACAAGCGCAGGTGTTTCAACGAACTCACCGTCTTGAATTGATTTCGTAATGCGAGTGAGATCTTGGTATACCACACGGCCAGCGCCGATGTTGGTGTGACCAACTTCTGAGTTACCCATTTGACCGTCAGGCAGGCCTACATCAAGACCGGAAGCCGAGATAAGAGTATTTGGGTTGTTTGCAATAAGCTCATCCATTACTGGCGTCTTTGCATTGTTGATTGCGTTGCTTGCGTTGTCTTCACGGTATCCCCAACCGTCAAGAATCACTAGAGCCATCGGCTTCTTAGCTGACATAGTTATAACCTCGTCAAAATTTAAAGTAACTTTCAAAACAAATTAGCGTAACTTTACTACATTTTACAGTGGTTGCAGTAGCTAAAGATCAATGATTCTTCCTATCGATACAATAAAGAGTTGCCTATTGATCAGATTTCTACCACAACTGAAAGTCAGTTTACTGAACCAAAATAGCGGTTCCAATGACGGCGACAATGGCGCCGATCCACGCGTAAATATTCGGGCGTTGTTTAGTATAGACCCACAAAATAGGCAGTAGCATGATTGGTGTGGTTGAAGATAACAGCGCGACCATACCGACATTCCCAGTTTGTAATGCAAATAAGATCAGGGTCATCCCTACGGCCATCGCGAGAAAGCCATTTACGGCGGTGATGGCGAAGATGTTCTTTGTCATAGGGTTGGTAGCTTTGGCTAACTTGGCACCAGAAAATAAAAACAGACTGTGTGCACAAAAAGCCGTGATCATACGAATGGCCGAAGCTGCAACCGGGTCAACGGATGTGATCATAATGGGTTTTGCAATGATACCGCCTAATGCCTGACAAAGAGCCGCGAGTAATCCTAATGCGATACCGATGGAAGCTTTTCCTTTTATATGGTCGAGAGTATTCTGATTTGCTCTTTTTCGGCCAAAGAAAATAGCAGTGATGACGCCAGAAAAGACCAGCAAAGAACCCACAAGTTCAGGCACATTCATGGTTTCGCTGAAAATAAAGTAGCCAAGGATGGCTGAGAAAACGGCGTGACAAGAAAAGAGCAACCCAGCTTGCCTAGGCCCCATTCGGTTTAAACAAGCAAACAAAGCCGTATCACCAATGAATATACCAATCAGCCCTGAAAGCATCATCGGTGTGATGTAGCTTGTTTCAATGGTTCCCCAGCCCCCGGTTATGAGTGCCATCACGGTGAGCATTACCGAGGTGCAGCCCATTCGCCATCGGCTGTAGGCGAAAGAACCAAGGTGTTGTGCTGGAGTCACCGAAAGTAAACTGGCCACCGCCCAGAGAAATGCTGCAGCGAGTGCAAGCCATTCAAATCCCACGAGACATCATCCTTGATTAAGTTGGGTAGAAGGGCACTCAATATGCCCGAATCTCCCTTTGATGCCTAGTGTTATGTGATACGAAGGATTGAATTCAGGGCATCCTTTCCATCGTACGGTGCGAGCATGTGATTGTTAAGTGAAAATCAACATAGCGATGTAGACAATGGACAGCCCAACGACGCCAAGAATGAGCCCCATTTTCGCCATGTCCTTACTTTCAATAAGCCCTGTCGAGTAAGCCAAGGAGTTTGGTGGTGTTGATACCGGAAGTATCATTCCTAGTGAGGCTGAAAACGCGACGACAACCAACAAGCCTTGCAAGCCACCAATAGCCGCAAGACTTTCCATAGAAGCCCCAATGGCTGCTGCGATCGGCATGAGCAGGTTAGCGGTTGCTGTATTTGACATAAAGTTAGCCATGAGCCAACACACGATAGAGAGCGTGAGCACTACGGCGACTGGAGATAAAGATTCATAATCAATGGCATGTGCGAGAGCGACCGCCAGCCCTGTTTTATCCAGTCCAATTCCAATCGCGATGCCACCGGCAACAAGCCACAGCACGTCCCAGTTAATCTGCTTGAGCTCTTCTTTACCCATGATGCCAGTTAACGTAAACACGGCGAGTGGGATGATGGAGACGACGTAGGTATTCATGCCATGCACTTTGGTTGTCATCCATAAAAGGATCGTCGCCCCAAATGTGGCGTAGACCGTGATAGCGCGCCAGCTTGTTTTAAACGAACCATTGAGCTTAAGTACCATCTTATCTTGCTGAGACGGAAACAGTTTTTGTAACAAAAACCAAGCGATAGTGAGCTGAATGATGACAAAAGGAAGCCCCATCATCATCCAAGAAAGAAAGTCGATGCTGTTCTCTTCGGTGAGGTATTGCAGAGCAATGGCATTGGGTGGCGTACCAATTGGAGTAGCAATGCCGCCCGTGTTGGCGGCAATAGGGATACACAGTACGAGTGCCTTGATGCCAATGTCCCCCTTCGGTGCAGATGCGACGATGGGGCCGAGCAGTGCGAGCATCATAACGGTTGTCGCCGTATTGGACATAAACATCGAGAACACCGCGGTGATCAGCATTAAACCGAGCATGATGAACCTTGGCTGAGTGCCAAATGGTTTGAGTAGAACACGCGCTAGGTTATTGTCGAGCTCGTACTTTGAGGCCGCGATAGCGAGTGCAAACCCGCCCATAAATAGAATGATAATGGGAGAGGAAAAGGCGCTAAATATATCGGTGTACTTGATTAATTCTCCTAGCTCATGACCTGTTGGTGGCTGACGAAAGATTGTCAGGCCTTTATCCGAGATCATGATCAGTTCAAGGGCAATGATCAAAATTGATGTTGCAAAGACCGGTACGGGCTCTAACACCCACAATAGCGCTGCGAGCAAGAAAATGGCCAAGAGTCGGTGCTGAATTAAAGTGAGATCATCGATAGGAATAAGGTCAATGGGAATGAATAATACGGCAAGCGGGATGATAAAGCAGATAAATAGCCTTACTAACGTCCCTTTATTCAGTGCTGACATGATGCAATTCCTACTGTAACTATTAACTCGAAATAGAATAAGCTAATTGATATTCAAGGACTTGGACGAGCGTTATAGTTTTGAGGAAAGGATGGAATTTATCGAGGTAGGTTTGTTTTTAGTCAAAAATGCCCTGCGTTGTAACAGGGCATTTTGTTTGAAATGTCTACGCTGAAGAGCTTATTCCGAAGCTGTGGTCTCTTCGCTCTGTTCTGTTGAATCTTCAGTGTTTATATGAGCGTATGGCGCACCCATACGAGTAGTAGCGGTCAGGCTCATTGAATCGTCAAAGCTTACTTTATTTTGAGCGAACAAGTTAATCACCGTTGAACCCAGCTTAAATCGACCCATCTCTTCGCCTTTCTTTAAGACGACGGCTTTATTTCCTTCTGAAGGGTAGCTCCAGCGATAAACCGTGTTGCCACGAGGCGGCGTTACCGTTCCAGCCCAAGTTAATTCAATACTGCCCACAATGGTTGCACCCACTAGAATCTGCGCCATTGGGCCAAACTCGGTATCGAAAATACACACTACGCGCTCATTGCGAGCAAACAGGTTTGGTATGTTCTCTGCGGTTAGTGGATTGACAGAATAGAGATCGCCCGGTACGTAAATCATTTGGCGAAGCACACCGTTACATGGCATGTGTACTCGGTGATAATCACTTGGGGAAAGGTACAGCGTCGCAAAGTCGCCGTCAGTAAATTCATCGGCCAATGCAGAGTCACCACCAAGGAGTTCAACAGCGGTGTAGTCGTGTCCTTTTGCTTGGATTAACTTGCCATCCACGATGGGACCAAACTGACTCACGCAAGCGTCGGCAGGGTGCGTGATGACTGACTCGCCTTCAGCGATTGGGCGAATCCCCTCTTTTAATTCACGAACGAAAAAGTCATTGAACGTGCTGAAGTGCTTCGGATCTGAGTGTAAGGCTTCATCCATGTTCACTTTGTATTGTTTTATAAATCCACGAATAATTGCGGTAGAGACACTGCCTAATCGAGCAGAGGCTAGCTTGCCGACTAAACGGGTTAGGGCATGTTTAGGAAGCCAGTGTTGCAGCTCAACTTTAATCTTATCCATTATGAAAGTTCCAATACGGTTAAATGTTCACTTAGGTTCTGGGCGCGAGATATTACTCAAATATGATTTCAATGTCAGTAACTGGACAATGTTTGCATACAAAAATGACTTAAAGATCCGCTTTTTTGTTGCGTGAGTATTGTCTGTTGGCTTTGTTTTCGACCATGCTCTCAATAATGCGATGATAGTTTTTAAAGCGAGTTCGGCTGATCTCGCCCTTTTCGACGGCTTCTTTGATAATACAACCTGGGTCGTCGTTGTGCTTACAGTCGCGGAACTTACAACCGCCGAGCAGAGGACGAAACTCAACAAAGGCTTCCGTCACTTCTTCGGCTTCAAGGTGCCATAGCCCAAACTCGCGAACACCTGGGGAATCAATAAGATTACCACCACTTGGAATATGGTAAAGGCGTGCTGCGGTCGTGGTATGTTGACCAAGGCCGGAGTTCGTAGAAACCGCGCCTTCTTCAATATGAAGTTCTGGCATTAGAGCGTTCACCAGGCTTGATTTACCCACGCCAGACTGACCAACAAAGATATTAATTCGCCCGCTGAGTTTTTCTTCTAATTCTTTAATGCCTTCTTTAGATTCTTTGCTGACGAATAAGACTTCGTAGCCAATACGCTTATATTCTTTCAGCTGCTCTCGATACTCTTCACGCTGCTGGTCATCAAGTAAATCGATTTTGTTCAGCACGATAAGTGGAGAAATTTGAACCGTTTCAGACGCAATAAGGTAGCGGTCAATGATGTTGAGCGAAAGCTCAGGCAGAACCGATGAAACAATGATCATTTGATCAACGTTGGCAGCCACTGGCTTTAAACCATCATAGTAATCAGGGCGAGTCAGTACCGACGTTCTTGGCTCTACGGCCTCTACGACACCAGAGATACCGGCCATTGATTCTAATCCAGCACGCCAAATGACCTTGTCGCCAGAGACAATACTCTCGATTCCTCGACGTAGGTTACAGCGATGAATTTCTTGGGTTTCGCTATCTTCAATATCCGCATGCTGACCAAAACGAGTAATAACCAACCCTGTTTTGGTTGCACCCAACATAGTTTCATCCCATTGAATGGAGTCTTCTTTGGTTAGGCGCTTTTTTTGGTTGCTACGAACTCGTCTTACTTGACCTTTCGTTAATTTTTTCTTCTTAGCCACAATGATGTCTTAATACGTGATTGATGATGCGATCTGCCCTCAGAAGTACTGATTTTTCAGCGAATGCGATTGATTCAAAACTATCTTGGGGATCCGTATTTGGGTATAGTACCTCTTTTATCCGTAAACAAATAGGCAACGCATTCATGTCCTTTAGCGATCAAAACTTAATTTGGGTCGATCTTGAGATGACGGGCTTAGACCCTGAAACACATAAGATCATCGAAATCGCCACTGTCGTCACTGATAGTGAACTGAATATTCTAGCTGAAGGTCCCGTTCTTGCTATCCATCAGGGAGAAGATGAGTTAGACAAAATGGATGAGTGGTGTACGACGACTCATACTGGAAGTGGGTTGGTTGAAAGAGTGCGTCAAAGCAGCGTTACGGAAGAGCAAGCGATTTCTCAAACGATTGAATTTCTAGAAAAATGGGTACCCAAAGGCAAATCACCAATATGTGGTAACAGCATCGGACAAGATCGTCGCTTTCTGTATAAACACATGCCCGATCTTGAACAGTATTTCCACTATCGATATATCGATGTCAGCACACTAAAAGAGCTGACGCGTCGTTGGAAGCCCGAAGTCTTGGATGGGTTCTCTAAGAGTGGCAGCCATCTGGCTTTGGATGATATCCGAGAGTCTATTGCAGAGCTTCAGTACTATCGAAAAACGATTATCTCTATCTAAGTCAGTGTGAGTTAAATTCAGAGCGAGTTAAATAATGCCAGCAGCGATGCTGGCATTTTTGTATCTACGCTTTTACGGGATAGGAATGAAGACGAATTGTGCGACGCCATGGACGACTTTGGTGATGCCACGATCTGTTTTATCCGCAACAATGAGCGCCATCATATCTTGTACGTTCGCCATTTTGGCAAATAGCCTATCGAAGCTCGTATCAAAGCCTGTCTCACTCAATCTATTGGAAAGAATGAGGAGATCGCCATTTGAATCTCTGCGGTGATAGAGTCGCCACACGAAGACTTCTATATTGCGAGCACTGTTGTATAGGGCTTGTTCATCCAAAGAGTCGAGTATGAAGAATTCTTGTTGATGGTTGTATGATCGTCGTAGCATCTCGGCGAGTCCGACAGTTGCGGCGAAGACTCTATCGCCTTCGAATGATTCATCAAAGCTCAAGAGAATGGCATCAATACTCGTTAATCCATTAAGCTCATCGAAGACCAATGAGGGAAGCGCCGTCTCATCTGGGGAGCCAAATATTTGTTCGATTCGTTGATCTACGGTCATCCCTGGGGATTTTTTTAGCTGCGATGGGTTTCTGACATAGAGTTTTCTGGTTAAGCGAATCATCATCGCTTTTTGCTGTCGGGCGTGTACGTCCATGACAAAGTCAATATCGCTTTTTCCTAAGTTGCGAATAGGTTTGGGAACTGAACCACAAGCAGAAAGAAGCAGACTTATTGTTATAGAGAAGATCATCGCTCTGAGGCTGGGCGGGAGCTGTGTCATTAACGTTCCTTCGATAATTACGCGCTGTGCATCCATGTACTGACTTAACTTATATCAAAGTTGAATCATCTTCTAACTATTCGTTATTCCGACAAAGAAAATAATGGCTTATCTCGCAATCTATTCTTTGCAAAAGCGAGAATAAGCCACTTATTGTATGGCTATGATAGGGAATTGTGCAGATTGTGAGTGGTTTTTGAGCAGGCAGAAAAAAAAACGCATTTATTTTAAAGAATGACTTGCATCACAAGTAAATGCTCTTATAATTCGCATCCCTAAACAGCGGAAACGTTGTTAAAGCGATACTAGCTCAGTTG
>NZ_MCWZ01000302.1:0-8584 GCF_002877365.1 Vibrio sp. 10N.261.55.A7
CAACGTTACCTATTTTAGGTAATTTACTGATTAAAGTAGAAGACAACGTGTTATCAATGACGGCTACCGATCTGGAAGTCGAATTGATCAGCCGTGTTACGTTAGAGGGCGACTTTGAAGCGGGCAGTGTGACCGTTCCTTCGCGTAAGTTTCTCGATATCTGCCGTGGTTTACCGGATAGCTCTGTTATCACTGTTGTACTTGAGGGCGATCGCGTTCAAGTTCGTTCTGGGCGCAGTCGTTTTTCTCTAGCAACGCTACCCGCGAGTGATTTCCCAAATATTGAAGATTGGCAAAGCGACGTTGAGGTTTCTTTAACTCAAGCCGAATTGAAAGGGCTGATCGAGAAAACCCAGTTCTCAATGGCGAACCAAGACGTTCGTTATTATTTGAACGGCATGCTATTTGAAATTGACGGTAACACGATTCGTTCGGTCGCGACCGATGGACACCGTATGGCGGTCTCACAAGTTACTTTAGTGGGTGAGTTTGAAACCCAACAAATTATTGTTCCACGTAAAGGCGTTCAAGAGCTAGTCAAACTTTTAGATGCACCGGAGCAATCGGTCGTTCTTCAAATTGGCAGCTCTAATCTGCGCGCCGAAGTCAACAATTTTGTCTTCACATCGAAGCTTGTTGATGGGCGTTTCCCTGATTATCGCCGTGTTATGCCGCAAAATACCAACAAGACACTGACTACTGAATGTGATGAATTGCGTCAGGCGTTTTCACGTGCAGCGATCTTATCGAATGAAAAATTCCGCGGTGTGCGCGTGAATCTCGCCAATAATGAAATGCGTATTACGGCGAATAACCCAGAGCAAGAAGAAGCCGAAGAGACACTGGATGTGGATTTTCAGGGTGAAGATTTAGAGATCGGTTTCAACGTGAGTTATGTGCTAGATGTTCTTAACACACTGCGCTGCGATAAAGTGCTTATCTCAATGTCAGATGGCAATGCCAGTGCGTTGATTGAAAACGCGGAAGATGACAGTGCCATGTACGTGGTTATGCCGATTCGTCTCTAAATGAGTCGTTTATTGAATAGCGCGGTTTAAATGCCTCTTAATCGTCTTATTATCAAACAATTTAGAAATATTGAAGCCTGTGATATTGAACTATCTACAGGCTTTAACTTTCTTATTGGCCCTAACGGCAGCGGCAAAACCAGTGTATTGGAAGCCGTTTATCTGCTTGGTCACGGTCGCTCATTCAAAAGCTCTTTAACGGGCAGAATCATTAAAAACGAGTGTGAGGAACTGTTTGTTCACGGTCGTTTTTTGAACTCGGATCAATTTGAGCTACCTATTGGCATTAATAAGCAGCGTGATGGGACAACAGAGGTTAAAATAAGCGGTCAATCTGGGCAAAAGCTTGCGCAGTTAGCTCAGATATTACCCTTGCAGTTGATTCATACTGAAGGGTTTGAATTGCTCACGGATGGGCCGAAACATCGCCGGTCATTTATTGATTGGGGGGTGTTTCATAGTGAACCCGCCTTTTACGATGCATGGGGACGTTTTAAGCGCCTCAACAAGCAGCGTAATGCATTATTAAAAACGGCAACTTCCTATCGAGAACTCAGTTACTGGGATCAAGAGATGGCCCGTTTAGCCGAAAATATTAACGCTTGGCGACAAGAGTATGTCGATGAGTTAAAGAATCACGCCGAGCAGATTTGCCAAGCATTTCTGCCTGAGTTTGAAATCAAGGTCAATTATTATCGCGGTTGGGAGAAATCCACACCTTATCAGAGCATTCTGGAAGATAATTTTGTCCGTGATCAGGCGCTTGGTTACACCTTCAGTGGGCCAAATAAAGCCGATTTAAAGATTAAAGTGAATGGAACACCGGTTGAGGATGTTCTGTCACGTGGTCAGTTAAAGCTGATGGTTTGTGCACTTCGAGTTGCGCAGGGCCAGCATTTAACACACAAGACGGGTAAGCAATGCATCTATTTGATTGATGACTTTGCTTCTGAATTAGATAGTCAACGTCGTAAGCGTCTAGCCGACTGCTTAAAAGAGACGAAGGCACAAGTTTTTGTAAGCTCTATAACAGAAAGCCAAATTGCCGACATGTATGACAATAACGGCAAGATGTTTCATGTGGAACATGGCACAATAGAGCAAGGATAAATAGCGAGAGAGTAATTCATGTCTGAAAATTACGATTCATCGAGTATTAAGGTACTAAAGGGTCTGGATGCAGTACGAAAGCGTCCGGGTATGTACATCGGCGACACTGATGATGGCACCGGTCTACACCACATGGTTTTCGAAGTGGTGGATAACTCAATTGATGAAGCGTTGGCAGGTCACTGTAATGACATCATTGTGACTATTCATGAGGACAACTCTGTTTCAGTTCGTGATGATGGTCGTGGTATTCCAACAGAACTGCACCCAGAAGAGAAAGTATCAGCAGCCGAAGTTATCATGACGGTACTTCACGCTGGTGGTAAGTTCGATGATAACTCGTACAAGGTTTCGGGTGGTTTGCACGGCGTAGGTGTATCGGTTGTAAATGCACTGTCTAAGCAAGTTACGCTAACCATTCAACGCGGTGGTGAGATTCATACACAAACATACCACCATGGTGAACCTCAGGCCCCACTTGCCGTAACAGGTAAGACAGACGGTACGGGTACAGAGATCCGTTTCTGGCCAAGTGAAGAGACATTCACCAATATCGAATTCCATTACGATATTCTGGCAAAACGTCTACGTGAGCTCTCTTTCCTAAACTCAGGCGTTTCAATCAAGCTAATTGATGAGCGCGAAGAAGATAAAATGGACCACTTCATGTATGAAGGTGGGACACAGGCGTTCGTTGATTATTTAAATAAGAACAAAACACCGATTATTCAGAAAGTATTTCACTTTGACTTTGAACGTGAAGACGGCATTTCTGTCGAAGTGGCAATGCAGTGGAACGATGGTTACCAAGAGAACATCTATTGTTTCACTAACAACATCCCCCAGCGTGATGGTGGTACTCACTTAGCGGGTTTCCGTGCGGCGTTGACGCGTACACTGAACAGCTTCATGGACAAAGAAGGCTTCTCGAAGAAAGCGAAAACATCCACTTCTGGTGATGACGCTCGTGAAGGCCTAACAGCGATTGTATCGGTGAAAGTGCCCGATCCTAAGTTCTCAAGCCAAACCAAAGACAAGCTCGTTTCTTCAGAAGTGAAATCAGCGGTTGAATCTGCAATGGGTGAAAAGCTGTCTGAGTTCCTAGTAGAGAACCCAGGCGAAGCGAAGATTGTTTGTTCTAAGATTATTGATGCAGCGCGCGCTCGTGATGCGGCTCGTAAAGCTCGTGAAATGACTCGTCGTAAAGGCGCATTAGACCTTGCTGGCCTTCCAGGTAAGCTTGCCGACTGTCAGGAAAAAGATCCTGCTCAGTCTGAACTTTATATTGTGGAAGGAGACTCTGCTGGCGGTTCAGCCAAGCAGGGGCGTAACCGTAAGAACCAAGCGATTTTGCCACTAAAAGGTAAAATCCTAAACGTTGAGAAAGCACGCTTTGATAAAATGCTGTCTTCTCAAGAAGTGGCGACGTTAATCACGGCTCTTGGCTGTGGTATCGGGCGTGACGAATACAATCCAGATAAACTGCGTTACCACAACATCATCATCATGACCGATGCCGATGTCGATGGTTCTCACATTCGTACGCTGCTTTTGACATTCTTCTACCGTCAAATGCCAGAATTGATTGAACGCGGCTACATCTACATTGCTCAACCACCACTTTACAAAGTGAAGAAGGGTAAGCAAGAGCAATACATCAAAGATGAAGATGCTATGGGTCAATACCAAGTTTCTTTAGCGCTTGATAACGCATCACTACACGTTAATGCTGAAGCACCAGCCTTTGCTGGCGAAGCGCTAGAAAAACTGGTTCAACAGTATAATGCTGGTATTAAGCTGGTGGATCGCATGAGCCGTCGTTACCCGCGCGCATTGATTCATGAGTTTATTTATACGCCGCGTCTAACGGCTGAGCAGTGTCATGATTCAGCAGCCGTTGAAGCATGGGGCAAACAGTTAGTTGAACAGTTAAATGAGAAAGAAACGGGCGCGAGTCAATACAGCTTGCAAGTTGAGCAACATGCTGAGCTAGGTTTAAGCATTCCTAAGATTGTGGTTCGTACGCACGGTGTGACGCACGAGCACTTACTGAGCATCGACTTAATCAATTCGAAAGAATACGCAAAACTGGCCGATCTTTCAGACGCTCTCGATGGCTTAATTGAAGAGGGTGCTTACATTAAGCGTGGTGAGCGTACACAAGAAATATCGACGTTTGTTGAAGCGCTTGAGTGGCTAATCAAAGAATCTCGTCGCGGTCTAAGCCTACAGCGATACAAAGGTTTAGGTGAGATGAACCCTGATCAGTTGTGGGAAACAACCATGGATCCTGAAACTCGCCGTATGATGCAAGTAACGATTGAAGATGCGGTTGGCGCAGACCAATTGTTTACGACATTGATGGGTGACCAAGTAGAACCTCGTCGTAACTTCATTGAAGAGAATGCACTTAAAGTAGCAAACCTAGACGTTTAGATTACTTTCTCTTTGTTGGATTGACTGATTTCTGCGTCGAAGGTGCTCATTTATACTTATAAATTGCGCGCCTTCTTCTTGAACTCAGCCAATCCATCTTCGATAAAGAAACCTATATTATTTGAAAGTACTGCCTATTGGCGGTGCTTTTTCGTTTGTAAGGTATTGAAAAGTATTGGATTGTAAAATGATTTTAAATAGTCCCTTGAAACTATTTTGCTTAATCCACATATCTAGTTGTGAAGAGGATGACTGTCTTGCTCATGAGAGAAGAAACAGAACTCTGGACCGCCGATAACGAATCGCTCAGGAGAGGATATCGTTTGACGCACACAATTTAATGTATCCATTCACTCATGTCCCAGAGCAACAGTGCCCGAGGAATGAGGTTTGAATGACTCAGACTGCTTGAGGCGCGATGCCCAACAGCTGAGACTATTGCTTAATTTAAGAGGATAGTATTATGCGCAACGTAGATTTCTCACCTTTATACCGCAATGCAATTGGCTTCGACCGTCTATTTAATCTGATGGAAGCGAGTAACGCTAAGAACACTCAAGGCGGTTACCCTCCATACAATATCGAACAACAAGACGAAAATAATTACCGTATTACTATGGCTGTCGCCGGTTTCTCTGAAGAGCAGATCGACCTGACTCAAAAAGAGAACATGCTGCTTGTTCGTGGTGAACGTAAACCTGAAGAAGGGAAAAATTACGTTTATCAAGGCATTGCAGAGCGTGACTTTGAGCGTAAATTCCAACTGGCTGATTACGTAAAAGTGATTGGTGCAACGATGGAAAATGGTCTGCTTCATGTTGACTTAGTCCGTGAAATTCCAGACGCGATGCAACCACGTAAGATTGCCATTAATGGTAAAAACATTATTGAGAGCTAGTCGACCCTCTCAATATTGAGAGCGAAAGATGAAAGAGCGCTATTGGCGCTCTTTTTTGTTGTGTCTAGCATCGCTAATCAGTACCTTCTGCCCCGAAAATACATTGATTAGGATAATGGAATGAGAAAGGTTGTATTGACGGTGCTAGTTATTGCTGTCTCTGGTTGCTCAAGCCTTGTAGCGCCACTTGCTTCGGATTATGTCGCCACGAATGGGGAAACGATTCGAATCGCATACTCTAATTTAGAAAAATCAGCGAACTGTCAGCTGAAAGGGCACTCAGCGTTTAACCCCAATTCGCAGAGTATTCTGGGGATTGTTTCTCTTGGTTCAAGTGACGTGGATACGGATCAGAAGATCAACTCTACCTTTGGTGAAGAGGCCGCTGCAGTCGGGGCCAATTATGTTAATCGCGGGTTTGCGGGATCATCATCGTTTGGCGGTGTTTATGAGCGGTCTTCGACGGTTGAAGCGGCCTTTTTCAAATGTGAAGACATTCCGGCGCTATAAAATCGAGCAGCCCAAAGTGGCTTTGGGCTGTTTTCAGGCTTACTGACCTTGGTAGGCCTTAGTCACTTCTTCTGCAATTATGTCGATGCCTTTTTGCATCATTTCATCATCCTGTACGTAGTTCATACGCACACACTGGTGAGCATGTTCCCAGTCATCCTCTTGGCCAATGAAGAAGTATTCGCCAGGTACTATCAGTACACCACGTGTTTTTAGCCGTTTGTACAATTCCATCGTAGTGATTGGCAGTTCATCAAACCAGAGCCAAAGGAATATTGCGCCTTCAGGTTTGTGGATTCTAAAGCGAGGATCGGTGATGGCGTTTTGCAGCAGTTCAACCGCACGCTGAGATTTATGCTGGTAAAAAGGCTTGATCACATGACTGCTGAGTTTTAGGAGATCGTCTTTCTCGATCATATGGCTTGCGATCGCAGGGCCAATACTGCCGGGCGCTAAGCTAATAATGCCATTCATATTGGTCAGTGCTTGAGTCACTTCTTCACTCGCAATCACAATGCCGCAGCGTACTCCCGGTAAACCCAGCTTTGAGAGGCTCATACATAAGATAGTATTCTCATTCCAAAACGGTTTTACGTCTTCAAAAATGATATTTGGAAAAGGCAGGCCATAAGCATTGTCGATGATCAGCGGGATATTATTCTCACGCGCTAACGTATCGAGTTTCTGGATCTCTTCGTCCGTTAGTACATTACCGGTTGGGTTGGTTGGGCGTGATGCGCAGATCGCAGCCACTGAGTCATCAACTTTGAGCTTTTCAAAATCGACATGATATTTGAATAAACCATTATCGAGCATCTCAATCTCAGGGTGGTAAGAGACAAAGATATCTTCATCGATGCCTGCATCCCCATAGCCAATGTACTCAGGCGCTAAGGGCAGTAATATTTTTTTATGAGAGCCATCTGACTGTTGACCCGCTAATAGGTTAAATAAGTAGAAGAAGCCACTTTGGCTGCCATTGGTTAAGCTAATGTTCTTCTCAGATATGTCCCATCCGTAAGTCTCTCTGAACAGTTTTGCTAACCCTTTAACAAAAATATCTTTACCTTGTGGGCCATCGTAATTCGTCATTGACGTAATAAGCTCTCCACTGGCGAGCATCTCTTCACTGGCTTGGCGAAAGTAATCGAGCATGGCTGGAATGGCGGCAGGGTTACCCCCTCCGAGCATGATGGCACCTGGTGTGCGAAGGCCATCATTTAGATCATCCATTAACTGGGTTATACCGGAATACTGATTAAATTTTTCACCAAACTTAGAAAATTGCATTACTTACTGTACCTAATTCATTGCGAGTGCTTTTTATATGAGAAACGGTTGTTCGCACCGTTTTGGGTAATCGTTGAACATACCGCGGAATGACTTTATGAGGCAAAGCTTATTTTTAGTTTAGACAAAAACAAAGCCCAACTCCTCGGAGTTGGGCTTTGAGAGGTGTCTAGTGAAGTGTAACCCGCTGCTTTTGAGCGAGCGGTTAGCTTCCTGACTATTTTTGCAGTAAAGAAACGTCCGCAATCTGTAGGAACAGGTTACGTAGGTTGTTCAGTAGCGTTAGACGGTTCCTCTTAAGCGCTTCGTCATCAGCCATCACCATGACGTTATCGAAGAACGCATCAACAGGTTCACGTAGGTCAGCAAGCTTGCTTAGGGCTTCTTGGTAGTTGCCTGTTGCGAATGCTGGTTCTAGTGCTTCCGTCATTACTTCAACTTTTTCAGCCAGTGCTTTTTCTGCGTCTTCTTGAAGAAGCGTTAGGTCGATCTCTGCTGGTAGTTCGCCGTCGAATTTCGCAAGGATGTTACCTACACGTTTGTTCGCGGCTGCTAGTGCTTCTGCGGCTTCCAGTTCACGGAAATGAGAAACGGCTTTAACACGTTGGTCAAAATCAGCTGGTTTAGTTGGACGACGTGCGAGTACCGCTTGGATGATATCAACGCTGAAACCAGCATCTTGGTACCATGCGCGGAAACGACCTAGCATGAAGTCGATAACGTCAGCTTCTACGTTTTCGTTAGTTAGCTTGTCGCCTAGTAGCGCTTTCGCTTTACCGATCAAATCAGTTAGGTCTAGGTTGTAGCCGTTTTCAACGATGATACGTAGTACACCTAGTGATGCACGACGTAGCGCGAATGGGTCAGAACCTTTTGGTGCTTGGCCAATACCGAAGATACCTACGATAGTGTCTAGCTTGTCTGCCATTGCTACTGCTGAAGAAATGCCAGTGCTTGGTAGCGTGTCACCCGCGAAACGAGGCATGTACTGCTCGTAAAGTGCCAGTGCTACTTGCTCGTCTTCACCATCGTGCGTTGCGTAGTGCATGCCCATCACACCTTGAGTATCCGTGAATTCGAATACCATTGATGTCATTAGGTCACACTTAGCCAGTAGGCCTGCGCGCTTAGATTTCTCAACGTCAGCATCGATTTGCTCAGCGATGTAGCCAGCAAGTTCTGTGATGCGGTCTGTTTTGTCTTTGATAGTACCAAGTTGCTTCTGGAAGATAGCTTGGTCTAGCTCAGGAAGACGGTCGATCAGCGGACGCTTACGGTCTGTGTTGAAGAAGAACTCAGCATCAGCAAGACG
>NZ_MCWZ01000302.1:9222-9516 GCF_002877365.1 Vibrio sp. 10N.261.55.A7
TCAGCATCAGCAAGACGTGGACGTACAACTTTCTCGTTACCTTCGATAACGTGACGAGGCTCTTTAGACTCGATGTTCGATACGAAGATAAAGTTAGGCAGTAGCTTCTTGTTTTCGTCGCCTTCTCCGTATGAATAGACAGGGAAGTACTTCTGGTCACCTTTCATGGTGTAAACCAAGGCTTCTGAAGGTACTTTTAGGAACTCTTCTTCGAACTTCGCAGTTAGGACTACTGGCCATTCAACCAGAGACGTCACTTCTTCAACAAGGTCATCTTCTAGGTCAGCTGTACCG
>NZ_MCWZ01000302.1:10225-27309 GCF_002877365.1 Vibrio sp. 10N.261.55.A7
GCTGTACCGCCAACAGCTGCCGCAGCTTTTTGCGAATCAGCAAGGATGATCGCTTTACGCGCTTCGTAATCGGCCATGACTTTACCGCGCTCTTCTAAGATCGCAGGGTATTGGTCAGCAGAGTCGATTGTGAACTCTTGTTCGCCCATGAAACGGTGGCCACGGATAGTGCGAGCAGAAGCTACGCCTAGGATTTCGCCTTCAACAAGCTCATCGCCTAGTAGTACTGTCAGTGTTTTCACTGGACGGATAAATTGGATGTCTGAGTTACCCCAACGCATTGCTTTAGGAATTGGTAGGCCAGCCAGTGCTTTCGCAGCGATGTCCATCACCAATTCTTGAACAGGTTTGCCAGCTACTTCTTGTTTGAAAAGAAGCCACTCACCTTTGTCTGTTTTCAGGCGGTCAGCTTGCTCAACAGTAATACCGTTACCACGAGCCCAACCTTGTGCCGCTTTGGTCGCGTTGCCTTCAGCATCGAATGCCACAGAAACAGCAGGACCACGTTTTTCAACGACTTTGTCTGCTTGGCCTTCAGCCAGTGCTGTTACTTTAAGTGCTAGACGACGAGGTGCTGCGTACCACTTGATGCCTTCGTGAGAAAGCTCAGCCGTTTTAAGGCCTGCTTCAAAGTTAGAAGCAAAGGCTTCTGCTAGAGAACGAAGTGCCGTTGGTGGAAGCTCTTCCGTGCCCAGTTCAATTAGAAAATTCTTCGCCATGATTATTTACCTTCCTTTTCTTCTACAGATCGGCACATTGGGAAGCCTAGCGCTTCACGTGACGCGTAGTACGCCTCAGCAACTGATTTAGTCAGGTTGCGGATACGAAGGATGTAACGTTGACGCTCTGTTACAGAGATAGCTTTGCGCGCATCAAGGATGTTGAATGCGTGACCAGCTTTTAGAATGCGCTCGTAAGCTGGAAGCGGCAGTGGCTTCTCAAGCTCAAGTAGCTCTTTACATTCTTTCTCGCACTGATCGAAGAAAGTGAATAGGAAATCTACGTCTGCGTGCTCGAAGTTGTACGTTGATTGCTCAACTTCGTTTTGATGGAAGATGTCACCGTAAGTCACATTAGAACCGTCTGGTGCTACGTTCCATACTAGGTCGTAAACAGAATCTACTTCCTGGATGTACATAGCTAGACGCTCGATACCGTAAGTGATCTCGCCAGTTACAGGCTTACACTCAAGGCCACCAACTTGTTGGAAGTAAGTAAACTGAGTGACTTCCATGCCGTTTAGCCATACTTCCCAACCCAGGCCCCATGCGCCTAGTGTTGGGTTTTCCCAGTTGTCTTCTACGAAACGAATATCGTGAACAAGCGGGTCAACACCAAGCACTTCAAGCGAGCCTAAGTACAACTCCTGAATATTATCTGGAGAAGGCTTTAGAGCTACTTGGAATTGATAGTAGTGCTGCAGACGGTTCGGGTTTTCACCGTAACGACCATCGGTCGGACGACGAGAAGGTTGAACGTAAGCCGTAGACATTGGCTCTGGGCCAAGTGCACGTAGACATGTCATTGGGTGAGAGGTGCCAGCACCTACTTCCATGTCCAAAGGCTGAACAATGGTACAACCGTTTTGAGCCCAATAATCCTGCAGCGCGAGGATCATTCCCTGGAAGGTTTTGATATCGTATTTTTGCATAGTCAAGTTCGCGCGATTCTTCTAAATGATTTAATAAAAATAACCATCAAGTATAGCGAGATATTGGCTCTGCGAGTAGGGGTAATCATGGTTAATTACTGCTCTAAAATGTCGTTTAATGAATTTAGCCGCTATTCACGCGAGTAAATTCACTAAATGAAACAGTTGTTGGAATTCAACGCTTGTATTTGTCCGTTTTATCGATAGAATTCTCATCGTCTTTGGGGAGTAGCTTGCTTGTCCATACCTTATGGGGAAGTTCGTTCGTCAACATAATTGATGCAAAATCATCATGGCGTTCGAGACCAAGTATCGATAATAACAATTAAAAATATCGATACCGTTTAGCAAGACCTTAGACAAACATCGTGAACCGGGGTGGGGCGCGAGGTTTGTCTTTGGTTAAATATAATAATCCTCACCTCGAAGAGCATGTCGTGAGCGTTTTAATTATATCTACTACCACTATCGCCCTCGCTGAGATTGGCGATAAAACCCAGTTGTTGTCGCTATTACTGGCGAGCCGATACCGAAAACCAATTCCAATCATTGCCGCCATATTTTTTGCGACACTAGCGAACCATGCGTTAGCAGCGTGGCTTGGCGTTGTCGTGTCTGATTACTTATCTCCAGAAATACTCAAATGGGTGTTGGTGGTGAGCTTTATTTTGATGGCAGGTTGGATTTTAATCCCTGATAAACTCGATGAGAACGAAGCCATATCGAATAAAGGCCCCTTTATCGCGAGTTTCATTGCTTTCTTCATTGCTGAGATCGGAGACAAGACCCAGATTGCCACCTCAATTTTGGGGGCTCAGTTTCCTGATGCCATCTTAATGGTCATCTTTGGTACCACGGTGGGAATGCTGCTTGCCAATGTCCCTGTTGTGATCATCGGTAAGCTGTCTGCTGACAAAATACCGCTCGCGTTGATACGAAAAGTCACGGCATTTTTGTTTGTGGGTTTGGCTGTTGTCGCAGCATTTTTCTAGCCAACAAACACCAGTAAGCAGGCTAATCGTTAGCGATATTGAATTGGATCAATAATCGAATCGATCTTGAGGATTATCGCTACGACTGACACTTAAATGTCATATGTTTCATGATAATTTAACATTGAAGATGAAAACATTTCCTAGCAGCGAGAGGGCAAACTTATGCTTACACGTTATATGGGTATGACACCGCAGAGTCAGAGTTATCTTTTCACGTTTGGTTTAGCGATTACGCTACTTGGCGTAGTACTGACGGAAATGTGGCTGCCGATGGTGGTTGGCGCAATTTTGATGACGGGCTTGATGGTTGAGTCATGGATTCGGGTGGCGCATATTATTCCGATGCATCAAGAGATGCGCACCTTGCAAAATCGGATCACCGCGTTAGAAACTAAACTGCGTGAGAAAGAGTAACGATACTTTAAATCGATTTAATATCTGCAAAAAGGGCTTAACGTTGATTCGTTAAGCCCTTTTTATATTCTGGGGTTCCAAGCTATGCGATGCCTTTTTTAACCAAATACTGGTAAGGCAATTCATCGACTTGTGCGTCAACCAATTCGTGATCCATAAAGCGACAAAAACTCGGAATATCACGGGTAGTCGAAGGGTCATCGGCCTTGATCAGTAAGATTTCACCCTCTGCCATGGTTCTAATCGTTTTCCTCACCATCATGACGGGCTCAGGGCATCTTAACCCTTCAGCTTCTAAAGTATGGGTGGCAAGTGTTGGATCAAAAGTCATGCGGTTATCTCAATATTGGCGTTAGAGCGGTAGATAATACTAATGAAGAAAAAATATTCAATATTCTCTTGGCAAACGGATCATTTTGTTTTAATTTAGTTAACAAGTTGGTAACAAGTTCAATTCGGCAATTTAAACAAGGAGCTAGCATGTTGACAGCATTAGATAGATTGACCATCTATTCGGTTCTTTGTTTTATCTCTTTTTGCGCTTTGGTACTGCGTGCACCAGCTGACTCGTCTTTAATGCCATTATTTGGCTTAAGTGCAACGATTTTAGGGATTTGGCTTGAGATGCGCCGTTGGACGGGCAAATCTGAAGAGCAACAAAATTAATGTAGTTGTCGCTTAGTAATTCATAGGCATTGACTGCGCACTTGTAAGACTACACACGAATACATTCCGACACTACCCCAGTTTTCTTGGGCTTCCCCGCTGAAAAGCGGGATTTTTTTTGCCCAAAGGTTACACTAAAGGTTGATACTAAAGTGGAGTCAAATCGTGGAACTAGAAGAGGTTTATCGAAAAGATCTCAATTTACTCATTGCCTTACGAGTGTTGATCGAAGAGTGTAGTGTCAGTAAAGCCGCTGCTCGTTTAAACCTTAGCCAATCTGCAATGAGCCGTGTACTTGGCCGTTTGCGTCAGTTATTGGGCGATCCCTTATTTACTCGCCAAGGCCAGCATCTCATTCCAACAGAGAAGGCCTTAGAGATTGATCGCTCATTGGGTGAGCCGCTTGAATCTCTACGTCAGCTGCTTTCCCCTGTTGAATTTGAACCGCAAAGTTGTACACAAACTTTTTCCATCGCCACCACTGACTATGCGATGCAAACTATCTTGCCCTTTGCTCTACCTCGAATTTATCAAGAAGCACCCAATGTCTCGTTTAATTTCTTACCGCTTCAGCATGACAGATTGTCAGATCAACTCACGTATGAAGGCGCAGACCTTGCTATTTGTAGGCCAACGGGCCCAGTAGAACCACTACGTAGTGAAGTATTAGGTCGAGTTGGGGTACTGTGCCTGCTTTCAAAGCAGCATCCATTGGCAGACCAAGAGATGAGTTTGCAAGACTACTTGCGTTACCCTCATGCCATGATCGCCATTAGTGATGGCGTTAAAACGTTGCTAGAGCAGTCGCTAGTGGGAAATCCCGCCCCTAAAATGGTACTTCGGGCTTACCATTTAGAAGCCGCATTAGCGATTGTGGATACTATGCCACTTATCATTACGGTTCCTGCTGACTTGGCTTACTTAGTGGCTGAACGATACGATTTGGTGGTTAAGCCTTTACCATTTCAGTTTACCCCTTTCGATTATTCAATGATTTGGCACCCTCGCTGTGAGCACTCACCCGTTCAAGAGTGGTTGAGAAGTATCGTAAAAGAAGAGTGTGGCCGTTTAATCGCGAAGCGTGTTGAAGATATGGGGTTGGATGGATAACCATAAATTCCCCGCCTCTAGAACCAAAAAAAGCTTTAGGTCTCCCTAAAGCTTTTTACTTTTAAGCGGTACATAAGTCGTTTTAATCGCTGAATAATCGACTTATAGTTTAATCACGACGCGGCCCGTCACTTGGCCGTTGGTGATATCTTCTGCGTATTTCGGCGCTTCAGCTAATTCAACTTCAGTACAGGCTTGGTCAAAGTAGCTATGAGGTAGTAGCTTTACCAGTTTTTCCCATGCGGCAATGCGTTTCTCTGTCGGGCACGAGACGGAATCGATACCTTGTAGACGCACGTTACGCAGAATGAATGGCATTACTGTGGTTGGAAGGTCAAAACCACCCGCTAAACCACAAGCAGCAACCGCGCTGTTGTAATCCATCTGGGCCAGTACTTTAGCGAGAACCTTACTGCCCACGGTATCCACTGCGCCTGCCCAGATTTGCTTTTCAAGTGGGCGTGCTGGCTCTTCAAACTCAGAACGATCGATGATGCGACTTGCCCCTAGTTTTTCAAGCAGTGGGCCATTTTGCTCTACACGACCCGTGACCGCCGCCACTTTATAGCCAAGCTGAGCAAGTAATGTCACCGCAACAGAACCTACGCCGCCACTTGCGCCAGTCACCAGCACTTCACCAGATTCTGGCTTCACACCCGCATCGAGCAATGCTTGCACGCAAAGCATGCCAGTAAAACCGGCGGTGCCGACCATCATCGCTTTCTTGCTGTCTAAACCTTTAGGCAGTGGTACTAACCAGTCTGCTTTTAGACGTGCACGTTGAGCCATACCACCCCAGTGGTTTTCACCAACGCCCCAACCAGTGAGAACAACATTATCGCCGGCTTTGTAGCGGTCATCTTCTGAGCTGACCACGGTGCCGGCTAAATCAATGCCAGGAACCATTGGAAAGTTACGGATGATCTTGCCTTTACCTGTGATCGCTAATCCATCTTTGTAGTTCAGAGAGGAGTAATCCACGTCGATTAAGACGTCACCTTCTGGCAGTTGTGATTCATCAATCTGTTCTACATTAGCAATGGTGCGTTTTTCTTCTTGGTTTAGGACTAAGGCATTAAACATATGAGTCTCCAATTAAAGACAGCAAGGAATTAAGTTAGGGTTAGTGTAGACGCTATTTATCTATGATTAAAATGAAACTTTAGCATGACATCTATGCACGCCACGCATTCAGATAAATAGAAATTAAAAAAGCCAGTCGATGAGACTGGCTTTCTATTAAGATAAGAAGAACTGATAAGACGGGTTATCGGTTTCATCTTTGCATTGATACCCCAGCTCTCTTAAGTGGGCAGAGAATCGGGTTAAGTCATTTTCATCAAGCTCAAATCCACACAGCACTCGACCATAATCAGCGCCGTGGTTGCGATAATTGAACAGGCTTATGTTCCAGTGTGTACCCAACGTGCTCAAAAATTTAAGTAACGCGCCAGGGTATTCCGGGAATTCAAAACTGTACAAACGCTCTTTGAGTGGTTTGGATGGCTTACCACCAATCATATAACGCACGTGCAGTTTCGCCATCTCATCGTCTGATAAGTCGACGACTGGATAACCGCCATCGCGCAGATCTTGAATGATGTGCCCAAGTTCTTCTTGACCACCTTGAAGGCGGACACCGACAAAGATGTTTGCAAGGCTGTCATCGTTATAGCGGTAGTTAAACTCCGTGACGGCTCGTCCACCAATAATGTCGCAGAACTCAAAAAAGGCGCCTTGACGCTCTGGGATTGTAACAGCCAGTAAGCCTTCACGTTTCTCCCCCAATTCACAACGCTCTGAGACATATCTCAGACCATGGAAGTTGGTGTTCGCCCCAGAAAGAACAGTACCTAACTGTTTTCCTTGCAGTTGGTTTTGCTCGGCAAACTTCTTAAGACCGGCTAACGCTAATGCACCTGAAGGCTCGGCAATCGCACGAGTGTCTTCAAAGATGTCTTTAACTGCAGAGCAGATCTCATCGCTTGAAACGGCAATGTGGCCATCTAAATACTGTTGGCATAAACGGAAGGTCTCTTCACCAATGCGTTTCACCGCAACACCGTCTGCAAACATACTCACCTGATCCAGTACGACGGGTTCCCCAGCATCAAGCGCGGCTTTTAAGCATGAAGAATCTTCTGGCTCTACAGCAATCACTTTAATCTCAGGCATAAGCTGCTTGATAAGTACCGCTATACCGGCAGCCAGACCGCCGCCACCCACAGGAACAAAGATATATTCCAGATGACCGTTTTGCTGCAGCATTTCCATACCGATGGTCCCTTGCCCTGCGATCACTAAAGGGTGATCAAAAGGAGGAACAAAGGTATAACCATGCTCGGCTGCAAGTCGTTCCGCTTCCGCTTTCGCCTCATCAAAGTTACTGCCGTGAAGAACCACATTACCGCCAAAGCCACGAACCGCTTCTACCTTGATATCAGGGGTTGTTTTAGGCATGACGATCGTGGTGCTAATGCCCAGCTTAGTGCCAGACAGCGCCATGCCTTGAGCGTGGTTACCGGCTGAAGCGGCAATGACGCCTGCAGACTTTTGCGCTTCAGAGAGGCTAGCCACCATGTTGTAGGCGCCACGTAGCTTAAATGAATGAACCGGTTGACGGTCTTCACGCTTAATGTGTACCTGGTTGCCAATTCGCTCTGACAGTCGAGGCATCTCTTGCAGTGGCGTAACCGTCGCTACTTCATAAACGGGGGCGCGCAAGATCTGGCGCAGATAATCTGCACCAGTCTGTTGGCCTTGTTTTGCTAAAAAAGCCTCAGTCATTGCTTAGTCCTCAAGCTTAGACTTATCACGCACCGCACCTTTATCGGCGCTGGTGGCCATGCTTGCGTAAGCTTTTAGAGCCAGTGACACAACACGCTCACGGTTAGCAGGTTTCCAACCAAGTTCGTCTTGTTTCGCGCGGCGTGCAGCCAATTCTTCTTCTGCAACGTCAAGAGTGATAGAGCGGCTAGGAATATCGATAGTGATGATATCGCCTGTGTTCACGAGGCCAATTACACCGCCACTTGCTGCTTCAGGAGAAGCGTGACCGATAGACAGACCTGATGTACCACCAGAGAAGCGTCCGTCAGTAAGCAGCGCACACGATTTGCCTAGACCCATTGATTTTAGGTAAGTGGTTGGGTACAGCATTTCTTGCATACCCGGACCGCCTTTCGGGCCTTCGTAACGAATAACAACCACTTCACCCGCTTTCACTTTGCCACCTAAGATGCCTTCTACAGCGGTATCTTGGCTTTCAAATACAATAGCAGGGCCTTGGAATTTTAGGTTCTCTTCATCAACACCCGCTGTCTTAACGATACAACCGTCAACTGCGATGTTGCCTGAAAGTACCGCTAGGCCGCCTTCTTGGCTGAATGCATTCTCTTTGGTGCGGATACAACCTTCTTTGCGGTCGTCATCAAGGCGATCCCAGCGACAATCTTGTGAGAATGCTTTGGTGGTGCGAATACCAGCAGGCCCAGCGCGGAAGAACTTCAATACGTCTTCGTCTTCGGTTTGCATGATGTCGTACTGAGCAAGTTGCTCTTTCATAGACAGACCCAGCACTGTGCGAGTATCACCGTGCAGAAGACCTGCGCGATCAAGCTCACCAAGGATAGCCATGACACCACCAGCGCGGTGAACATCTTCCATGTGATATTTAGGTGTGGAAGGCGCAACCTTACATAGGTGTGGAACGCGGCGAGACATCTCGTCGATGTCGTCCATGTCGAAGTCAATCTCACCTTCTTGAGCGGCAGCCAATAGGTGAAGAACCGTGTTACTTGAACCGCCCATGGCGATATCCAGTGCCATCGCATTGTCAAATGCTGCGCGATTGGCAATATTACGTGGTAGAGCGGCATCATCGCCTTGCTCGTAGTAGCGCTTCGTCAGTTCAACGACACGTTTACCAGCATTGATGAAGAGCTGCTCACGATCCGCGTGTGTAGCAAGCATTGAACCGTTACCTGGCTGAGACAGACCCAAAGCTTCAGTTAGACAGTTCATCGAGTTCGCAGTAAACATACCAGAACACGAACCGCACGTCGGGCATGCAGAACGTTCAACTTGTTCACTTTGTTCGTCTGAGATTTCTGGATCGGCACCTTGAATCATCGCATCAACCAGATCGAGCTTGATGATTTGATCTGAAAGCTTGGTTTTACCGGCTTCCATTGGACCGCCTGAAACAAAGATCACTGGAATGTTAAGGCGCATTGCAGCCATCATCATTCCCGGAGTGATTTTGTCACAGTTCGAGATACACACCATCGCATCTGCACAGTGAGCATTAACCATATACTCGACAGAGTCGGCAATCAGTTCACGCGATGGCAGTGAATAAAGCATACCGCCGTGACCCATTGCGATGCCATCATCGACCGCGATGGTATTGAATTCTTTAGCGATACCGCCTGCTTTTTCAATCTCGCCAGCCACCAGTTGACCCATATCTTTAAGGTGTACGTGACCTGGAACGAACTGCGTGAAAGAGTTTACAACCGCGATGATTGGCTTACCGAAATCTTCATCTTTTACGCCAGTTGCACGCCACAATGCACGAGCACCCGCCATATTTCGGCCATGGGTCGTCGTTGCGCTGCGGTATTTGTTTTTTAGTACGGTAGACATGTGAATTTCCTTTTCAATTATTTCGCAGACGCTGCACTGTTTTGAGGTTTGTTTTCTGGGTAGACGTAATCGAGCCAACCCCATTTGTCTTCGGTGGTGCCATTAAAGAGACCAAAATAGTCGTCTTGCATCACTTTCGTAATTGGGCCGCGTTTACCTGTGCCGACTTCAATTTTATCAACCGTACGAACTGGAACGATTTCAGCGGCTGTACCGGTCATGAAGACTTCGTCAGCAAGATACAGTGCTTCACGAGCAATGTTCTCTTCGCGGACTTCGTAGCCGCGCTCTTTCGCAAGCGTGATGATGGTGTCGCGAGTGATACCTGGAAGAATCGCACTGGTTGCGGGAGGCGTAGAAAGAATGCCATTGCGAATTACAAAGATGTTCTCGCCGGCCCCTTCTGATAGGTAGCCATCAACGCTTAATGCGATGCCTTCATCGTACCCGTGACGACGAGCTTCGCCACCCACAAGTAGAGAAGATAGGTAGTTACCACCGGCTTTAGCGGCAGTTGGAATAGTGTTAGGCGCGGCGCGGTTCCAGCTTGAAATCATGGCATCAACACCGCTCTCTAGCGCTTCTTCGCCCAGGTATGAACCCCAAGGGAAAGCCGCGATGATGAGTTCCATTTCGGTGTTTTCTGGAGGACAAACACCTAGACCGACATTGCCAACAAAACCAAGAGGGCGAATGTAAGCCGATTCAAGTTTGTTCTGGCGCAGCGTTTCGCGTGTCGCTTCCATGATCTCTTCCTCAGTGTAAGGAATAGGGAAACGATAGATTTTTGCCGAATCCTTTAAGCGTTTTGCGTGCTCAGGGTGACGGAAGATGACTGGACCATTTGGCGTATTGTAGCAGCGCACGCCTTCAAAGACTGAAGTGCCGTAGTGCATAGCGTGAGTGAGTACATGAACATTGGCGTCTGCCCATGGAAGCATGTCACCATTGAACCAAATGTAGTCTGCTGTTTTAGCTGTCATTGTTGCCTTCCTTATGCACGAATCTTTTGTTGTAAGTTGTTGTTTGGTAGCTCGTTGTTGTCGATGACGGTGACATCAACGGTTCGAACATCCCATAATTTTTCGATTTGATTGGTCAAAAAAGAGATTGGGCGGTCACTGTCTACAATGATTTCTACGCTCGCAATCTTACTTTCATGATTTTGTGTTCCTGCAACCTGTTTTACCACAAAACCACGGTGACGTACGACTCTTAGCACGCGCTCTAGCAGTACCGGTTTATCATCGGCTTTTATATCGAGTAAATATCTTTCCATTGTTCGCACTCCCTAAGTGTTCTCTAGCATTTCGCTGTTAGACGCACCAGGTGGAACTAGCGGCCATACATTCTCTTCTTCATCGATAATTACATGAAGTAGATACGCAGTTTTACTCTCTAGCATCTCTTTCAATGCCGGTTCAACTTCTTCTTTTTTGGTGATGGTTTTCCCTGGAATGTCGAATGCTTTGGCCAACATGACGAAATCAGGGTTGTCGTCCAAAATCGTTTCGCTGTGGCGACCATCAAAGAACAGTGATTGCCATTGGCGAACCATGCCGAGTCGGGAGTTATTCAATAACACCATTTTTACAGGAATTTGGCGGCGCTTTAGTGTCCCCAGCTCTTGGATGTTCATCATGAATGAACCGTCACCGGAGATCAGGATAGATTGATCGTCAGGGCGACCCACTGATGCGCCCATGGCAGCCGGAAGACCAAAGCCCATTGTGCCAAGGCCTGCCGATGTGATGAAGTTTTGCGGTGAGCGCGGCTGAATATGTTGAGCAGCCCACATTTGGTGTTGGCCAACATCGGTCGAGATGATGCTGTTTTCTGGCATCATTTCAGATAGTTGCTTTAGAAGCAGCGGAGCGAAGATTAGGTCACCTGGGTGATCGTAGCGCCATTTGAAACCTTTGCGTAGGCTCTCACTGTGCTGAACCCATGGGTTGATGTCTTGAGTAAGCTCTAGCTGAGGCAAGATAGCATTGATGTCTCCGCGCAGAGAGGCATTGGCTGTACGTAGCTTACTGAATTCAGCGGCATCAATATCAAGGTGGATAACTTTCGCATGAGGCGCGAAGGTATCCAGTTTTCCTGTCACTCGGTCATCGAAGCGAGCACCCACAACGAACAACAGGTCACACTCTTGTACTACTAGGTTGGCGGCTTTGGTGCCGTGCATACCCAGCATGCCTAAGTAATGCGGGTCGTGACGTTCAATAGAGCCCAAGCCTTTCAAGGTGCTCACCGATGGCATCGGGTTAATTCGCAAGAACTCACGGACGCTTTCTGTGGCAAACGCCAGTTGAACACCACCACCGACATAAAGTACTGGTCGTGTACTTTGCGATAGGAGCTCTTGCGCTTTCTTAATGTCATCCACACTAGCAACAGGAATCGCAGGTGGAGTAAATGGAGGCAGAACAGAAACGGGGGCTTGCGCCAGTTGAACATCTTTCGCGATATCAACAATGACGGGGCCAGGGCGACCTGTTTTAGCGACCTCAAAAGCTTCAGCAAGCGTCGGTGCTAAATCGTTAATGTCTGTGACTAGGTAGCTGTGCTTAGTACATGACAACGACATACCAATGACATCCATTTCCTGGAAAGCATCGGTACCGATGTGTGAGCTGGCCACTTGACCTGTGATCGCCACCATTGGGATTGAATCGAGGAAGGCGTCAGCAAGGCCTGTCACAAGGTTTGTTGCTCCTGGGCCAGATGTGGCCATGCAGACAGCGACGTCTTGAGTGGCTCTTGCCATCCCAATTGCAGCCATCGCTGCACCTTGTTCGTGTCGGCAGAGTATGTGCTCAACACCACCATCGTATAAGGCATCATAGATAGGCATGATAGCGCCACCTGGATAGCCAAATACCGTTTTAATTCCTTGCTGGGTTAAAGCAGAAACGACTAATTCAGCACCTGTCATTACATGCCTCCCTTTTTGTATTGATTGTTGCACATCATGTGCGCTCCCATTCTTCCTGTCATGTCTGATTGCTTAGTTTTTCTTTGTTGAAGCTAAGTCAATCAGGATGAGCTTCAGTCTAATTAGTTGTAAAAAAACCCCCGGACTTTTCAGTGCGGGGGTTTTTAAAATCTTGTGGTTATTTGTTGCCCACTAGCCCCCGCGTGGTGTCAATAATGACCACGATAATCAGGAGTACCAGAGTGTTGATGCGGGCTTTGAAGTTCATCTTCTTTCTTTTTGTCTGTCTTGAATTTTATTAAATATTGAACAATTTCGTTTCAAGACCTAGTGGTAACATACATTTCCGTTAAATGACAAGCAAAAACTCATTCTTTTTTCACATTTCATCAGCATACTGGCAGGCTATATAACATCCTTACTCAATAATTGGCCATTCAATAATGGCCGTGAATAATTATTTACAAGGGATGAATATGGGCTTAGCCATCGTACATAGCCGCGCCAGTGTTGGTGTTGAAGCACCCGAGGTCACGGTAGAAGTCCACATCAGTAATGGCTTGCCAGGTTTTAGTTTGGTTGGGTTGCCAGAAACCACGGTGAAAGAGGCCAAAGATAGAGTTCGTAGTGCCATTATTAATTCTCGCTTTGAGTTTCCAGCTAAACGTATCACCGTTAATTTGGCACCGGCGGACCTTCCCAAAGAAGGTGGGCGATTTGATCTGCCGATTGCATTGGGCATACTCGCGGCGTCTGAGCAGATACCGGAAGATAAACTCAAGCAGCGAGAGTTTATCGGTGAATTGGCACTATCTGGTGAGCTTAGAAAAGTAAAAGGTGTTCTGCCTGCCGCGTTAGCCGCGATGAAATCACAGCGCTGCTTAATCGTTCCACATATCAATGGAGATCAGGCCGCACTCGTGGGAAAAGAAATGCATAAGTCAGCGCAAAGCCTATTGGAAGTTTGTGCGGAGCTTTGTGGGCAGCAGACATTAGAGTTGTTTCAAACGAAAACGAAATTTAGTGAAAAAGCATTAACTCGCGACTTGCAAGACATCATTGGTCAGCAACAAGGAAAGCGAGCCTTGGAAATCGCAGCGGCAGGGAATCACAATTTGCTGCTACTTTGCAATATTTACCTATTAGGAGGTTTCTATTCTTTTTAGTGTCAGTGACTACTATAGCTATGAGTTAATAGAGGCTACTGGGAATGATGAAGCGGTGAGTATCTTTACTGGTCGTTCTGATTTGAGCTTGCTAACCAATGAACAGTTAGAGGATAAACAAACTGTAGTGTTGGTGATGTGTTGTCCTTATATAGAGGCATTTGAATCATACCTGTTGGATGTAGATAGAGTTTTGTTGATGGATAGCTATGAAAGCACATCTTTTTATTCAATCAATTTACTATCAAATATATAATCACATTATTGTTTTTCAAACCCTTACATAGCGAGTTTTTAGTGGTTAATGAGATATGGACATCTGTTAAAGCATATTTATACGACAGAACATCAAGCCCATTACTAGGTGCGTTGGTCACAGGCTGGGTAGCTTGGAATTTCAAAATACTGATGCTGTTCTTTTCTAAAGCTGACTATGCTGTGAAGGTTTGGGAGATTGACCATTTCTATGCGCAGACCTTTTTTGTTTTTGGGGCTTATGGGTTTGAACACTGGCTCTTCAGTAACTACATTTTCTGTGTATTTATCATGCCAGTTGCTACAGCGGCCTTCTATATATACGCATTTCCTTGGTTTTCTCATAAAGTCTTTAATCATAGCTATCAGAAGCAGATAGACCTGAACAATAAAAAGAAAGAGATGCAGGGTTCGGAAGTCATTGATGCTGAAGAAAAAGCAGAAATCTTGGGGATGTATGAAGAGGCTAAACTTGAAACTAGGGAGTTGGTTGTAAAACACAGACAAGAGATAGAACGATTGGAAGGTCAGTTGGCGACAGTCATACAGGAAAAAGAAGATTACAGACAACAGGTTAACGAAATTTTAGAAAAACAATCTTTAAAAAGTGATGATATTGTCGGGACTAAAACATCTTATCTGAACCCGCCAGAAAATGATTTGCATCCAGAAAAACCGAGTTATATCAAATTCTACGAGAGACTAGATAGGGAACAAAAAGATATAACCCAACTTATCGCAGGGTTTCTTTTACAAGATAACTGCGATTTTGATGAGTTAAAGGGCAGATTAGAATCAGAAGCGGCGGCAAATCCATTAGCATATAACATTAGCAGACTTAAGAGTTTGGTAGGGCAGCTAAAGCTTTATGAGATTATCGATACTTATAGTGAAGGTTTTGGAGAGAGCTTTTTCCTTACTGATAATGGAAAACTCTTGTATAGGTACATCCTAGATAACGGGTTGGAATCTAGCTTTTCGGATGAAAGTGGTGATTATGAAGTCTCAGGCCAGAGTAAACGAGAGCTAGTTGAAGAAATAATGAGTGCTAAATTAGTAGATGCTATCGATGCAGAATCGCCAAATGATTATTTAAAACTATTATTGGTTCGCTTAGCAAACCACCCAACAACTCTCAGTCTCTCATCTCTGGCTTCTGATTTTCTGAACCAAGGTAAAGCAAAAATGTATCTAGACAAGCTGGTCGATGATGGCTTGGTTGATAACGTAGCAGGTCAATCTTATTCAATAAGTAAAGAAGTCCGCACGTACGTGCATGCATGAGCCTTTAGGTTACAGATTTCTATGTATCAACAATTTTTGAAGGGTAGTTTAGTCCCCTTTTTTATATTTGGGGCTTCGGTGTGTGTGGCGCATGGCATACAAGCATTTCACTGAAAAGGGGAAGCTTCTTAGCTAAAACACCGTTAGAAATCCGATAAACACGGTCAGACCTATATACCCTTCCTTATTAGAGACGTCTCAAATAGTGGTTCATAAAACACTCCTTTTATGACCTATCTCATAATGTCAGTAGAGATAGTCCATAAAGTATAGATTTAACTAAATGGCCTAGTTATTATATGGACTATCGTTTAATGACCTAAGCCTGAGAGAACAATGAGAACATTTGCTTACTGCCGTGTTAGTACCACTGAACAAACCACAGAGAATCAAGTGTTAGCTATTGCTAATGCTGGTTATGACATTGAAGAACATCGAGTAATCAGTGAGACGATTAGCGGTAGCGTCAAAGCAATGGATAGACCTGAGTTTGCTCGTTTGGTTGATAGGTTGGAATCTGATGATTCGCTGGTGGTGTTGAAGCTAGACCGATTGGGTCGTGATGCCATTGATATTCAGCAAACTGTTCAAGCTCTCAGTGAAATGGGTGTAAAGCTTGTGTGTCTTGATTTGCCTGTGGCTGATTTGAGCAGTGCAGAGGGTCGGTTGATGCTTCAAATGTTTGGGGCTTTTGCTGAGTTCGAGCGTAACCGTATCAGAGAAAGAACAGCGCAAGGTTTGGAGCGAGCTAAGGCCGAGGGCAAGAAGCTTGGTCGCCCACCAGCACTGGAAACAAGAGGTAAGGTTCATCGAGCTAAGGCTCAAGGCATGGGGCAAAGTGAAACAGCGCGGTTCTTGGGGTTGGGTTTAAGTACGGTTAAGCGCCACTGGAAGAGCGCGTAGCGGTCTTACAGACCCTACTGGAATACAAAGCTTTAGGGATTTGATTCAACTGTTTATCCATTGTTAAAACAAACGATTTGACCTTTTCTGGTCACAGAAGGGGATTTACTGCAAATATAAGTAGAGAGCACTAACCAGTGATGGTGGTGCTTTTTTTTGTACCTGAGAGAAACCCTGTTTCTGGCGAAACGAAGTGTGTCACAAATAGACGTTGGCTTACGACTATAAAAATAGTTATCCCTTTTCTGTCACAAAAGGGGATGACTTTAGCTTATTAATAGTAAGGGGCTTGAAGAAATATTGATTAGAAACATTCACTTCTATCTAAACGTTAAAGAAAGAATGGATAACTTCTAGGAGTATTTCTTGAGGTGTTCAAAGGTGGACAATTTGAACCTACCAAACCCCTCTTTTTAATAGGTAAGTAGGATTATTGGTTCTATGAACCACTAGTAACAATGGAGGTTTCAATGGATGAAACGATGTAAATGGTGTGGCATTGCTAAAACGATGCGTAGACGCCAGATGATATGTGATGACTGCAAAGGTAATCAGTTCTTTAAGACTAAGCATTGGATATGGCTTGAGAGTCAGGCTATTAAATATGGTGTGCAGTGTTGGCCTGATGACACTGAAGGAATGGAGGCATTGCTAGAGCTAAGGCAAATGCAAACTAGATGTAAAGGTGTGAGTAGGCGTTCTGGTTTCGTATGGGCTAAGTACAACTATGAACTGGCACACAGGTATCCTGCAAGTAAAGGAGGTCAGTTGATACCTGACAATCTAGTGTTAATGCCAAGCAAGTGGAATAAAACAATGAGCAACAGGCACGGTCATGGCTTGGATTGTTTCCGAGTGGATTTAGTGAATAAGTTGCCAAGAGCTAAGTTAAAGCAAGAGTTTAAAAGACGTTATGACCTATTAACTTTGGAAAGGTTTGTAACCAAGACTAAAGACAACGGTGCAGACTTTGACAATGAGGGTGTTGATGTTGTGTCTGTCCTTACAAGTGAGTGTAAGAGGTTAGGTATCAATGTAGATATTAACGATGATAT
>NZ_MCWZ01000303.1:0-1322 GCF_002877365.1 Vibrio sp. 10N.261.55.A7
AAGTTCATCAATCTTTTCAACTAAACGATTTTGCTCTTTCCTTGCTGGAAGAGGCAATGGAATACTCTGAATTGTTTTCGATGAAAGGTGCTTTACCGTAACGGCTGAAGTATTTTGATGAATTGCATCTAAATACCCTGGTAACAAGTATGCTAAGAATTTTTGGCTATAAAAATGATCTATTGCTGTCAGTTTACAAACTCGTTGATTCAACAATGCTTTACCACTACGCCAAAAAGCCGAGTTGAAGTCACCATCCATTCCGATCAATAAATCACCGTTATCAACGATGTAGTCATCTGAAAAATCCCCCTCAAATGTTGTATTCGTTTCTCCTGAAACAACATCTCTGATTCGAATCAGGGGGAGTCCTTTTCCAGTGTTAAAGCCACTAGATGAAAATGCGTAGCCGTTAACTACATCCACAACATCTCGAAGTGTTACTCTTTCCCACGATTTATGTTGATTTAGTAAGCCCGATGTATCTTCTGTTACCAATTCATTTATATCTTTAGAAAATGCCATTTTATGCAATTAATTCCTGGTTCATTTCAGCCAATAGGCTATCTAATTCGTTATCTTGGCCGTTGTTGCTTGCATTGTTAACGACAAATTGGCCCCATGCTTTTTGCAAGCCACCGTGATCGGAAAAAGGACTGTAGTCAAAGTCATCACGCTCTATAAAACAACTTGCGGAAATATGATCTTTAATCAAACGCAACCACTGAGTCTGTTGCTCGGTAAAAGCTGTGGAACGTTGGGCATTGTGGCGGAAGATCCAGTCTTTAAACTTAGCGTCGACCTGTTCAGCAAAAGGTTTCAACTCCGTATCTAAACCAATAGCAAATCTAATTAGCGAGATTATATCTGTTAGTTGGCGTTTCGTGTCTATTTTCTTCTTATTGCTACTGTCACTTTGATTCAGTCGCCCGTAAGCAGTCCAGAGCTTTTCTGTTGTTAGTAACAACGGAGGCTTACTTAACGCTTGGTGCAACTCCTCTAACATGGCAAAGGTTAACCCCCTACGTTGATACGGTTGTTGGTAGAAAAAACTTAAAGCCTGGATATCGTCTTTATGTTGTTCAATAAAGTCTTTAAAGGTTTGAATCATCTTTTCAGCATCATCCGCGGCTTGACTACTGTAACCCGAATAGGTGACGGTATCTAGATTGATGTGATCGATAAGCTGTTCGCGGTCACGACGAGCAGATTCAATCACGTCACGTGTTTCTGGGTTATCAAAACTTTGGCAAGCTTGGTCGACAAGTTGTTCTTTGGCTGTTTGACGCTCACTATCTGTTAGGGTTTCTTCACTGCGTGTG
>NZ_MCWZ01000303.1:2050-23272 GCF_002877365.1 Vibrio sp. 10N.261.55.A7
GGTTAATGCTTTTTTATTGATAGCGTCTGGGTCAATCGCGGTGAGTAGCTCTCTGGCTAACTGTGGTAATGGTTTACCTGCTAGCTTTTCTACTTTATCTAAACCTCGTTTATCGAGCTGTTTAGCTAAGCGCGTTAAACGGCTGGCTAAACTTTGGATGGTGTCATCGTCTCGATGCCCCATCGCCACGCCTTGCAATAAGTCTTTCATTGACAGATTAGGGGCTTTCTCTAAAGGTCGGCTTTCTGTTTTTAGGGATTTCTCTACTCCAACGGCATCGATGAGGACAAAGCGATCCTTATCGGTAGTCGCGCTCTTGCTGACATTATGTAAATCCTCATAGCTCAAACTACGTACGCCACGCCCTTTCATTTGTTCGTAATAGCCTTTGCTGCGTACGTCTCGCATAAAGAGCAAGATTTCTAATGGCTTCACATCGGTTCCCGTTGCAATCATATCAACGGTAACCGTAATCCTTGGGTTAAAATCGTTACGAAAGTCATTAAGAATACCGTCAGGGTCTTTTGCACTGTAAGTGACCTTCTTGCAGAATTCGTTACCTTGGCCATATTCTTCTCGGACAATCTGAATGATGTCATCTGCATGGCTGTCTGTTTTAGCGAATATCAGTGTTTTTGGCACTTCCTTACGATTAGAAAATATCTCTGTTTCAACCGCCCTTTTCATCGCCTTTATTACTTGGCGAATTTGACTTTTGTTGACCACCGAACGGTCGAGATCTTTGCTAGTGTAATTGCTATCTTCTTCGGCCTGTGCCCAACGTTTTTTACGGGTAAGTTTATCTCGGTGATCGAGCCACTCTTTGGCTTTTAGCTCAGCGCCTTTGTTGCCAATTTCTGTTTCAATCTCATAGACATCGTAGCCAACGTTCACACCATCGAGAACCGAATCTTCATAGCTGTATTCGGCAACAATATTTTCATTAAAAAAACCAAAAGTACGCTTGTCTGGTGTGGCGGTTAAACCAATGGTGAAAGCATCAAAGTAATCAAGTACCTGTTTCCATAAGTTGTAAATAGAGCGGTGGCATTCATCGACGATAATAAAGTCAAAGGTTTCGATAGGTACTGCTGGGTTGTACTTAACCAACTTGCCCTGTTGTTGATTTTGTTTGATTTCATGTAGAGAGACATCTTCGGCACTTTCATCGATAGGCTTTCCGCTCAAGATAGAGTACATGCGTTGAATGGTACAAATACACACTTCAGCCGCATCGTCTATTGTGCTGCTGTTTAAGCGCTGAACAATGTGATTCTCATGAAAGAAGGTTTGTTTACCTTGCGGTTTAAATGCATGAAACTCTTGTTGTGCTTGTTTGCCTAAGTTTCGAGTATCTACCAGAAAGAGTATACGTTTCGCACCACCATGATTAAGTAAACGGTAGACCGCATTAATAGCAGTAAAGGTTTTGCCTGCACCTGTTGCCATGTGTATCAGCGAACGAGGTCTATTTTCAGATAACGACTTCTCAAGTCCTGTGATAGCACTTACCTGACAATCACGTAGAGTCGCTTTCTCCAATTCTGGCATACAGTTTTTTAAACTGTAACGTAATGAGTTTTCTTGTTTGGACCACGTCTGTAGGGTCTCTGGTTTGAAAAAGTGGAATACTTCACGGGCTCTTGGGGCTGGATCTCTCAAATCAGTAAAATGAATAACTTGGCTTGTTGCTTCAAATAGAAATGATAAAGGCGCTTCTTCTTTTCGGAACTTGATTTTACTAGTGGCATAGCGAAGCGTTTGCTCTTCCACCTGTGAAAGAATCGTTTCGTCTTTTTTAGCTTCGATAACACCAACCGCTAACCGGTTAACGAATAACAAGTAATCAGCACTATCTGTATAGTGCCCTTTCCCACTGTCAATTGGATACTCGCGAACCGCTACGCCCAAACCTTCACCAAGATTGACCTTGGGCCAAGTCTGTATTTTCCAGCCAGAGGCCTTCAATTGTTCATCAATTGATAAGCGTGCCTGCGTTTCCGGTTTTAGTCCGTCAATATCCATAGTTCAGTTCCAAGCTCTGTTTAATTGATTAACCTTCGAAAAACTCTTCGTCGATTCTTTTCAAATACAATACGTCTTCATCACGGCTACCAATGTTATAGCGAAGCATCAGTTTTGCTAACTCTTTACCATTGATCAGCACAATACGCATACCTAGGTCTTTCGCTGTCTGAGTTGCTGATAAGGTAAACTCTGATGTAGTGATGAAGATGCCTTTCTGCGCTTTCTTCAGATTAAGCGCACCAAAGAAGTCTCGGATTTCACCAGCGCCAACGTTATTGCCATCCGCATAACGCTTAGCCTGAATGTAGACCTGATCAACACCAAGTGGGTCTTGATTAATTACGCCATCCACACCGTTATCGCCACTCTTTCCTAGCGTATGAGCCATACCCTCATCGCTTCCGCCATAGCCCATTGCTAGTAGCAGCTCGATAAGTAGTTGCTCAAAGAAGGCTGGAGATACTTTACGAGTACGCGACAAAATATCTGACGCTAAGGCATCGTTAATCTGCTTGTAAGCTGCTCTTAGCACTTCATCTGGCGTCGCATCATTATCAGACACAGTTGTATCTTCGACTTTGTCTGAATTACCATTCTTTTGCTTGGTGAACGCATTGAAGTCATCAAAACGCTTTAGGTATTGGTTATTAATCTCTTCGCCACTGTTTAGAGCGTCTTTTCCCAAGTCTGTTATCACGAAATGACCACGCCTTGTTGAATCCAAAAGCCCAGCTTTGGCTAAATAAGTTTTGGCCCATCCAACTCGGTTGGTGAATGCAGCTTGTCGCCCGCTAGGAAGAAGCTCGGTTCTTTCTTCTTCTGACAGATTGAACTGCTCAGCTATCAAGTCTACAACGTTGCTAAGCTTAACTTCTTCATTTTTGGCAGCCTCTAACACTGGCTTCATTAACTCTTGATAACTTGGAAGCACTACAAACCCTAACCATTTTGACTTTTAGTTTCGGCAATATACCCGAATATACAATCAGTTACATTGATATACGTTACGTTTATTTAGACTTACCAGCGAGTCCAATTATCAATGCACCTAAAGCGGCTCCCGCAATGAAAGTACCGACATTGCTCCCCTCTTGAGATTTAGCCTTTGTCGTATTACCTCTCGGTTGAGATTGAACGGCTACCTGTTCACTTTTTTGAAGGTTGTTCACCGTATTCACAACAGAGTGGAATAGTTCTTCTGGATCTATACCAAGAGCTTTGGCACATTCGAACATCTGATCAACGGAAAACGTAGATTTTCCGGACTCCAAACGGCTGTAACTCGCTTGTGAAAGCCCCATCATATCACCCAGAACGCTCTGCTCAACGCCTAACTCTTTGCGCTTATTCGCAACGACGACGCCCAAAATAGATGAATATGAAACCATTTTATCTTGCATTTTCACCACCAATAACAAAATAACACTTGATCAATTAAGTGCATAGGTATAAATTAAATGAATTGATATACGTTTTACGCATTTCAATGTTAATTTTGAATACACATACTTTAAATCAGAAAGGGAAAATTATGAAGAATAATCTTAGTATTGGTGATCTACTTTATCGTTCAAAGCTGCTCGTGGAGCATGCTGGAATTTATCTAGGAAAAGGGCGAGTCCTTCACAACTCTCCAGATGGCAATGTAAAGATTTGTGCCTTAGAAGAGTACGCAAACGGGAAACCAGTGAAAGTGATCTTAAGTCACCTAAGTGAAGAAAAGAAAAGTGTTCTGTTTAATCAAGCAGAGCTGTTGATCAAGAAAGCCAAAAAATATGGCGTATTAGATAATAACTGCGAGCACCTGGCTTCTAGCCTGCTACATGGGAAACCTTCAAGCGAGCAGCTACAGGGGGCTGGGCTTGGTGTTGTGGCAGGGTTACTTTTGGCTCACTGCAATCAATCTAAAAACTCATTGTTGTATATGCTAGCAGGTGGACTTATTGGGTGCATCGCTATCAATGCGGCTCGTCAATATGACCGTGTTTTATAACAAAGAGAAGTGGGACACATAGTGCACCACTTCTTTCATAAACGTTTTTCAAGTCACTCGGTTCAAATCCACCAAGAGCACCGGTATTTAAACAACCTGCATTCCACAGCTTTTCAAATAACCGAAAGTTTCACTATCATCACACTTAATCACTAGCCCACTACGACCTCGACTAAGTAGTACTCGATAACTCCCTTCTGTGTAATGGTTATATTGGCGACGATGACGATTGTCCTCGGACAGAACGAGTAGACCATCTCGATATAGCAAGTCGTTCCCCCAATTAAACAGCGCCAAAGACAACTCTAAACCCTGGCAACTAAACTCCGTACACGCAGTCTCAAATCGACAACATGAGTTCTTAGAGCTTGGAGGCTCTACGTACCACGGGCCAATGTTCTTCCCTACCTTAAACTTGTCTTTTTGTACTTCATCGATGAACTTGCCACCACGGCTCGACATCAACCAGCCACTTCTAAAAGCGTCAGGTTTACAATTTCCCTCATGCAAAGTGTTTTGTAACTCAGATGCGTAACTTTCGGCCGAATCTTTGCTTTGTGTGACACACAGTGGATAGTGAGCTTGAATGGTTAAACAAACTTCACGTGCACGCTCTGGGTTATTAGAGAGAACTGCTTCAATCCATTTATCTAAGTCTTCGGTATATGACTGGCGAATCGGTGTCTTTAGATTAAAGACGTCCTTCTTGATTGGACTTATAAGCTTCATCTTATCGGCATGTAATGAAGGCATTACTGGCGTCACTCTTCGATCTTGCGCACTAACGGCAACATCGAGATCCGCTAGCATTTGATCTAACTGCATTTCATTACGATGAATAGCCTGCCCATCACCAACCAGAAGAACCAATACACCAAAAGGTTGTTGAGATAGCCAATTGCAAAATAGCATTAGTTCCGAGGGTGACTTTGAATCTCTAGGGCTTGCCTTCTCCCAAGCTCTCTGCGCCTCATCAAACACGACAAAGGTTTCTTGACGCAATCCAAATGAACTCTTGATGTGCTTTTTGAAAATATGTAGGTCTTCGATCATGATCCGTCCATCGATAGTCCGGCCTAGTACATCATTGCCTTTACGCTTACCATAAAAATCTAACGTGTGTTGAAGTACTTGCACTAACGGGGCATTACCGGATAGAAAGATAGGCTCGCTCTGTTTAACACTGTCATTGCGAGCTACTGAAGCCACAGTGCTAATCCCCAAGAGTGTTTTCCCCGCTCCAGGACGTCCATGAACGACTACAACGTAACGTTTTAGCTTGGCCTTAGATTGCTGATAGAGCGTTAGAAGAGCATCTCTTGCTTCCTCGATGTTTTCACTCGCCGACGTTTTTAATGTGGGAATTTTGGCATCGAAAAATACCTGTGCAGTTCCGTGCAGTATGCTTGGCTGGCGATAAAACTCGCCCTTTGACCAACGAAGGACATCATAACTACTTGTCTGTCTCAGCGATGTGACCAATTGATTCGTCAACAAAGGAGCATCGCCTTTGTCTGCTATCTCACAAACAACGTCTGAATGTTTGAACCCCTTTGCACCAGGCTTTGTTAATATTAAGAATCCATGCCCTACCAAACCTATCGATTCATTGTGGTAACGAAGCATGGTTTGTAAATCTGAATTCGCACGGTGGATCTCATGCTCTGAGGCTTCAGTTTTATGTTTGAACTCAACGACAAACAAGTCTCCCGTAGGTAGAACCAAGTTGACGTCTGCTGCTCTCTTTCCACCCTCACCTATCAGCTCTTGCTCAAAGGCGATCCAGCAAGTCTCAGGGTTAACGTTAGACTCCCTAACGACATGACCGAGCATCGATTTCATTAAGTCATATTCGGTTTCCCATGCAAAACGTTGGGTGGGTTCTAGCTCTTGAGTCCAGTCGAGACTTGTGTGAAATGAAATAAGTTCATTGATAAAAACTGCTTTATCAACTTGAAGAAACTCTTGCCAGGTTCCTTCCCAACCCGCCTTTAAATCCATTTACTTATTCCTTAGAAGGTTGTTTGAAGCTTTTCGACAACAGGAAGATCAGCGGCAGCCCAATCCACCTCTAAAAGCTGCTCTGTAGAGAGCCAGAGATAGTCAATGTGTTCGGTAAGCTCAATGTCACGAGTAGGAATTTCTATAACGAAGCTATGCATGGTGATATCAAAATCAGGGTAACTATGATCGATAGTTAATAAAAACTGAGGTTCGGTAACGGTGATTCTTAACTCTTCCTCTAACTCCCTAGTAATAGCGATTATTAAAGTTTCGCCCGCTTCTACCTTTCCACCAGGAAATTCCCATTTCTGGCTGATATAATCAAGCTGAGACAGCCCTCTTTGGACCGCCAAAAACTGACCGCCGTTCATCAATACGGCAGCGACCACTTCGATATGTTTCTTACTCATTTTCATGCTCTTTTAGTAATTGCTTACAACGAGACTTCAAAGCCTCTACATCGTTTGTGTCATCAACGATGTGCATCTTCTTATGGCAATTAGGGCATAACGCCACGGTATTGTCTGGCGTGTCATCACCATCTTTGGACAACCAGACGATATGATGCGTCTCAAGGTAAGGTTCACCTTTAGCATTGTTAAACGGAGCTGGTTTCAAGCAAAGCTGACATTGACCTTTAGCTAATCGCTTAGCAAGTTCAGCTACCCAAATATTTCTCTCATAGCTTGTCGATTTCTGTTGATAGCGTGTTGCTGTTTTTCGACCTTTTGCCGCTAAATCTTGTAGCTCTTCAACTGTTAGCTTTCTGGCTTTACGAACTCGAACGTTTTCTACATTCTCTCTGTCTTGTTTTCTAACATGACGCTCACCAGAAGCCAATTTTACCGGGAAGACATATACCTTTCTTAGCTCCCCTTTCTCATCTGATTGAGTTTCAGAGTAAGCAGTACTATTGAGTCTAACCTCACCAACGTACGTGTATTCCTGGTCTTTAAATACTTCAAAAAGGTGAACCGATACTCCGTTAGTACCAGATTCCGCGAGAGTTTTGTTTTGTTGGAATGTCAGGCTTTGGTCACCCTTGCTTCCCATTCCCGTATAATGAAGGACATCACCGGACCATCGGTCATCATAGATCGACTTTATGTGATTGGAGACAATAACCAGCGTATTAGTCTTGTGCGCTCGACGCATGCCACCTTGGGGGCTACAGCCGAATGCTTCACATAATTCAATGTTGTTTAGTTTGGAGCCTATTTGAGGCAATGAAAGATTATACATGTTCCAATTTTTATCCTTTCTTATTCATTTCTAAGCCAAACAGCCTCTTGCTCAAGAGCTAAACCATGTTTCTTCATTTGCATCACGAGCTCTCGTAACGGAGGGGAATGCTCCAAAAGTCTCTGACTATTTTGCTCAAACGAATCAAATTCTCGAGCAGTATCATTCCAAAGCTGGTTTTGCCCATAACGCACCAATAACTCTTTCCAATTAGGCATCAACCAAAACTCTGCTCTTTCTTCTAGTTTTGACCTTAAGCGACGATAGTTATTTAACCCTACGCCATCATAGTCCGAAAAAAAATAGACCATCGGTGCCCTATCAGGCGCCGATAACCATTCATTCAGTTTGTTGTGTAACTGCCCTCGGTACCAGATCACGGTGGTAGGTTCATTATTGGGTAACCAATCTAGTCTATCGAAGAGTGCTTGGTTTTCTACCAGCCAAATAGAATGATGAGTGTGAAGATTTCTGTTTCGCTCTCCACCTACTTCAAGCGAAAAGACACCGAATTCTTCTGTCGCGCTTTTTAAGTGCTCAGTTAGCACTTCTGATACCCTCCATAAAGGGTTAGCAACCGTTTTTGCCAGCATGTAAGTTACATCGTGACTTGCACGCCCTTGTTTACTGCTCCGTGTGATGGCTATGTTTACAGCTCTTTGCGGGGCTGATGGAGACACGTTTTGATTTGGTGCCAACTGCTCCAGTGTAACTTTAACGACGTCAATATTTTGAATTTTGTAGGCTATCCCTCGGCCTTTAGGAATAACTTGTACACACTGAGTTTTGCGACAGAACTCTTCAAGCTGCTTCTTCTGAGATGGCGTCATTGCACTTCCGGCGACGGAATCTGGATAAACATCGACTAGTCGCGTTAATGCTTTAACCAATGCCTGGCTCATAGCGATGGCTCCAGTTGCGGCTTCGGCAGTTCTTGGATCTCAATTGGCTCGAAAATCTGCCAGCTATTACGGCTAATGTGGTTCTTGCCATTCGCCTGATGAATCGGTACACAATACCGAGCGGTTGTTAACGGTGCAGGTGAAGCAAAAATTAGAGCAAAACCAAACTGATCAGCAATCTCTATCAAGTTAGCTTGGTTCTTAGTGTCCAGTGCTAATGCTTCATCCAAATAGCATACCGCTTTCATTTGGTGACGTTTATTTTGCATTATATGTAGCATCGCAAGACCGGTAACAAGCTTGGCCATCAACACTGTTCCGTTGGAAGCCGCACTATCAATATCTTCAAATGACTCTTGTTGCTGTCCTTGCTTGGCAACGACAAACTCAAGTCTGAACAAGTCTGCGACCCTCAGCCCTTGGCGAGCATTACCTTCTTCAATCAAAAGACTCTTCGCTCGTTCTAACTCTGCATCATCAAGGATACTAGCTTGATCAAACAGTTCGAAACTCTGACCACTTTCAGTTTGCTCTGCTTGCTGTATCAGTACATTCATTGCATCAACAAGCTGACTTTCTTCAACTGGTTCGATTTTGAAAGTTTTGAGATCCGATAACTGTCTGTGACTGATTAAGCGGTTAAATTCCTTCATCTTACTTTGCAGTGCATAGAGTCCGCTGCGGAGTTCCTTAAGACTTGCCGTGACATTGATCACTGCCGAACGAGCACGTCTTTCCAGCGCTTTCTTCTCATCATCTAAACAGTAACTAAATTGAATAATACCTTTTATCTCATCATCCTGACTTTGCGCTATCTGAAACTTTGTAAGCCCCTTCTGACCTAAGTCATTTTTCATTTGGCGCAATTCTTTAGATAGCTTATCGAGATCTTTACAGTCCTCTATGTACTGTTCAAGCCTAACGGGTAGGTATTCCAAAGACCACTCATCAACAACTATCCATGGTGTATGTGGTTGGTCAGAAAGTGTAGCAAACAGCGCTTGGTCATCAATTCTTTGATTTTTTAGTTTTTCAACACTGTTATCGTCCAACCTAAGCTGACTAAGCTTATCCGTAATCTCACCGATTTGTCTTGCAAGTTCGGTGTGCTTCTCACCTGCGTTCTCAAGGGCAGCGTTGATCGCTAGCAGCTTAATCTCAAGTGTTTGTCTTTGTTCTGTTCTCTGCACTCGGCTTTTTGTTAATTGTTGAAGCTGTTGGTAATCCTTCAGATCCAGCTCACACAGCCTTACTGCGTCTCGTAATTGGTTCTTTTTATTCTCAGCAGCCTCGCTTTCTCTACTTGCTTCAAACAGTTCTTTAAGTTCATTTATTTGTTTATTAACATCCTCAATTTCCTCCACCAGCTCTTGCTCAGTTTTTTGAACGTGTTGAGGAATAAGCTTATCAATGGATAACGTTAAACCAGAAAATGTGAGGCGGTCGACTGATTGACCTTTTAGCACTTCTTGAAGCTGACTGATATCGAATGAATACTGTGAAGGTGACAGTTGCATCACTTGTTGGCTAAATACTTTGTTCAGCTTTTCTAACTCATGTGTGCTGAGTACTTTGGAGAGGTGGAGGTATAAATTGTCACCCAGTGTTTGATGTTGAGAATGCAACCTTTGTAGCTGCTCTTCTTTTTCTTTCAACTGTTTGCCAATCGCGACAGAGGAAGAGCGTTGTGATTGAACACACAATGCAGCTTGAGCTTCATACTTTTGCTCGGCTGATTCTAGATAACTCTCCAGAAACGATTGATCCGGGATCAGGGTAAACCGTTGTTCCAGATCTTTTTGTTGCTGCTCGGTACGCTCTAACTCTCCCAATTTATTGGCTAAGTCTGTACGTTCCCCTGCACGAGCAATATCTTGGTTTCGTAGCTCACGTTGTGTTTGTTCAAGTTTATCTTTTTGCGTTGATAGGCTTTCTGTCATTGTTTGAACATGGCCGTGCCAGTCTTGCAGCAACTCATTCACTTTCGGTTGACATGCAACGACCTTTCCCCGTAGTGACAAGGTTCGAGCAAACTTTTGCTCGAGCTCATGAATCGTATCCAGGTTATTGACGGCTGCTAGGTACTGCTCACGCTCTAGGTTGATGTCTTGAAATGCTTTTTCCCATTCCTGCTTAAAATCAATACTGGCATTGGGCAGGTCTCGACTAAATATCTTCAACAAATAGTCTTTCACATCACTGGAGTTAAGCTTGTCCAGTCTTAGCGTCTTGGTGAGTACCTGCTGGAACGAACGAGCGTCGCTTACGTGTTCCAATTTGAATACCGTAAAGTCGATCTCGCTGTTTTTCTTACTTTTTGTCCCCCCATAAATCGAGTGTCGAAACTCTTTATCATTGTACTTATAGACTCGATGTTTCTTTGTCGCTAAGTGATTGACCAACTTTGGTTGGGTGACGATGTTGCCATCATTCAAGCGAAAATCATCTAAGTTCAATTCACCTTTATAAGCGAAGTACTCATAGTCATGGCCTACCCCTTTACCTACACACCCAAACACGACAGTGCCAGTTTGCGGTAAGATGACTTCGAGCAAGATGTAAGCGCTGTTGTTCGGAAAGTAAAAGCGACGAGCCTTCTCTAATGTGTGAGAGCCGAAATCCATTCTTCTTTGATCGATTATCAACAGAAATTGGAGCGCGTTGATTAGGCTTGTTTTACCTTGGTTATTGGGCGCAATAAGTGACACAGAATCGTCGAGAGGAAGTTCTGCCCGCTGATACCCTGCACTACCAATTAACGCTAATCGTTGAAAGCCGTAACTTAACATGATTCATTTTCCTCATAATCAGCAACATCATTTCCGGACGCTTGCTCAGTAATGGATTTAAAGTAGTCCAGGTAGCGATATACCGAAGGCAACAAACGCCAATGATTATTCTCCTGAGCAGCAAAGCCTTTTCGCACTGCATTGTCGAGTATCTTTGCTAGTGCATCTTGGTCGAGTTCTTCTGCATCCAAAAGCCCTTGATGCTTTTCATAGACTTCATTTAGTAAGGTATTATCAATCGTCCATTGGTAAAATTGACCAAGTGAGCGCCCAATATCAGCTTGGTGATCAAAAATCACCATCAACAGCAGCGCCAACTGGCGCGATTGTTTATTGATATTCGGGTTACCATCTTCATCATGGAACCAAGCAAAGCCACGAACATCAATGCGTAAATCGAAACCTAAGCTAGCAAATAGGTGCTGGTATTGCTCTGCGTGCTGTTCTAGCTCATGCCATAGAGCAGCGTCCATCGAGCGGTTTAGGTGCCGACCAGAATCAAAAAGATTAAATAGCTCTGTCAGATGAGCCAACTCATTTAAATCAATTTTACTATTTTGCATTTTCAACATCCTTTGCATTTGTTGAGCCAACTAACGTCTTAATTTCATGAGGGTGATAGGTTACTACTACTGTGTTCAGCTCGGTGGTATTTGAACTCACTCCTAACCAGCTCTCCCACTGGTGATCTCGTACAAGTTCGTGATAAAGCCTCAATAGCTCCGCATCTGGTAAGTGCCGATAGTTCCCACTTAACCACGTCATTAGGTTCTCTACCGGTAGCGCGTGGACAAGTTGTTCTCTCAAATGTTCTTCATCAACCCAGTTAGCTATTGAACTCTCCGGCACTTCTTCCTCATCAGGGAACGGAATAGAGCTGGGTTCAAAGTTCATAAACTCTGCCATCAACTCACGCACCTGGTTATCCAATTGAATTTTGGTGACACGGTTACCTTTCCACAGAGGTAAACCATTAGAGTTAAGTCCTCGAACTAAGCCCTTTTTACGAACTTGGCTAAGCTGCTTGCTGACAACCGCTGAAAGCTGATTGTGCTGTCTGGATTCTTCTCTCAATGGCAGCAAAGTGTCAGCACATTGTTGAGCAATAACTCGTCCTTGGTATCGGAGATCTTTGACTTGATAGGCTATCTGGCGCATTGCCAACCTTTGCTGATACAAAGAGCCACGTATAGAAAGCATATCAACAGCATGATCCAATGCTTCTTCCGCCTTCTCTAGCAGGGGATAGAAACTACCGCCAAGGCCGCTATCCATCATTTCGTTCATGGGCTCAACGTATTGGTCATACACCTCTAAGACTTCACGGTAACGACGCTCTATTGGCGTATTGGTATCCACGGACTTGGCTAACTCCGCTATTTCGAAGATTGCCTGTTTATCTTGTGTTAACTGCTGAGTTATCTTTCGTAGCAGTTCCGACAGCCTGTTAGCGCCGGTACGAAGCAAATAATTGTCCTCTTCATCAAGTCCTTCTAGCACCTGACCTGTCGCATCTTTAATCGCATCAATTCGGGCTTTAAGCACTGCGGATAGACCTAACTCATGCTCTTGGCTTAAGCCTCTGACAAAGTCCACGACTAGCGTGTTTAGCTGATAATCACTACTACGATTGATTGGCTGTAAAATGTCAGCATTAACAAGACTAGTCAGTACACTATTGCTATCCATCGTCTTGTTTTTGTGCTGATTTATCACCTTCTCAAGCATTCTAAACTCAAACGCTGGAACCTCTCGTGAAAGGCGAGTTAACTGCTCAACCACTTCCCAATGTTGGTGTAGTTGAAAGATGAGACTTTTAGGTGTGACCATTGAAACCTACTTAATGCGTATCCAATAGAAATGACAAAATGAATTACTTGATTGACTATTCATCACCACCACCACAATATATCGCCATCAACTACACGTAAATACTGATTACACATACACGTCGCATAACTAGACAGGAATTTGAGAATGAGCAAATGGCCAATTCGGTGGGATCTACTATTCCGCTACAGAATGATAGAAGTCATCGCGCTGTGGGAGGGACGGTTAACAACCAATCACCTGATCAAGAGCTTTGGTATTGGCAGGCAGCAAGCATCTAAAGACATCAACACCTACCTAACCGATGTAGCGCCAGGCAACCTTGTCTACGATAAGCAGTTGAAAGGATACAAGCCCAGTGATTGCTTTGCTCCATGCCTAACAAGCGGTCATGCTGATGAATATTTGCACATTCTTTCAAGAAGCGAAGATATGACCATCACATTTAAAGAACTTGATATGGGCTTTGAAAATACAACGATGGTCCGTCCGGTGACACGTAACATTGCACCTGAAATTTTACGCCCACTGGTTCAAGCTATCAGAGAGAAGAAACGTGTCGATATATGCTACACATCACTAAAAGATGGGATTGAGGTTGATCGGTTGATTTCCCCGCATACTCTCGTTTGCACATCACTACGTTGGCACGTTCGAGCTTATTGTGAGTATTCCAGAGGCTATAGAGATTTTGTGTTGAGTAGAATTCGGGGCATTCCTGATATCAATGACAAAATGACGATGGGAAAAAGCCAAGACGAGTTATGGAATAACGAGATAACAGTAGAGTTAGCACCAGACTCTCGCTTTACAACTAGTCAAGCTGCCGTCATTTCCAATGATTATGGAATGAATGAAAACATGCTACAGATACCAACAAATGCCGCATTAGTCCGTTATGTATTAGACGCCTATAATATCGATATTAATATGTTGAATTCGAACCCCAAAGGACAACAGATCATCCTAAACAATTTCGAAGAACTAAAGCCTTACCTACTTTTCTGATAAACACCTCTGAAACGATAGCTCGATTAATTTCCGAGCTATCGTTTCAGTGTGTTGCATTATTGACTGCCTAAGTGACTCGCTGTAGCAGTCGCTGAACGTCGGCTTCCGTATACGTTTTAATTCCTCCTTTCAGTTCGATTTGTTGAGCAACTCTCTCGTGATACGGTAGCAAACACACTTTAGTACTAGCTTGATACCCATTATGTGCATTTTTGCCAGAACGATAGTAAAGCTCGCTTGAGTAGCCGTTCGAGTGTCCCATTATCTTTATTAGATTTCTTTTCCCATAGCTAGAATCTATGACAGTAACTAAATGGTATTGGTTTAAACCACCTGAAGCATCGAAAACAATCAACTGCTCACCCACTGCTGGTGGGTACTGAGTGAAGTATTCTTTGAGTGACTCGTTATTCCAACCTAACAGAAAGATTTTCTCTTTAGCTTTGATACGTTGATTGGCTTTTGATAAGGCGGGGATTTTTTTGTACAAATGATTCATCTCTTTTCCTTTTAGTCGCTTTTCTCCTATAGCGAGTTATAAATAGAAAAAACCATAGTGGACTGACAAAAATCACAGCCTAGTTCTAGCCATATCCCCCGCTCTTCCCATCTGTTCAAAATCCCCGACCTTATGCGCACGCCTTACTTCAACAAACTTACTGGATCTCAACGTATCAACTTGTTGCCATAAATGACGGTTAGCTACTGGCTTCTTATCAGATTTTCGCCACCCTTTGGCTTTCCAGTTATCTAACCATTCATTGAACCCTTTCACACAATATTCACTACTCGAATACAGGCAGTCTCCATCCCTGGCATAAGCTATAGCTTCTATCAATGCGATAAGCTCTAACTCAGCACTATCGGCAATCTCACCGACCAATAGATTATTTTCGTCAACTAACTGCCCATCATAGTTATAAACACTGAGACCAACCCCACCCTGTAGGTTTGATGCGTTTCCTTTTGATGTCGCGATACCGATATAGATTGCACAGTTTTCTTCGTTCATGGTCTTGCTCCTTTGTTCGAGTTTTGGCCTACCATTTAGGTAATGCCTTAATTGGTGCAGTGGCGTTAATTCAGTCTTATTGGTTTGGTCTTTGAGCCAAGCGCATTTCCATCCAGTTATTCACCTCACTTTCTACCCAAGCGACAGCCCTATCTCCCAAGCTTACCGATACAGGAAAATCACCCTCGTCCATTTTTCTATATATCGCCGAGCGGCTTAATGCGGTTTTCTCAATCACTTCTTTTAGCTTTAAAAATCTCATGGGACGTTCTCCTATGCCTGTGGTCCTCATGGGATAAGGAGATGGTGTTAAAAAAAATGAGGCTGGTTCGGCTTACTCTGATTCAAACCTTTTTGAGGTATATGTCATTAAAGTGAATGACCTAAAGCCTGATTAAAGGAGAACCAAAATGAGAACACTTTCACCACCACTACTCTCACAGCAAGAGCATGAACATCGCGTTCTAGAAAAGGCTGCAGAGATATTAGAAGATCGTTATGTACGAGGAGATGTATTTACCAATCCACAAGCTACCCGAGACTATTTGCGATTTAAGATAGGCGGCAGTGAAGGCGAAGTGTTCGCCGTCATGTTGCTAGATAACCAACACCGATTAATTGAGTTTGAGGAGTTGTTTCAAGGGACGATTGATGCAGCAAGCGTCTATCCAAGGGAGGTAGTAAAGACTGCTCTGAAGGCCAATGCGGCAGCGGTTATCTTTGCTCATAACCATCCATCAGGCGATCCTGAACCGTCCCAAGCAGACAGGCGTATCACGACGAGATTGAAAGATGCTTTAGCGCTCATTGATGTTCGAGTTCTGGATCATATTGTTGTCGGGGAACAATGCACATCGTTTGCAGAGAGGGGCTGGTTATGATTACAAAACACTATGGTGACATCACCCTCAATAGCAAACTCCACCAGCAGTTAGAGCAAACTATCGCTCGCTACTCGATTCCTAAAGACACGACACGCATTGCACTCAACTGCCGAAATACAAGCTACTACAAAACAAAGGAAGGGGTCGCCCCTGTAGAGATTCAGTTAAAGCGGGAGAATTCACGCTCTGATTGGAATTTGGTTTTCGTGGCCAATTTTACTTATCAAGACAAAGCCACCGACTCGCTCGATGTGTATCTCTATTTCCACCTACTTAATCACTGGTGCTATCAACCAGACGCGGGGGCAGCGAGCCTGAGCCACCCTGTCACAACAAAAGTGTTCCAAGCCTGGATGTGCGCTTTCCATGAGCATTTAACTCAGCATGTCTTCGATGACATACAACTCACTCAAGTCCGCTAAGGCTAACCAATCACCACACTCTTTCATCTAAATTCAAGGAGGCATCAATATGTCTACTCTGCTCTTTCACCCATCAAGTTTACCTGTGTCAGACAAACTTCACGCACTGTTAAACAACCATTTTCAACAACAATTAACCCAGAGTGAGTCAATAGCTCAAAGTACTTACCTGACGTTCAACTTTCGAGATAGTTCATACAGCTCAGAAGCTGGTGGATTTCACCCTGTTGAAATCGCGATGACACAGATCTCCCGTGGTCAATGGAATGTCGAATACATCACTGATTTTGCTTACGTTGGGAATGTGTATCCAGAATTGGCACGATGTCTAGACTTTGACTTTCGAGACCAAGCGTTCTTTACAGAGTTCGGAGGATGGAGCCCAATCAAGGGTAATTATTCCGCAGTAGAGATGTTCGAGCTTTGGCAGGATAACTTCTTAAACTACATCGATATGGAAGCGTTTGACTCTATATCTATCACTTCGTAATGAGAGAACAACCCGTCCGGGTCTATGTCACGATACAAAGGCACCGGACCACTACAGCCATCAAAAAGTCGTGCTTCGGAGAGAGCTAACCCTTTATGTAGCAAGGCCTGAATGACTTTTCATCATTGAATCCCAACCACGACTTATCACGACATTACCGATAAGTGATAACAATCATGCCCAATATCTCCCCATTAAAAGAGCAGCTCACAAAAGCGCTCATCAGAGTCGCTCTCGCGAGTTGTCATTACCTTAATGAACAGTATCAGCACTTTAAAAAGGAGGTAGAGCAAAGTTCAGATCACGAGCTGTTTGAATTCATCCAACGCCTTTCTTCGGCTCACCTAAAACGACTCTTAGCCACTATTGAACTGATGAATAGAGGTTACCTACTAAGTGAAATTCTAGAAGCCGCAAAAGACGAATGATGGCCTTTCCTGAAGCTATTTAAATTCAAATATACAGCCCATTTCACATAATCATTATCCGCAATTTGAGTGAGACGTTATTTGTCTCACCCATCCTTATCCTAATGCCATCAGTGATGGTTCATAGACACCCAACTAAGGATTCACAATGACCACAAGTAATGTACTGCATCATACCAATGATGAAGAGCTCATCGCTTTAATCCAACGAAAAGAGTCGTTCACCATAACTCGGGTAAAAAACTTCTCTCAAGCAGTGAAAAAGATTGAGCGGCTCATAGAGGAGCAAAGGCTATCTTGTCGAATATACACAGCAGGTCGTTCAACCACGATGGCAGCAACTTTGGCTTCAGGCCCTGCTGTCATTTTTGGATTAGCTTCAGCTGCCGCAATATCGGCGCATAACTTAGCAACCAGAAACCCAGATTATGAAATTGCTAAGTACCCTCTAGCTAAGAAACTCGTCATTAACTACAAAAAGTAATCGCATCAGGCTGTGTGGCCACCAGCCGATCCCTAATCAAGTTGAATCTTTAGCTCATCACTTTTTAGTGATGAGGCGATTGATCACGTTTAAATTTTGGTGGTCCCATGTCTTCTAAACCAAACAGACAACGCATCGAACATATAGAGTTAGTATTTGAAATTTACTCTCACATACCGACTCAACGAAAAGTTACAGTTAGTGAAATTCATGAACGATTAGCGAGTACTGGGATTAAGCGTTCGAAACGTACCGTACAACGCTGCTTGAATATTCTGACGGATTACCTAGATATTGAAAAAGACGATAGAACCCTGCCCTATAGCTATCATCGAAGACCCCAACCCGGTGTATTCATGGGCCCTAAAGAATCTGTACTTCTTGAGTTTGCTTTTGAGAGTTTAAAAGCAGCACTTCCTGAAAGTTATCTACCAAGTATGCAAGGCGCATTTGCACCCTTTTTGCTAATGGACCACAACCAAGGTCCACGTATTGATATTCGATACACGTTAATAAATCAGAAAGAAAATTATGACGAAGCTCTTTTTGACAAGCTTTGTCTAGCAATCTATTACCAGCGTGAAATTCGCCTCCATCTGAACAGCAAACAAACTCTCCAATACGTCTGTCCACTTGGGCTTGTGTTAGAGAGTGAAGCCCTTCAATTGATCTACCAATTCGAAAACCATGTTTGCGCTGTCCCTCTCAATCAAATTCAAGACATCTACATCAGTACATTCGGATTTACCTATCCAAAAGGATTTTCACTATCTGAAGTCATTACACCTAAGCGAGAACCAACACTTAAAGACAAATGTTCAAACAACCACACAAGGAATGATCATGAAAAATACTAAGTTACTCAGGACAACTCTCATCAGCTCTATTGCTTTAGCTCTGACAGCTTGCGGAGGGGGCTCCAATGGAAACCCCCCTATTAGCGACAAAACGCGCTCAATATCAAGCATGAGTGTTGTTAATGATGGTTTTCAAACCTTTAAGCCTCGCGCTCACGATTTGACTGGCTATCGTGCATATTCTAGAGCAACTACGTTCAATACACCTTTAGATGACGGGCAAAGTGCTTACGTTTATGAGAACCCAGAAAATGGTGAGGCAAGCTCGATTAGCTTTGAAGGCGATGATGCTGAGAGCGTTGTGACTCCGACTATCGATATGATCGTCGACCTCAATACCACCTATTCCGCAATCAACATGAGCAACGTCAGCGTCACCGTGGATGACGTGGTGTATGAAGGCAATTACACCCTAATACAGGACAAGAATACCGGTAATCTTTATCCACTGGTCGAGGGCGGCGTTCCTATCTATAAAAAGGTGGAAGCTGAACATGAAGCTTGGGTCACCAATACACGCTTTTCCCACAATGGAGATAGCACGCGTATTTACTTTAGACACAGTGATGAACTCAGCCTGCATAAAGCAGAACTTGTTGATGGTACGTTTACCATTTCTAAAGTCTTTGATGATTACTTAAGAAACAACGTCATTCTATCAACAGGTGATATTGTCACCGTTCCTTGGAGTGGTGATAGCTTAACGTGGGTAGAACAAGACGGTACAGAGCACAACTTTAGTTACGATACATCACAGTTGTCTGTCCCATTTCTATACGCAGATAAACTCTATGCAGTTCGAGATTTCGATGATGCACTTATAGAGCTTACATTGAATGGAACTACCTTAGACCAAACCGATGCTCTATGGACCACCAATGGGTACAGACCGTCCTCCATGAGTGTGGTCCGTGGTGATTATAAAATGCATTCAGATTGCTCTGTGTATCAGTTCGATGACACAACCAAAACAATCACACAGATCGAACCACCGAAGGCGCATAGCGGCCACGTAGCCAATGCTGGCCAAACCACACTGTACTGCATGAACTCAAGCGTAGATGATAATAGTGCGCTGCCTAACTTCATGCGTTTTGATATCAGTAAGGCTGAACTTAACCAACCCGCTACAACGACAATCAATGCTTCTAGTGGTACTAAACTTGATGCCAATGAACGAATGGCCGTCGTAAGTGATAATGAACTGATGTTCTATCAATACCCAAGTGGAATCTTTACTGAGTACTACATCAACTTTGACGCTGGTACTACAGTTGAAAAAGAAGTGAGTTCAATAACGGCTATTAGAATGCAAACCGTCACTCAAAACTAATTGTTTATAAGGATTAATGAGGGCGATGGTTTGCCCTCTTTTTTAAGTTCGAGAGCACCCAAAACTTCGTGATCTATTCCCATATTGCTTGGTCTCAACCTTAGCCAAATAGCTGACCCGTTTAAACAGGTTATCCACCTGTTGGTTGAATTTATCTGAGTTTTGCTCTAACCAATAGGTAGGGTTGTCTGGGAAGTGAACTAAGGTATCACCTTCATTGGCATTGATATCCAACGCTCGACACCACGCCTTCTTTATCATGTCTGATAAATTGCCTTTTTGACCAAACATTCCAAGAGAATGGTACACGTCTTTGTTCAATAACAAGACAAGGTGGTAATGGTGACTCAATGACGTGCTTCTTTCTTTACACCAAGCATATCGAACCTTACAACTACGAGCAGTTTGACCTCTCCTTTTTTTTCGACTGAGATCCGCTTGAATCTGAGCATCCAACGAAGCGATAAAATTCTTGATGACTCCGGTGTCATCAAACAATAAAGACTTCGCTAAACGTAAGTCTACTCTAATGGCTGTCGTACGAGGGTATTGTGTAACGGCTTTATCAATCGTGTCATACAACTTATCAAGGTAGCTACTAATTAAACCGCCTTTTAGCTTTAAGACTGGCAATCCATTGAATGTATCATCGTTCGTTGTTTTAAGTTTTTTCATCATTATACCTTTGGGGTGAATGTCTCTGGTATAGGATGATTGGGAGTGGTTATTTAATGAGGTAAGTATCTTTATTGAATTGTGTTTGGTAAGGGTAAGTTAATGAATGGTATATAGGTAATATTACCATACCGCAATAACGAGATATGAACATGCCCAGTCAAACCATTCTATTTTGGTTTTACCTCAAAGCAGATGACATCAGCGTGACAGCTCAATCAATTTTGGGTAATAAAACCTCAATTCAATCAATTGAGGCTACTCTGAAATTAAGTTACGTAGCGGCTACATCCCCACCTCTCTATGATTGCTACTAAGATAATGGGTGAGACTGAACTCTAAGCTCATATTTTACTGTCTTTGGGAAGACTATTTCTTTTTTTAACGAATGGTAATCAGTACTTTCGCCAGACTTTACTTGTGCATCAAGCTCTGACAAATATTGGGCCTTTGTCTTAGTTTCGGGCTTCAAATGTACAAAGAAAAATTTAGAATCAAAATAAAAGCCGCATGACAACCCGAAAGATGGAAAGTAGATACCAAGTTTATCAGAATGATATGACTTCAAGTCATGCAAAATCACATTGATGTTTCTAAGTCCATTTGTAACCAAGCATTTTTCACGTAATACCTTCTGTAATGAAAATGATAAATTTAAGGATAGATATAAAATCACTCGTCCTAAAAACACTCTTTCAGATTCTAACTCCTCTAATTTATCTTCTTTCTCGCTTAGGTACTTCTCGGAAAACATTGTTCCATTATCAATGTTCTTTTGAAAACACACATCATCCCAAATGGCCTTCGATACCGCTTCCAATGGGCGTTGTTGCCTAAA
>NZ_MCWZ01000304.1 GCF_002877365.1 Vibrio sp. 10N.261.55.A7
ACCTCTCGATTCTTTTCTCTCTAATCTTAAAGCAAGTTGGCACCTGAAAAATAGGCTCGGTTTTTGCTTATCTCTTATTCATAAGATTTATGGATAAATTTACACAAGTTTTTCATATCTTGGTCGATACAATGACTGAAGGCGAGTAAAGGAGATATGTATGACACCAGTAGGAATGGAGCCAGCTAAACTGGTCCAAGCCCAACAGGTCAAGCCTCAAGGTAGCCAAGCAACACCAGAAAAAGGCGCAGCGCCTCTTAAAGTAGAGCAAAATAAAGTGACGTTGTCTGAAGAAGGCAAAGCGTTACTGGCTGCTCTCAAAGATATAGAGAAAGAAGGAATTGACGCGGAGAAAACCACAACGTCTAAGGTTGAATCCTTTGCGCACGGTGCGCTAGGCATGGATCACCCTGACAAGATTAAAGAAGAAAGCGATGGTTCTTACTCAGCGGGGCAATATCTTTCCGCAGCGGCAACTATTGGCGGCATTCTCTTAATGCTGGCTTAATAAGGCGACTCAATTTAGAGCGCCTTATACCGTTTCAAACAAGCAGAATCTGGCTTGCAATTGTTGACGTCTAAAAAGTAAGAACAGATTTTGTCATTAACGGTTTGGATGGTTAATTATGTGATCTTCCCAATCAACTACATCAATTTCATACACCACCTTATTGCGAACACTCTCACCCGCGGCATGCATTTCTGCTTTTGAGCCAGTAATAAGTGGATGCCATGTAGGCAGCGGTTTATCTTCCGCAAGTAATCGATACGCACATGTATCGGGAAGCCAATGAAACTCTTCAATTTTATCTCGAGTCAACTTCAAACACTCTTCACCAGACTCAAAGCGATTCATATAATCTTTGCACGAACAGGTTTTATCGTTTAGCCAGCTACAAGCGACATTGGTGTAATACACCTCGTCACTGTCTTCATCCATGAGTTTATGCAAGCAACATTTGCCACAGCCATCGCATAGAGATTCCCACTCTTGCTCGGACATGTCTTGGAGAGGCTTAGATTGCCAAAATGGAGAAGTCATAACTTTATCTTCGATTCGAAACGGATGCGTTTTATACCGCTGACGCCTCGAAACTTCAAGTTTAATCTTCTGTTTGGTTGGAAAGCACCAGAAGTGGCTAGCAATAGAACTAAGATGTTTGTTATCATCCGCTCCCCTTTATTTCCGGTGGTATTAATATGGATTGTCGTCTTGGTTGTGGTGCTTGCTGTATAGCGCCAAGTATCTCTTCCGCTATTCCAGGAATGCCGAATGGTAAGCCTGCCGGAGAGCGTTGTATCCAATTGAATGAAGAGAATCTGTGTAAGCTTTTTGGTAAGCCAGAAAGGCCAAAGGTATGCCATACATTCAAGGCTTGTCCAGACGTTTGTGGGACGACGAATCAAAGTGCGTTAATCGCTCTGACTGAACTTGAACGATTAACGTAGTAATTATTTGAAACTTTGAATCCTAAACAAATAGACTCCAAAGTTCGAAATTCAATTATCCTTTGTTTTGTCGAGCTTCAAACGCTGCTAGTTGCTCAGGCGTGGCTTTAGGCTGATGGTTTTGTTTCCACTCATCGTACGTCATTCCGTATACACGCTCACGAGCATCATCAATATCCAGGTCAAGACCGCTTTGTTCCGCTTCAGATTTGTACCATTTGCTAAAGCAGTTTCTGCAAAACCCGCCTTGAATCATTAAATCAATATTCTGTACGTCTTTATTTTCATCCAAGTGAGAAAGCAAACGACGAAATACTGCGGCGTCCAACTTGTCTTGTTCTTCTTGAGATAAGTTTTTGTATTTGAATTCAGCCACTTTACATTCCTTTCATGTTGTTTTATTTATTCCCTGATTATCTTCTTTTGTCTTTAAAACTCAAATAAAAAAACGCCCAGACCGAGATCTGAGCGTTTCAATAGAACTAAGTAATGGTGATATTCAATGACTCATCAACGTTGTTAAACGAGAAGGAGTGCCTAACCTTGAATACCAACAATAAGCCATGGCGCGTTCTCTTGCGTTAAATCACGCTCAAGATGCCAGATATCTTCAATATTCTCTTCAATACCTTCAACCGCATCACGGTAACGACCACTAAACTGTAAGCTTAGTTGCGCTTTCGTTGCGTCGTAATCAGCACGGACAATTTCCGCATCGACATACATGACTTCTGTATGCTGATCCCCTTCCGCTTTAGCGCGTTCTGCTTTTAGGTCTTCAAACAAGCTTGGCGATACATACTCTTCAATCGTATCAAGCTGATTGTGGTTCCATGCGCCTTGTAATGTACGGTAGTGCTCACGTGAACCATCAACAAAAGCGGCTTGATCGAACGCAGGCGGGAAGTTATGAGGTACGTCACTTTGTGCACCAAAGCCAAAACTGCCATTGGTATTGTTTGCCGTTGAATTACCTGAGTTCGCTTGTTGCTCAAAATTATGAACGTTCGGTTGCTCGAACTTTTGGTTCGTACCACCAAACGCAGGCTGCTGACGATGCTGATTCATGCTGCCTTGTTTTGATCCCAGCATTCCGCGGAGAAAACGAAAAGCAAAAAATGCGATTAAGCCCATGATAAGGATATCCATGAACTGGATCCCTTCAAATGCTCCACCAAAGAACGCAGCAAGCAGACCACCCGCTAAGAGGCCACCCATCAAGCCACCCATTAAACCACCTTTACGGCTTGGGCTCTGGGCTGCGCCCTGGTCTCGATTAACTCGGCTAGTATTGGTTGTTTGTTGTTTTGGTGCAGGCGCTGTTTTAAAGCTTTTACCAAACGACTTACCACCACCAAACCTTTTTGCCTCAGCTAATGGCGCTACAGCAACTGATACCATCAGCAATGCTATAAGCGAAAAAATCTTTTTCATGCGTTTCCTTAGGGTAATTATTATTTGAGCAGTTCAATCATAACCAGTTCCAATGACTATTAAAACATCCAACTTAGATTCTATGTATCAGAATATTGCAAAAAGAGGTCTGCTTAGTTGACGCTTCGAGATCCCTTCCCTAGAATATTGAACGTTGTTCATAATTGTAAATTTATCATGGCCCGTAGAAACGATCATACTCGTGAAGAGCTCGTAGCTCTTACCCTTAATACCGTAAAAGACTTTTTGGCTGAGCAGCCTCATCACGACCTTAGCTTAAGAAAGATCGCGAATTTGATTGGCTATGTACCGAGTACGTTAGTGAATGTCTTTGGTAATTATAATTTGCTGCTGCTTCACGCTGTCGCTCAAACGCTCGACGAATTGGGCGCTGAGGCGCTCGAAGTGATGGAACAAAGTGCAGATCATAAGACCGCGCTCTACGAGTTGGCCTACTGCTATCACGATTTTGCTCAAAAACACCCGCATAGATGGCAACTCATTTTTGCTCATAACATGAATGGTGAAACATTGCCTCAATGGCAATCAGAGCGAATCGACAACATGACGGGAATGCTAGAAAGCCTGCTCCGGGTTCTTGCACCCAAAAGAACAGAAAGCGAAGTGTTACAAGCAAGCCGTGTGTTGTGGTCCGGCGTTCACGGTATTACACTTTTAAGTGTTGATGATAAATTCTTTGCTTCAAGCCCAATTGATGGGAAAGAGCTTATCGAAAACTTACTCTCTAATTACCTAAGTAACTGGTAATAATAAGGACCGGAAATGCCAGAGCAGCCTCAGGCTTCGTTACTGACAAAAAAGCGCTTTTTACCCTATTTCATCACTCAGTTTTTCGGCGCTTTTAACGACAATATCTTCAAAAATACCCTGCTCTTACTTGTTGCTTTTGCAACCGTAGGCAGCTTGCCGTTTTCTAGTAACCTTTTCATTAATCTGGCGGCAGGGTTATTCATTCTGCCTTTTTTCTTGTTTTCCGCCACCGCAGGTGTATTAGCGGACAAATATGAGAAATCGCGACTCATTCGAATCATCAAATCGTTTGAAATTCTAATCATGTGCCTCGGTGCAATTGGCTTTATCACCGAAAGTTACTTCATCTTACTTGTATTGCTGTTTTTAATGGGCACACAGTCCGCGTTCTTTGGCCCAGTAAAGTACGCGTTATTACCTCAACATTTAAAATCCGAAGAGCTTGTTCCCGGCAATGCGCTCGTTGAAACCGGCACATTTTTAGCAATTTTACTCGGTACACTCGCAGCGGGCATCATTGCCTCAACAGAGCACGCCAAGTTTGTCGCGGCTTTCTGCGTCGTGATCTCAGCCATCATTGGCTACTTAGCCAGTCGCGCCATTCCCGAAGCACCGTCGAGTGCGCCTGAGTTAGAATTTAAATGGCAACCCATCAAGCAAACCAAAGCCACGCTTTCTATCGCCAAATCTGATCGTGTGATCTTCCAATCGATAATGGCGATCAGTTGGTTTTGGTTCTTGGGCGCAACGTACTTAACGCAGTTTGCTAACTTTACTAAGCTCCACTTAAATGGTCAGGAAAGTGCTGTTTCATTTATGCTTGCTCTGTTTTCAGTGGGTATCGCATTAGGGTCGCTAGCCTGTGACAAGTTATCCAATCACCGAATAGAAGTAGGAATCGTTCCTCTTGGTAGCCTTGGCATTACCATTTTCGGTTACCTAATGATCGCTTCAATCCCTGAATCTTTGCCAACTTTCACTTCCTTCATGGATTTCGTGTCCCATCAGCCCCTTTGGTCAGTGTTTACTTACCTATTATTGCTAGGGGCGTCAGGCGGTATCTTTATTGTTCCGCTGTATGCGCTCTTACAGCTTCGAGCAAAGCCAAAGCAGCGTGCCCAGGTCATCGCAGCGCTCAATATTTACAACTCATTATTGATGGTCGGTAGCGCAGTATTAGGCATCGTCTTCCTGAGTGTCCTGGGGCTCAGCATTCCTCAATTATTCACATTCTTAGCGGTATTGAACCTATTGGTAGCAATTTACCTTTGTATTCAGGTACCCATATTTGTCACTCGATTTTTGGTTTGGATTCTCACCCACACTATGTATCGCGTTAAGCACAAAAATCTTCATCATCTGCCCAAAGAAGGTGGCGCACTGATTGTGTGTAATCATGTCAGCTATATGGATGCTTTACTGCTTAGTGCTGTTTGTCCTCGGCTCATTCGGTTTGTGATGGAAGAAGACTACGCTAACCTGCCTCCTCTCAAACGATTTTTAAACCGAGCAGGGGTTATTCCTATCTCAGCCGGTCGCCGATCATCCATTCGTCGAGCATTTCAAGATGTTGAGGCCGCACTCAACGAAGGGCACATCGTCTGTATCTTTCCTGAAGGGAGCTTAACGTCTGATGGTGAAGTTTCAGAGTTCATGCGCGGCTTGGACATTATTTTGAAACGTAGTCCTGTCCCTGTCATTCCCGTTGCACTCAAAGGCCTTTGGGGAAGTTACTTCAGTCGGTATAAAGGTAAAGCTTGTCATGGGTTGCCTAATCGTTTTTGGTCTAAAATTGAGATTGAAGTGGGCGAACCTGTGGAGCCTACTATCGCAACGACAACGCTTTTACGAGAAAAGGTTACGCAACTTCGTGGTGAATATCGCTAAATTAAGCATGGACGTCGAGAATGCAGAGACAAACGTTTAGTTTTTCTGAACGCTTGTTCGAAACACTGAGACTGACTGAACTTAATTTTCCTATACACTAGACTCTCTTTTCCTCAGCGACCAAAAATATGAACCAGCTAAAACACCAAATTCCTTTCTGGCTTGCGGGCTTATTTTGTTTAACCCCTTATGCCTCTTCGCCTACGGCTTTAGTCGTCGGTTTTTTCTTGGCAAGCTTTGGTCTCGTTCCACAAAATTTCCCCATTGGTAAGATGACCAAAAAACTCTTGGCAGTTTCAATCGTTGGGCTCGGATTTGGTATTCAATTTGAAGAGGCCATTGCGGTCACATCGAATGGTATTGGGATCATTATTTCAACCATTGCAGGGACCTTGATCATCGGTTGGTTCTTTGCAAGATTAATCAAACTGGAAAAAGTTACGGGATACCTTATTTCTGCGGGTACCGCTATTTGTGGTGGAAGCGCTATTGCGGCGGTTTCACCAGCCATTAAAGCGGATGACGATAAAACTGGGCTAGCTCTGGCAGTTATCTTTGTTCTTAACTCCGTAGCGCTATTCATATTCCCTGTTATCGGTCATGCCTTAGGCTTAGATCAACACACATTTGGAACATGGGCGGCCATTGCCATTCACGATACCTCTTCTGTTGTGGGTGCAGCCTCAGCTTATGGAGAAGAAGCACTTACTACCGCAACAACATTGAAACTAGCCCGCGCTCTATGGATTGTACCGGTCGCTTTGATTAGCTCATTTATATTTCGCAACGAGTCAAAAAAAGTGTCGATTCCAATGTTCATCGTCTTCTATTGTGTCGCAATTTTGGTCAGTGACTTACTGCCTCAATTTGAGGTGGTGTATCAGGGGATTTTTGCTGCTGCAAAACAGGCGCTGGTTGTATGCTTATTCTTAATTGGATGTGGGATCTCTATCGACAAACTAAAAGCAGCCGGGCCAAAACCTCTATTATTTGGCATAACGCTCTGGGTTTTAATCTCTACAACGTCTTTAGCATGGCTAACATTGGTTTAAATCTGCTTCATCGCGCTAACTCAACACCTGATAGAAAGTGAATCCATTGAAGGTCATGTGTTGAATGGCTGTATTGATAGAAACTACAATTCTTCCGCCTCAACCTGAATATTCGTTTTTCTGCTCTGCTTGACGCTGATAACAAAGCTGATCAAGCAGAGAAACGCGAAGAGCTCAGCCGTTGCTCTAATTAAGCCTTCACTGTTAATTGCTAACGCTATCAGAGATACCGTCCCTACCAAAAACATTGCTTTCATCCCTATGCCTATATTCGAAATCCATTGATTCATAGTTCCTATTATGAGTTATGGTTATATAGAGTGAAATTCTGTTTTGGACTATTTAATGCCAAAATTAACTAACCTCGTTAGAAACTGACATTAGCCACCACTATATGCTTCATGTTATGTCGACCTAATAATTTATTATTCTGTCGAAGCTTTGTTCTGCAGCCATTGCTTGAGCGCTTTTCGAGAGACTTTGATTCCTGAGGTATTCAGATCAGAAGGCATTTGATAATATCGAATCGGCCACTTGAATTTTTCCAGTCGGCTTTTTAGGAAGTCGTCTAATTCTTGTTTTATCTGCTCTGACAGTTCTTTGTAGCCTGAATCTCCTTTAATCAGCTTCGTCGCATCAACAATAGCAACAGGCCGATGTCCAAAATGAGCATTTTCAACAGGAATCACGATCGATTGTAAAACCTGTGGGTGTTGATTCAATTGCGCCTCTATTTCTTCACAATGCACATTTTCGCCACCAGAAATAAACTGATTGTCGGCTCGCCCAATAACCTCGAGTTCATCTTGAGTCCAGTTGCCTAAATCTTTGCTATCAAACCACCCATTCTCATCAATCAAAGGCGTGATTTTTCCTTGATAGAAATACCCCTTGGCTAGGGTTTTTCCACCAATATATATACGATTATTTTTAATCATGAGGCGTCGATTGGGCAGAACCTTACCCGCACTCGGGTGAACATTAACCGGTTTAGCCGTGACCGTGGAAGCCGCCTCTGTCATTCCGTATCCAAGCCAAGTATCAATGCCCAGTGATGCGCATTGCATGCCAATTTCGGGTGGTATGTGACTGCCACCAAGTAACACTCTCACAAGCGTTAAAGGCTGATTACTCTCTATAAGCCGACGCAATTGAGCTACGACGAGAGAGGCATGAGTAACACCCTGTATATCAGCGCTCAGCTCTCCCGTCCCTACCTTCATACACCCGCCGCCACTGAGCCAGCGATACACAATCGCCAATCCTGAAACATGATACAGAGGCAGGCTCAGTAACCAGGTATCATCCGCGCCGTACTCAAAGACGCTGAGCAAGCCAGCAGCAGACGAAAAGTGCTGCTCAAAAGTGTGCGCAACCGCTTTGGGGTCGCCCATTGACCCCGACGTGAATATTATTGAAGCCAAGTCATTGGGGGCGATATCTTTATCGTCAAATCCACTTTCTTTATCAGATTCTAGCTGTGGTTCTTCAAAGGAATGCTCAAAGCTTAATAACTGACATTGATGCTCAATCGCTTCCCTTTCCTGTTCGGAATAGCGACACCAAACATCGTTAGTCAGCCAAAGATATGTAGGTTGTTGCTCTTGAGACAAAACAATCAGTTTTTTAACCAATGTGGTGCGCGGCTGAGGCATTGTAAGTGCTGGTACAGCCCCTAGTGCACAACACGCCAAGTAGACAAATAACATCTCTTGATGATTCTTTCCGACAAGTGTAACAACGTCTCCTTGCCGAACACCTTGTGCGGTTAGGGAACAAGTGTACTGGTAGACTTGGCGCTGCAGCTCTGTCCAACTGTAGTTTTTCTCTGGTGTGATCAAAGCGCAAGAAAATGGGCTCTGTTGAGCCCACTGTTTGATTGACGATTGAATCGTTAGCACTAGGATTGCCACATCAATTGTTGTTCGCTTAGCCTAGCAACGGGTAGCGTCGATTCAGGCCACGCTGTTTCTAACTGAGTTTGGAACATGTTCAATGTGTCTAGCCCAGGAACCTCATTTGGAAGTTGCCATTTTGAGAAGCGGGCTAATTGATCCAGGCCGAGGCTTGATTCAATGCTAGAGCTGATCACCGTTTGAATGCTCAATACTTTCGCTTTTTCAATAAGGTCGATACATCTCTGCACAGACCCTATCAACATAGGCTTTATCACTATCGCTTTAGCACCGGTTAAATCCTCCAGTGAGAAGCCGCTCTTTTGTACAGCGTGCTGAAGAGTTTCATCCCAAGCAATGGCGATACCAGTATCAATAGCCAGTGAAAAGCTATCCCCAGGTGACATACAAGGCTCTTCCAGGTAATGAATACGTTGGCGCAAGGAAGGCGCTACAGACTTCGCAAATTTCTGTGCCTGCTCTAGAGACCAAGAGCGGTTAGCATCCAGTCGAAGTGATAGGTCAGGGATAGATTCAAGTAGTAAGCTCACGATCATCCCATCGCGAATCGGCTCGTACAAACCCACTTTGACCTTGGCGATTTTTTCACCTTCCATCGCACTGAGCACGGGAATAAGTTCATCAGGGTCGCCACTGCACAACGGCGCAGCTCGGTAGTTCCCTTCAGGGGGTAACTCGCCTGCTAGCTCTAATTCGGCCATGGATAAACCAAAAGCGACTGAAGGATAGAGTTCATCATAGACAAAGCTCTCTCCGTTAATCCACATTTCAAGCTGTTGCTGTGCCTGTAGGCCTGCCTCATCGGTTGTCTCGAGGCTAAACCCAATCAGAGGCGAAATTTCGCTTCGGCCAACACGACCATTTTCACTCAATTCTACGATAAACCCGACTCGCTCTGTGAGCTTGTGGTTTCGTAGAATAACACCGCTATCCATAGGTAATTGATAACGATACAATTTAGCTGATTTCATACAAGGTTCCGCTTTAGTAATACGCGATCATGACTAATACATAGACCATCATACCCAATCATAAGTTCATCAATTACCAATACAGACCGCCCAATAGCAAGGATCATTTTGTGTTTCCTCGCTTTCTAACACAAAAGTAACGTCTTGCTTCTCGTTATGCCCAATGAGCCATATTTCATGCTCATTGAACTGACGTTGTCTATTCCAATTCCACTTGGATGACTTATGACCTGATTCTTCTACATCAAATTTGAGCTTTTCATTACGGGTTACGCGGATACTTATCAAAATCAGGACGGCGTTTCTCATTAAACGCATTACGCCCTTCTTGCCCCTCTTCCGTCATGTAGAACATCATCGTTGCGTTTCCTGCTAACTCTTGCAAACCTGCTTGGCCGTCACAATCAGCATTGAGCGCTGCTTTTAGGCAACGCAGTGCCATTGGGCTATGTTGTAGTGTCTCTCTAGACCAACGAATTGCTTCTTTTTCTAAGTCTTCAACCGGTACGACGGTGTTTACAAGCCCCATATCTAAGGCTTCTTGCGCATCGTAGAATCGGCATAAGAACCAAATCTCACGGGCTTTTTTCTGCCCCACAATTCTCGCCATATAAGACGCGCCCCAACCACCATCAAAAGAGCCGACTTTTGGCCCTGTTTGACCGAATTGAGCATTCTCAGCTGCAATCGTTAGGTCACACATCATATGGAGTACATGACCGCCACCGACAGCCCAGCCAGCAACCGCTGCAATCACAGGTTTAGGACAGGTACGGATTTGACGCTGGAAATCCAGAACATTGAGGTGATGAGTACCGCTGTCATCTTTATAGCCACCGTAGTCACCACGGATCTTCTGGTCGCCACCAGAGCAAAACGCTTTTTCACCGAGCCCAGTAAGAATAATAACGCCGACTTTTTCGTCATAGCGCGCATTCGCCAGTGCATCAATCATCTCTTTGACCGTTTGAGGGCGAAAAGCGTTGTGAACTTGAGGACGGGCTATGGTGATTTTTGCGATGCCATCGGATGACTTATGGTAGTAAATATCTTCGTATTCACCCGTGCACTCTTGCCAATCAACGGGTGCATAAAGTTCTTCTTCTGTAATGCCTACTGTTTTTGCCATTTTTATTATCCATCTGTTCGTTTTCGCCCGCTCGATGCGAGCCTATATTATTTGTCTTGTCTTTATCGATTCTGTATGAAATCCATAATGATCTTCGTAAATTCGTTCGGGCACTCTTGGTGCACATTATGCCCAGCACCTGAAACGACACTGAAGGATAAGCCACTTTCTTTCGCCATTGTGCTGAATTTGTTGTCTTTGCCACCACAGACATAGTGTATGGGAAGCGAGGCTTCGATTAAGACTTCTCGCAAATACTCCTGCTTTGCCAGTGATGTAGCAAGCAACATATGCGCAATAGATGGGCCAAGATTATCACTTCGTTTACTCACCAATAATTGTCTTTGCTCATCATTTAGTGAAGAAAAAACGCTTTGTTGATACCAATTGAATAATACCTGTTCAATTGGTTCATGAATGAATCGATTCGCCCAATTCTCATCATTGATCAATCGTTCTCTCTTTTCTTGAGCGGTTTTTAGACCAAAATTCCCTCCCTCAATAACCAGCCCTTGGAGATTGAGTTTTTGGAAAAGATTTCTGGCGACGCCATGCATGGCAACCCGTCCCCCTAAGGAGTAACCAATCAGATAAATAGGTTGGTTAGGCTCTAAAATTTGCGTCAATGTCTCTGTGATGTAAGAGCAGCATTCATCTAAATTCGCACACGACGAGTGGGCACTTCGACCGTGCCCTGGAAGATCAATGGTGATACAAGAATATTGATTAAGTAAAGCGATGCTCTCACACCAATCATAGCCACTGCCGAGCAAGCCATGTAGAAAAACCAACGTAGGCTTTTCCAGTTTGTGTACTGGGTGGTAGCTATCGTTACTTAGCATGAATGTGGTTATAAAACTCTTTGAGTTGCAAAGACGCTTGGCCTGGCAAGGTCTGAACTTCAACAATTAGCGCGCCAGATCCATGTTGTATATGCGTTGATATACTTGTCAAGCAACCCGAAAGGGTATGAGGCTTGTCGTAAAGCAACCCAAACTGCTTCGCAGCGTATTCAAATTGATAGCCGTGAGGCATTTGATAGAGGGCTTGTTTTTGCTCTTTTGGTACAGGTAAAAGATCAAATATGGCTCCGCCGTCATTATTCGTAACAACGATCACCACAGGCACCTCTTGATGAGTGAGCAGCGCAAGAGAGTTGAGGTCATAGAGCAAAGAGGTATCGCCAATAAACAACACCAAAGGCTGAGAACGCGCTCTTTGGACTCCTGCCGCCGTTGCGACTAACCCATCAATACCTGACGCGCCACGATTGGTATACACCTCTCGATTATCCAAAATAGAAAACATATCGATTAAGCGCACAAACAAGCTATTGCCAATAAAGAGTGGCGTTTTTTTCGGTAACTGTGCTAATAAGTCGTGTATTGAGCAAGCTAACGCAAGCTCGCTGACTTGGTCATCACTGTCTGACAAAGCTTGGGCTGTGGTATTGACTGATGTGGAGAGAGTCTTAATTTGGTCCGCCCAACCAACCTGAATGTCACCTTTGAATCGGCGAACACAATCTAAATGGCATTCAATCCATTCACTGATATTTGCGACGTAATGAGTCTGCCTCAAATGAGACGGGTTGTTTCTGTCTGCACTTTCAGATACATAGATGTAATCGCAACCTGAGTCAGACACATGCTCTTCTAGCCAGTGATTGAGACGTTTCGAGATGATTCGAGAGCCAAACTGCACCACCGCTTCACACTCTCTCAGTATGGCTCTGTGCGGCACATCACCATCATCCGTTTGCAGCCATAAATCATAGTGTGCCCATTCACTGCTGACCCCTGACTGAGGATCGCACAGTATTGGCCATTCTAAGAATTTGGCAAGTTCGAGGGCTTGTAGGGCTTCAGCGACGCCAATGCTACCAACAACGATTAACCCTTTCTTCGTAAAGAGATCGTCATCAACTGAATGCTCTCCAGACATAAAAATAGATTGGCTATAGCGTTGATTCGACGCTTTCCAAACGGCAACCGTTTTCAAGTAACGCTGGTAAATGGCTTTATCTTCATTGGAATACAGTGGCTCAGGGAACGGGCAGTTAATGTGTATCGCAGAGCCTTGCTGACTTTGCTTGTGCATCGCTTCGTCAACACTCGTCAACAACCAATGTAAGCTAATATTTTCAGATGGATTAGGAAGATTAAGCGCTGCTGTAACATGAGTCGAGAAGAGGCCTTGCTGAACAATCGCTTGATTTGCCCCACATCCCACCAACTGCTGTGGCCGATCGGCTGACAATACCACTAGCTTTTCACCAGTGAGTTTGGCTTCTGCTATTGCAGGCAATAAATTCGCCACAGCAGTGCCTGATGTGACCACAATGGCAACAGGCGCTTTGCTGGCTTTCGCTAACCCTAGGGCTAAAAAGCCTAATCCACGCTCATCAAAATGGGTATGAATAGCGAGGTTATTATTCGCATCGGCTTCGAGCGTTAAAGGTGTAGAACGTGAGCCTGGCGCAATGCAGATATCTTTCACGCCGAAACGAGTTAGCTCTTCTAAAATGACCTCACACCAAATTCGATTCATCACCGCTTGGTTTTCGATCATGAAGCGACTCCTAATGGCGCACTGTCTGAAATAAGGGAAAGTAGGGTCGACATTTTTTTATCGAGTTCTTGCCATTCATGGCTTGCGATAGATCCAGGCACAATACCCGCTCCGGCAAACAGTTGAACTTGATTGTTCACCACAAGCGCACTGCGAATTGCAACGCAAAATTCTGCTTTTTGATGGCTGACATACCCAACAGAGCCTGCGTACCAGCCTCTTGAAAAAGTCTCGTTTTCACGAATAAAGTCAATGGACTCTTGTCGTGGAAGGCCGGCAACCGCAGCCGTCGGTTGTAGAGCACTCAATAGCTGAACCCCATTTGTCCCTTTATAAAGATGCGCTCGAATGCTTCTTTTAAGGTGTTGCACCTTGCGCAGTCTCACCAGACGAGTATCCGCTTCCACTTCAATATCTTCCGAGTGAGGGGTTAAACGCTCTACGATGTCGTCAACAACATATTGATTTTCATTTAAATTTTTAATGTCTTGAGAAAGCCAATTAGCTAACTTCATATCTTGCGTTGCATTTTCACCACGGCCGATGGTGCCCGCCAGCGCTTCTGTGTGCAGTTCTTGTCCGACACGGGAATAAAGCCGCTCAGGCGTAGAGCCCATGAAGCTGTGCTTTTGGTCCAGTGCCATTAAAAAATGAAAGCTGTGATGATTTTGCTGATAGCTTGCCTTGAGCAATTGCGCCGCACTGAGAGGTTTATCAAGTTCAAGTACTGTCTTTCTCGCCAGCACAACTTTTTTAAACTCACCTTGCCCAATGCCCGCTAATACTTTATCTACCAGCTGCGCCCACTCGTGATTACTTGGTGTGTGTTCAATGCTAGTAATATGAGAAGAGAGAGGGTGAATTAGTGATGCTTCAGCTTGCAACTTGGCTAATGTCGAGAGGGTTCTTTGCTTTTCTCTTGTGATGTTTGCTGCTAACGCCCAGGAATCGTCAAATCGAATCAATTCCACTTGTGGTAGGAAGAAAAACGACGGCATGCAGCGTCTGTTCTTCTCTGTGTTCCCATCAAACGATCGACCACCCCAAATACGCTGGTCTGCACCTAATATGGTGTAGGCGGGTGCCAGTTCTGAAAAAGTATAAAGTTGGCCAAGTGCTACCACTTCTTCGCGCGTATCTCGCGATTGCCAGTAAAATTTGGGGAAAATAGGCTGAGCTTCTAGCCAGTCAATAAAAGCAATATTCGGGTTTTCCTCAAGAACTTGAACCACACGAACTTGACCATCTTTGGCGCTCTTTACGCGTTCAATAAGTTCAGCTATTGCTTGATGAAATTGAGACAAACCAACCTCGTATATCGATGATATTACTATTATTAGATGGATACTCTATTTATAGACCTTAATGAGATCAAGGTTGTATATTAAATTTAAAGGATTCCTGTGATAAGAAACGTACAAAGAATAATCATCAGTTCAATTAATAGCAGATTTTAATTCTATCAAATCAAAAAATGGGATACTTTAAATATAGATTTGAATCATTTTTAGGGATTGCGCAATGGAAAATATCGGGATGTCGTCAAAACTCGATAATGTCTGCTACGACATTAGGGGGCCTGTGCTCAAACATGCTAAACGCATGGAAGAAGAAGGGCATAAAATTCTTAAGTTAAATATTGGGAACCCCGCCCCATTTGGTTTTGACGCCCCAGATGAGATTCTAGTTGATGTAATACGCAACTTCCCTACTTCACAAGGTTACTGTGATTCAAAAGGCATTTACTCTGCTCGTAAAGCGGTCGTTCAGCACTATCAAAAGAAGGGCATCCATTCGCTCGACGTAGAAGATGTGTATATCGGTAATGGTGTATCTGAGCTGATTGTGATGGCGATGCAAGCGCTCTTGAACAATGGCGATGAAATGCTGGTTCCTGCCCCCGACTACCCTCTTTGGACGGCATCCGTTGCGTTGTCTGGCGGTAAAGCGGTTCACTATATCTGTGATGAAGGCGCTGACTGGTATCCAGACCTTGATGATATTAAAAAGAAGATCGGCCCTAAAACTCGCGGCATTGTTCTGATCAATCCGAATAACCCAACCGGTGCGGTGTACAGCCGTGACTTCCTGCTTGAGGTTATCGAGATCGCTCGCAAGCATAAGCTCATTATTTTTGCTGATGAGATATACGATAAAGTCCTTTATGACGGCGCGACTCATACGTCAATCGCGACACTAACAGAAGATGTTTTGGTCGTGACCTTTAACGGGCTGTCTAAGGCATACCGTGTTTGTGGTTTCCGCAGTGGTTGGATGTTTTTGACCGGTCCCAAGCATTTCGCGTCTGGTTATGTGGCTGGCCTAGAAATGTTGGCGTCCATGCGTCTTTGTGCCAATGTTCCCATGCAGCACGCCATTCAAACTGCTCTTGGTGGCTATCAAAGTATTAACGAGCTTATCTTACCGGGCGGGCGTTTGCTTGAGCAAAGAGATCGGGCTTGGGAACTCATCAACCAAATCCCTGGTGTCTCCTGTGTGAAACCGAAAGGGGCAATGTATCTGTTCCCCAAAATAGACACCAAGAAATACAGCATCAAAGATGACCAAAAGATGGTGTTGGACTTCTTAATTCAAGAAAAAGTACTCCTCGTTCAAGGCAGCGGCTTTAACTGGCCAAAACCGGATCACTTCCGCATTGTGACTCTGCCACATATTGAAGATTTAGAAACCGCCATCGGTCGTTTTGAGCGCTTCCTCACGACGTATCGCCAGTAACGATCATAAGCGCTTGGTGACATCTTCATGGACACTGTCTCGATTTTGGCAACATTGCTAAAATGAGAAAGTGTCCATTTTTATTTGAGACGAAGAAGCATAGACTGGTCAGTTAGAGATAAGGAGTCACGCTGTTATGGACGATAACCACACCCCGAATGAAAGCCACTTCTTTGCCCACCTTGCGCGAATGAAGTTGATACAGCGCTGGCCACTCATGCGCTCTGTTTCTACCGAGAACATTTCGGAGCATAGTCTTCAAGTCGCTTTTGTCGCTCACGCCCTTGCTGTTATTAAAAACAAAAAATTTGACGGTCAGTTGAATCCTGAGCGCATCGCCATTTTAGGGATGTATCACGACACCAGTGAGGTGCTAACGGGCGACCTTCCTACTCCTGTTAAGTACTACAATCAGGAGATTGCAAAAGAGTATAAGAAAATAGAAGCCGCGGCCGAGAAAAAACTGCTTTCGATGCTGCCAGAAGAATTCCATGACGATTTTTCCCCCTTCCTTATCACTCAAAAAGCACACCCCGACGACGCTGCGATCGTAAAGCAAGCCGACACTATTTGCGCGTATTTGAAATGCTTAGAAGAGCTCAGTGCAGGCAACCACGAATATGCCCTTGCTAAAAAACGCTTAGATATCACGCTCAAAGAACGTCAAACCGATGAAATGGTTTATTTCTTAGAGACATTTGCGCCTAGCTTTGAGTTGTCACTCGACGAAATAACCTAAGTCAATAAGCGAAGGGCGACTGCATCATCAGTCGCCCTTGATCATTATTGTTGCCGTTACTTTATCCAACCAATTTGTGCACCAAATATTGTCAAATCTCAAGCGCTAAGCCATCTCAATCTCGCCAACGTAATGATTGCCATCAAACTGCTTATAACCCGTCACCGGGGCGAAGCTTGCCTCACGGATCACGTTGGCTTTTGCTAACAATTCCGCCCCGCTTTCCGCTGCATCTTCAAAGCTGATGTAAGGGTTCGGTATTGCTGAAAGCAGAAGTTGTGTGTAGGGATGCTGAGGGTTATCGATGACACTGCTTGTATCACCAAACTCAACGATTTGCCCTTGATACATAATGGCAACCTCTTCAGCAAAATAACGGGCTGTGGCGATGTCATGTGTGATGTACAAGAAAGTAAACCCTTCATCATCTTTGAGCCGTTTAAGAAGGTCTAGAACATCGAGACGAATCGATACATCTAACATCGATGTGGGTTCATCGGCGAGAATAACCTCAGCGCCCACCGCAACCGCCCTTGCAATAGAAACACGTTGCCGCTGTCCTCCAGAAAGCTGATGTGGGTATTTTGATGCGGTTAATTCAGGATCCAACTCCACCATGGTTAACAGCTCGTTGACTCGGATTTTTGCTTCTGCACTGTTTTTTACATGATTGTGCGTCAATAAAGGTCGAGCAATATGATGGTAGATCGTGTGAGCAGGATTAAGCGAGCCATAGGGGTCTTGGAATATCATCTGAATCTGTTTGCGATATTCCATTAACTGATTACGGCTTTTAATCTGATTAATATCTTCACCCTTAAAGAAAACCTCTCCACTGGTGTGTTGATGCATCTTTGTCAATAATCGGGCGACGGTACTTTTCCCTGAGCCACTCTCTCCAACCAGCGCCATCGCTCGCCCTTTCTTTAGATCAAAACTCACATTGCGCAGCGCTTTGACCTCTTTCTTCTTTCCGCCTTTCCCGGTTTGGAACGTTTTAACCATATCTTTAACTGAGATAATCGTTTCACCGTAGTTTAACTCGCTCATGCTAGTGTCTCCTCGGTTTGTTCCTGCTTCATCTTATTTTCAAAGGCAGCAGGAATGGATTGCCACAGTTTTTTTGTATAGTCATGTTGTGGGTTAATTAAAATGTCCCTTGCTTTTGCAACCTCAACTAACTCCCCCTTTAGCATCACACCAATTCGGTCACACAATTGGGTCATCAAACTCAAGTCATGAGTAATAAACAGCACCGAAAAGCCGAACTCTTTACGTAAGGCGTGTACTTGCATCAGAATTTCACGCTGAACAACCACATCGAGCGCGGTGGTGGGTTCATCCATAATAAGTAAATCAGGTTTTAGCGCTAAACCAATCGCAATCACAATGCGCTGACGCATTCCTCCCGAAAACTGATGAGGATAATCAGATAAACGATCGCCACTGATGCCCACCATCGTCAATAGCTCTCGCGCTTTTTCAGCCGATTGCTCGCGGTTGTAGCCTCGGTGCTTATAAAACATGTCGCGGAACTGCTCTTCCACGGTGAGCACCGGGTTCAAACTGTTCATGGCACTTTGAAAAACCATGCTCACTTTATTCCAACGCAGATTGGCGATCTGCTTGTCATTCATCTTTAACGTATCTTCACCGTTTAACAGAACTTCACCTTGGGAGATATACGCAGGCGGTTGCAACAAGCGACTGACTGCAAAGGCAATGGTGCTTTTTCCACACCCTGACTCACCAGCAAGGCCAAAAATCTCACCTTTTTTGATATTAAAACTGACATTATTGACCGCAGTAAATTCGCTTTCCTCTAGTAAGTAGTCAACGCATAAGTTTTTAATTTCCAATGTATTACTCATAGATGACGTCCTTTTTTTCTAAATCAGGTTGCGATTTCATCGCTTGCTTTTTACGTTCTTCAATAAGCTTGATTCGTTGCTTGAACTTTTTCATACCCGTAAAGGTGCGTAAACGCGGATTAGAGAACTCATCAATACCAAAGTTGAGAAGAGCAAGCCCCATCCCTAAAATAGCGATCGCCACACAAGGAACTAGAACTTCCCACCATGCACCAACGATGAGAGCTGATGAATTTTGAGCGTTGTACAGCATGGTTCCCCAACTGATCGATAATGGGTCACCCAAACCGAGGAACTCAATAGTCGCTTGGGTGATAATGGTAAAAATAATTGAACCCAAAAAGTTCAAGCCAACAATCGATGCTAGATTCGGCAATATTTCAACAAAGATAATCCGCCAAGTCGGCTCTCCAGCCAGTTCACTGGCGTGAATAAACTCTTTATTACGCAATGAGAGTGTCTGCGCTCGAGTCACCCTCGCTCCCCATGCCCAACTCGTCATCCCGATGATAAGAGCGATGGTAAAGGGGCTAACTTCTCCAATAAATGCAGCTAACACCAGCAATAGTGGCAACTGAGGGACCACAAGGGCAATGTTGGTGACTAAATTCACCGCGTCATCAAACTTGCCACCAAAATACCCCGCCGATACGCCAAGTGTTGTACCTAAAAGCACAATGATGATTCCAGCACTCAGACCAACGGACAGTGAGGTCGCTGTTCCTTGAATGAACTGATGATAAACATCCCGTCCCATTCGAGTCGTCCCCATAACATGTTCAGCACTCGGTGCCTGATGAGGCCGAGCAACGCGTTTATTTGCATCATGATTGGTCAATAGCGGCGCTGCGACGGCAATACCGATATAAAACAAGACAATGGATAGGCCAAAAGCAACTTTTTTATTGCGACCCAGTAATTTAATTAAACCTTTCATAATCAATTCCTATTAGTCGCGACGTAGACGAGGGTCCAGATAAACGTAAGCCATATCGGCTACAAAATTGGCACTCAGCATAGCAATGGTCATGATCAGTAATTGCCCCTGAATGACCGGATAATCGCGAGCGACAATCGCTTCAAACAGCGTGTTACCAAGCCCAGGATAGTTAAAGACAACCTCTGTAATCAACGAGCCCCCCATGACCACACCAACGGTCATTGCGAAAGCCGTAATTGACGGTAACAAAGCGTTGCGGGCTCCGTAGTTAAACATGACACGACGCTCTGAAATGCCTTTTGCACGCCCCATGATTATGTAGTCTTCACCAAGAATGTTGATTAAATTGTTACGAATGGTCAGCAGATAACCACCAATTTGCACAATGACCAAAGAGATAATGGGCATCATGGCGTGTTCTAAGACACTAGAGATGTATTGCCATGTAAACGCTGGGTCCAGCTCAATGTCGTACGCGTAAGAATAAGGAAACCAATTCAACGCAACGCCAAAAATAAACATAAAGGTCAGTGCGAGTACCACAGCCGGAATGGATTGTAAGACCAACGAGAGGGGCGATAAAATCGTGTCCAACCAACTGCCTCGATTCCACGCAGCAACAATGCCTGAAATAGAACCTATGAAAAAACTGATAAGGGTTGATGTACCGACAAGGAACAGAGTCCAGATCATCGAACGACCGATGACCTCATTAACCTCGAGTGGGTAAAACTTCACTGAGATTCCTAAATCCCAAGTGAAAACACTTTTGATATAAGTAAAGTATTGCAAATATAACGGGCCATCAACAAAGCCAAATGTTTGCTTTAGTGACTCTAAACTTTCAACGGGCAAAGGGTTTCCTTGAGAGGCAAACATCACCATGATGGGATCACCCGGCATTAATCTGGGCAGGAAAAAATTGAAAGTAGCCGCAAAGAAGAATGCAATCACATAAAACGCGAGGCGGCGAAGCACAAAATCCATATCTCACTCCTAGTATGGTTGAGCTTATCGTAGTTTTTGGAAAGGGGGAGATTGAGCTAGGCAACAAACCTAGCTCAATAGTGGATCAATGAGCCACATTTAGGATTTAACGACTAAGACTTTGGCTTAATACTCAACAGGTGCAACAGACGTTCAGGTACACCAGGGTGAACTTGAGGGCGTGCCACTGGGTTATCTGCACTGAAGAACCCTTCAAAGCGCTTCTCGTTGTATTGATACCAAGTTGGGTTATTGAAAACAGGCACGTAAGGCATGTTTTCAGCAATCACATACTGAATATCATCCATGACTTCTTTCTGTTTCGTTGGATCGATGGTCTGGTAAAAACTATCCAGCAAGGCATCGAGTTCAGGCGTACTAAAACGAGTGACGGCAAAGCGCGATTTACCCTGTTGCTCCCCATTGAACGCCGAGTTATACATATAGTGTGGCGTCGTTCCTTGATAGTAAGAGTTAATACCCGCATCGTAGCTGCCATCAATAAGTGCAGACGTCCAAGCTGGTGCTTCTGGAGTTTGGACTTTCGCATTGATACCCACTTCTTGTAAGCCATCTACGGCAATCTGTACCGTATTGACCCAATCCGTCCACCCGTTTGGCACAATGATACTGAATTCAATTTTTGAACCATCCGCGTTGTTCACATAACCATCGCCATTGCTATCTTTAAAACCTGCCGATTCTAAAAGTGCCTTAGCCGATTCAACATTGTATTTAGTAAACTGCCCAAATTTCTGGTCGACTTGGTCATTATTCCATGCGTGATAGCCAGCACCGAGACCTGATGGGTATTCATTGATGGTTGGGTAACCATAACCCGCAATATCAACCATCGCCTCTCGGTCCATGGCCATAGAGAGTGCACGGCGGAACTCTCTATTATTAAAGGCTTGTCGATTACCTTCGTGTCGAGACTCAAGGTTAAAGTTAAACGCTACCATTGAACCTGCTGGAAACCAGTATTTATGATTATCTTCATCATCAGCAACGTACGTTTTATCGATATCGGGTAGAAACGAGCCAAACCAATCGAGTTCCCCTTTTTTCGCGAGCGCCAACACTTGGTCGTTATTGGCCAACTGAGGTAATCGAACGCAGTCTACCTTCAAAGACTCTGTATCCCAGTAATGCGGATTACGACACTGAACGTATACTCTAGGTGTGAAACGCTCAATTTCGGTCATTGGGCCTGTGCCAACAGGGTTTTCGTTAGTAAACGAAATAGGATCACTGACGTCTTTCCATACGTGCTCTGCAACAACAGGAACTTGAACGATTTCCATTGCGGCTCCCCCATCTGCCATCGGGAGATCGAATCTTATGGTGTGGGAGTCAACCAGTTCAACACCGCTAATTCGATCCCAAATCGCACGGCTATCAAGCGCTGGGTTCTGTTTTACCAAGTTGAAGCTAAACAACACATCTTCCGCAGTAAATTCTTGACCGTCAGACCATTTAACACCTTGGCGGATAGTAAACGTTACAGACTTCAGATCGTCTGCATATTCTAAAGACGTCGCAAGTCGGTAATGGATTTTTCCCCCTTGCATAGAGTTAAATATCGCCAGTGGCTCATAGGCAAACTCATTGGTGGTCGGAAGGAATGTCGTTTGATTGTATGGGTTAAAGTTACGTACCCAAGATGTACGCATACGAGGGGCAATATTCAACACTGATTTCTCAGCATTTGCCCCCCCATCATCTGCGGTAGCAATCGAAGGCAGCATAGCTGCACTGGCAAGTATCGTTGTAATACTCGTGGTCAAGAGAAGCTTTTTCATGTGTTTCACGTCCTTGAATTATTATACCGAGGAGCCAATCTACAAGTCATTAACATATCAACTTAAACTTCGTGTTGGCGTGATTTCATTCAATCACGCCATCGCCGATTTAAGCAAAGTGTAAAGTCGTTAAACTAGCGTCAATAACGTAAAAGTAGATAGTTAAGTGATTGTATTTAATAAACATAAAATCAACGCACATTCAGTTATTTAAAACCTTACCCACGTCACAATTACGCCAAAACCAGTTAACTTAAACGATACAATTATTTAACTACTCAGTGGCAAGTATCGCTTCTATCTGAGTCATTTCATCGGCAAGATTGATTGTTTTTTCAAGGTTGGCTTTAGCCGTATTTATCATAGCTCGCTCTAGACGAATAAGGCTCTCACTTGAGAGTGGACGCAGGTTTTCTTGCCACTTATACCACTCTTCCACATCGCCATGACATGCTAAAACTAAGTCGACGCCTGCCTCTTGGACTTGCTGGCAACGCAGCTCTAATGGGCCTGACAAACTTTCCATGTAGACACAATCAGAAATTAAGCAGCCCTCAAATCCAATTCTATTGCGTATCAATTCATCCACTGTTTTTGCTGAGATGCTCGCTGGTTTATCATCCACATTAGAGAACACCACATGAGCCACCATTGCCATCGGAGCGCTCTTGAGCTGTGAAAAAGGAAAGAAATCGGTGCGATCAAGTTCGTCTAATGGTGTGTCGATGCTAGGCGTTGTTTTATGGCTATCTTCTGTCGCCCGTCCATGACCAGGGATGTGTTTCAGCATTGGCATAACCCCCGCATCCATGTGACCTTGAACATACACACTGGCGAGCTCAGCCGCTATTTTGGGATCTGAATGAAAACAGCGATTTGACATGACCGCGTCAGCGCCCCCCACTAACAAATCAAGAACAGGACCACAATTAGCGTTGAAACCAAGCTGCGCCATCTCTGTTGCCATTGTATGGCTCGTTTTATAAGCCGCTTTCTTAGCTAACTCAATATCACGCTCTGCAAGCTGAGAAAAGTCTCCATAGATAGGGTAAGTTTGCCATTCACTACCCTCTAAATACTGGATACGTCCTCCTTCCTGATCCGTTGTGACCATAACAAATTCTTCACCGACCGCTTGTTTGAAATCCTTAATCAAATCAGAAAGTTGAGATTTACTCACAATATTATCCCGAGTGATCATTAAACCAAATGGACGAAACTCGTGGATGAACTGTAGTTGCTGCTGAGTGAACTCTGAGCCTGGGAAACCGATGACTAACGGGGAGCGAGAAAGACGAGCTTGTGTATTAGATTGCATGATTTTTCCTTGTGATTTTAGATGCACTCCATCTTTTCACCGCCGTGAGAACTCGTTCAAAAAATAACGCCTATATTAACGATATTTCTTTATTATTAACGTTGGCTCATAAAAACTGATACTCTGGCTTTCAATGCACGCTAGGAATTAAGTTCATTTGGTCAATCAATTAAGAAGTTTAAGCTTTAAAAATAAGCTCATCTTAGCGTTTCTTTTCCTTTCCATTGGGCCAATGCTGCTTATCTCCAGTATCTTTTACTCCTCTTTTATTTCTAGCACCCAGCAGCAAGTTTACGACAACCTCTACTCTGTCGCTCAAGCCAAACAAGCGGCTATCGCTTCGCATATTAATAACCTTCGTCAACAAGCCGCACATCATAGCGAAACAGATTTCATTAACTACTCTATGAGTCGATTCTATGGGTTTTCATATGCTTTTGGTCTAATTTCCGATGATGACAAAAAAGTAACCCAAAAATTGAAATCCCATTACACACAATATGGGCACTTTAAGAACCTACCAGTGAAAACCTCCGGTGTTGCCGGGAGCTATCAACAAGTCCATGACCGTTTTCATCCGGGATTTGAGCAATTTATTCAGCGCAGCGAGTTCAGCGACTTATTATTAGTCGACTTATTAGGTAATGTGATTTACAGCCAGAAAAAAGATCACTACTTTGCTGCTAACCTCAATGACCCTGCTTATATTGACAGTCCACTTGGTGCTGCATTCCAAGACTTAACGATCAGAATACCTAAGGTTGATCCCGCTATTTATTCGACCCCAGTTCAAGAACACAGAGTGTTGAGTGACTTTACATCGGATCCTATTACCGGTCACATGCAAGCCTATTTCATCAATCCCATTCAGCATCATTCTCGAGTTTCTGGATATGTCGTTTATGCGTTACCCAGTGAGTCAATGACTGAACTCATGGCGCAAGAGACAGGGTTAGGGGAAGGCGCAGAAGTCTACGTGTTAAATACTCTTTCTCAACCAATCTCAGCATTGCGCCAAGTCTCAACCGGAGACAACGCATATAACCCGCTCTTAATAGAGCGACCAACACTTAAAATGCCTACCATAGATCGAGCAATCTTGGGTGAAAGTGGCGTCATGCCAAGTGTTAATTACATGTCTCAACCTGTACTCTCAGCCTTTGGCTACGTTGATATTGGAGCTCTACGGTGGGTTGTCATTGCCGAACAAGAACAGCAGCACGCTCAGGCCGTAAGCTCACGATTTGGAAAACAAATCCTGTTGATAGGATCTGGTTTTATTCTCGTCGTTATTGCGATGATCTATTGGTTGTCTCGATCACTCACCAAACCACTGAACTCGCTAATATCGGCAACAGAATCGATCACTTACGGTGACAATACTCCGCCTATCATCGGCGTTAAGCGTAATGATGAAATAGGACGTCTCGCGTCACGATTTGAAGTAATGGCAAAAGCAGTCAGCCGGCAAATAACCGTCATTCGAGATAAAAATAGTCAACTAGAGCAAAACGTTAGCTTAATTCATCAGCAGAACGAAGCGTTAAGGCAAGCCGATAAAATTAAAGATGAGTTTCTCGCCAACACCTCACATGAATTACGGACACCACTCACAGGTGTGATTGGGATCAGCCAATCTTTGTTACAAGGTGTCGCTGGGCCACTTAATGCTTCACAACATGAACAATTACTGATGGTTCAAAATGGAGCCCAGCGTTTAGCTCACTTAGTAGACGACCTGCTTGATTTTCATAAAATAAAGAACAACAAGCTTCGTTTAACACTTGATGCCGTCGATGTTAAACGTTGTATCGACACAGTAGTGGCACTTTCTCGTTATCAACTTAGCGGTCAACCTGTCACCTTAGAAGTCAGATTGCCACAAAGCAATGTCATTGCTTTAGCCGATACCGCAAGGCTTGAACAGGTTTTATACAACCTATTAAGTAATGCAATTAAATACACCGAACGTGGCAGCATTGTCCTCTCCCTCGAAGAAGGCGCGGATAAGCAAGTCATGATTTCTGTCACCGACAGTGGAGTGGGCATCGCCCACACTGATCAAATCAGCATATTTGACCCATTTGTTCAGGTTGATGCTAGTGTGACTCGAGCCCAAAATGGTAGCGGATTAGGCCTAGCAATCTCTTCTCAGTTAGTTGAATTGATGAATGGTGAGTTAACAGTGCAAAGTCAGGTGGGCAGCGGGAGCTGTTTTAGCTTTAATTTACCACTTTATGAAAGTGATTCGATCTCAGCCTTAGACAGCACTGCTCAATCTCATTGGGTCGCTCCCGCACAAATTATCAATAACATTAGTGAGACAAGTCATTTAGCGACTCAAGAGTATTCAGAACAACAAAAAGGCAGCAAAATTCTCGTCGTTGATGACGAAATAATGAATCTACAGGTCCTTAAAAATCAGTTAGAACTCGCAGGCTATCAGGTGGTTGTATGTAGCCAAGGTTTAGAAGCACTAGACTACTTACAACAAAACAATGTTGATTTACTGATTTTGGATCTGATGATGCCGCAAATTAGCGGCTTGTCGATGCTGCAAGAGATCCGAAAGCAGCCCAATTTAGATGACTTACCCGTCCTGTTACTCACCGCAAAAACCCAAACAAAAGACCTCCTACAAGGCTTCGAATGCGGTACTGATGACTACTTAACTAAACCATTTTTGCAGCATGAGCTACTAACCCGTGTCAGCCATTTGCTTAAAGCAAAACAGACGGACCAAAGCGTTGAAGAAAACCGCCTGCTGAAAATGGAAGTAGCGAAACGGATTGAATCTGAAGCTCACTTAAAAGAGGGGCAAAGTAGGATGCAACAACTGCTTGAGAATATTGATGAAGCAATCATCAGCGTTAATGCTTTTAAGCAGGTGATCTATGTAAACCCAGCGGCGTTAAATATACTCGGTCTTGAAGCCGCCGACATAATTGGCGATGATATTGGTCGTTTTATAGGAATCGAAGGCGTTCGTGAAATTGAACGACGTAGCGTGAATCCCTCAATAAACACTTCGGAATCCTATCGAAATACGAATATTGAACTGCGCTGCGCTGACGGTAGCCAACACGCAGTACAAGCACAATTGTTTAGTCGTGGACAAGGTCAACACCAAGAATGGCATTTACTGCTCGCCACCCACAGCACTTCGTCTACGACAATTGTACTTAACGATGAGTCTGACTTTCGAAAGAATCTCGTTTTGTTGATGAATGAGGCATTAAACGTCTGGCAAAAAGGAACGGGGAAATCAAAGATCTGTCTTGCTGAACAAAGCAAGATCTGGAGTGTCTACCTTGACCGCAGCTCAGCTCAAACTCGGACGATGGATAAGTATTTCTTAGAACAAACACTCCCTAAAAAGCCCCGTTGGAGAGATGTTCTTCGCACCGCCAGTTATGTGACTCATCACGTAGACAAAACAGAACACTTTGAAGCCATTAAATACATGACCAACACAAGCGCTAAGATTAAAGAATACTTGGAATCTCGCTAAAGCACTTATTTTCAAAGAAAGTGTGCCCTATCTCGACGAAATCATCTGATAATTAACCATTTAGACAAGGGTTAACTACACTTTATTTAACGAATAAAACACATAGGTTGTCTGTGTCTATAACTAGCGATCAAAAGCTTTTGCGGCTAATAAAGTATCTCCCAATAACGATCATTGGTCTTTTTGTCGTTGTATTAGTGGTTATCGTTTTATCTGCCAACCGTACCGCCTTAAAAGAAGATATCGCCGCGCTTCACAAGAATTTCTATCAAAATCAGCGAGAAGACATACAACACCGTATTACGAACGTGGTTGAACAAATTGAGTTTGAAAAAGAAAATACCGAAAAAATCCTCAAGCAAGACATTAAAAGCCGCGTTGATGAAGCCATATCCATCGCCAATAACATCTACGCTCAAAACCAGCACCTCGATGAAACTGTCATCACTGAAATGATTACCGACGCACTCAGGAACGTTCGTTTCAACCAAGGTCGCGGGTATTTTTTCATTTATAAATTGGATGGCACGAATGTCATGCACCCCATTCTTCCTCATGTGGAAGGAAAATCGCTTTGGGATTTGCAAGATGCCAGAGGCGCTTATGTCATCAGAGATACGTCCAAATTGGCTAGAACAAAAATCAAAGCGTTTCATCGCTGGTGGTGGGTAAAACCAGGCGCTACCGATCAAGAATTTGATAAAATTGGCTATGTGTCATTATTTAAACCGTTCAACTGGTTTATCGGTACTGGTGAGTATGTCGTTGATGTTGAGAACGATATCCAGTCTCGATTGCTTGAACGCTTATCTGACTATAGCTATGGTGAAGGCGGCTATATTTTTGTCATGAACAGTAAAGGCGCGTTACTTTCACACCCTAATAAATCTTTAATTGGTGTGGAGCGGCTCGATGCACAAGATGGCGCAGGAGCATACTACGTAAAGAATATCGTCGACAAAGCGCTTTCAGGCGGAGGGTTTGTACAATATCAATCTAGCTTCACTCCAGTCGGTACACTAACCCCTGATAAACTCAGTTATGTCAGCCACCTACCCGGTTGGGATTGGATAATTGGGACAGGTATTTATACCGAAAACATCGATAGATTTTTGGCAGAAAGGGAAGAATCTATTCAACAAAAGAATTCTGAAGAGATCTTAAAGATTATCTTCTTCAGCCTAGTCGTTTCTCTAGTGCTTGCCGCTTTGTCGTTGTTCATTGGTAATGCCGTAGGCCATCGGTTCCTGCGCTTACAACGACAAATAAAACACGATTTTCATGAGCTAGAAGAGACGAAGAACAAACTTCAGTACCTCGCGCTGCATGACAGCTTAACCGAATTACCTAACCGGCTGTTTCTTATCGAATTCATCAGAAAGCAAATAAAGAAAAGCGAACAAAGTAATCAGCACCTTGCCATTATGTTTGTTGATCTTGATGATTTTAAAAAGGTGAATGACGCCTTTGGTCACGCGACAGGCGACCAACTTCTGGCCAAAATTGGTGCCAAATTTGAGACGCTTCTTGGGCACGATGACATCGTCGCTCGATTCGGTGGTGATGAGTTCGTTTTCTGCTTTTCTAATCTCTCCAACGCTCGAGAAGCGGAACATAAAGGCTCTGAAATATATAAAATATTCCAAGAAGAGTTCATGATTTCGGGAAAGATCATTTCATCAAGTTGCAGCGTTGGTGTCTCCATTTATCCGCAAGATGCCTCAGAGGCGGAAGAGCTTATTTCGAAAGCAGACACGGCCTTGTATACCTCTAAGGCCCGTAAGAAAGGGCATATCCTGTTTTATGATGAATCGATCAACCAGCAAGTTCAGTATGAACTTTCCCTTGAAAAAGAGTTACGTAGTGCGCTGAAGCGTGATGAACTGTATATGCTCTACCAACCTCAGATAGATCTTAACAATGGTCAATTAGAGGGCGTAGAGGCGCTCATTCGTTGGAAAAATCCAACATTGGGTCACGTATCACCCGTAGAGCTTATCCGTAAAGCGGAAGAAATTGGTCTCATTCATGAAATTGGTCAATTTGTCATTGAACGTTCTTGCCAACAAATCATTGACCATTACCCGAATGGCCAAGACAGTATTGCCCTATCCATCAACGTATCCCCGAGTCAGTTGGTTGCAAAAAACTTCATCCACAATTTAGTGACCGTTGTCGACAAGTACGCCATCGATAGAGAACGCATTACTGTCGAGATCACAGAGAATGTCTTAATCAACGACCTCGAAGTCGTCACACCGATACTGAAACAGCTCCGTGAGTGCCAATTTGCTATCTCTTTGGACGACTTTGGCACCGGATTTTCTTCTCTCAGCTACCTCTGTAATTTACCTATTACCGAGATCAAGATTGACCGCAGCTTTGTCGATAAATTGCTAGTGAGTAAGCAAAGCGATGCGCTCGTTAAAGCCATTATTGCGATCGGTGACTCCCACTCATTGAAGGTTGTCGCGGAAGGCATTGAATCTTTAGACCAATATAAAAAGCTTAATCAATACCAGTGTAATCTAGGCCAAGGGTACTACTTTTCTAAACCTATCCCGATTGATGAGCTTGTAAACTTTCGCAATGACCGTACATTAGAGCGTTCATAGTACTTGATGTGATGTTCTCCCCTTCACACCACAATCCCCTTCGAATTGCGTCGTTGACTATTGTGGTTTTAAGGAGCAAATAAGGAAACTTAGAATGGATACAGAGATAAACCCTCTCTGGCAAGCTAGACACGATGACGAACACAAGATTAGGCGAGATGATCATCGCAGCCCTTATCAGCGAGATCGTGCTCGTATACTCCACTCCGCTGCATTTCGTCGCTTGCAAGCTAAAACTCAGGTTCATGGAAACAGCATTGATGACTTTCATAGAACACGCTTAACCCATTCTCTGGAAGCGGCTCAATTGGGCACTGGCATCGTCGCCCAGCTAAAGAAGAAACAACCCAACTTTAGAGATTTACTTCCGTCTGATAGCCTGATTGATTCACTCTGCCTGGCTCATGATATTGGTCACCCGCCTTATGGACACGGTGGTGAGATCGCGCTCAACTATATGATGAGAGATCATGGTGGCTTTGAGGGTAATGCTCAAACATTTCGTATTGTCACGCAGCTCGAACCTTATACCGAACACTTTGGTATGAACTTGTCACGCCGCGCACTTCTTGGTTTGATTAAGTACCCCGCATTTCTAAGCCAAACTCAGGCGAAAGAACGCGCGAAAGCCAGCTTTGATCAACGAAGGTTGAACACAAAAGACTGGATGCCCGCAAAAGGTCTTTACGACTGCGACAAACATTTCTTTGACTGGATCATAAAGCCACTTTCTAAAGGTGACCAAGAATTACTGTGTCAATTGAGAACCGCACCTTTATCTAGCCACCAACACAATAAAACACGCTTTAAATCTCTCGATTGCTCCATCATGGAACTCGCCGATGATATTGCTTATGGTGTCCACGATTTAGAAGATGCCATTGCGCTTGGAATGATCAACCGTAATCAGTGGGTAGAAGCCGCCGCAAGTCAGTTAGCTGAATGCGGAGAAAGTTGGTTTGAAGAGCACATTGCGTCAATTACAGACATGCTTTTTTCGGGCAAACACCACAAGCGAAAAGATGCGATTGGAGGCATGGTGAATGCGTTACTCACAAGCATCACCATTAAACCGGTTAAAGCCGAATTTCAAAGTCAGCTTCTAGCCTACAATGCCTTCTTAGATTGCAGCATGGACAAGGCTCTCAACATTCTAAAGCATTTTGTTAATCAGCATGTTATCCAAATTCCGCAAGTTCAAGTCGTTGAATACAAAGGGCAGCAGATAATTATGGATTTGTTCGAGGCACTAAGCGCCAATGCTGAGCGTTTATTGCCTGACATAGAGCGCAGTAAATGGCAGCTCGCCCGGGGAAATCCAAGTCAAAAGTTGCGTGTGATTGCGGATTACATCTCAGGGATGACCGATGGTCACGCCCAGCGGCTTCATCAACAGTTATTTGCAAGCAGTTAGCCATTTTGTCATTCACTCGCTCTTAATCAGAGAGCGAGTTTTTGTAATTTCGCTCAAATACCCCTTCAGGCATTTGGTCGATGTAAAACTGAATCATGTTATCAAACGCGGTTTGTAAGGGTGAAAAGTCCAGTTCCGGCTGTAAGATCGACAACACATGGTAACCCGCTTCAACTGTCGACAAACTATTATCCGTTGGCGCCTTGCGAATGCGATAATTGCCCTTGAGTTCCTTGGGTAAGTGGATCATCGGCAGGGAATGTAAGTTCTCTGAAAGTTGCCACATCTTGTAGGCTTTTTTCCAGGTTCCATCCAACAAGATGATTCTGATTTTTTTGCTTTTTAACGCTTCTTCTTTCCCATTCAACTCACGTTCCATCACTTCAGATTCATTCAACACCAAAGAAGAAACACATTGGGAATGCTCACACGGGTACATAATAAAGTGTGAATATTCTGAATCGCTAAGTAACGTATTAAGGTCTGAGTGCTGGGAAAAATCTTCGCCAACAAAGCAATAACTGTTGTCTAACGATAGTGTCAGGATCTTGGCCGTCCCCATCGGGCGATTTGACTCAGTGGCGTGCTGGAGGATGATAAGTTCGACATTCGATGATAGGCTTTCTATCCAACGACAAATACACGCTTTGTGTGATTTTCCACACTGTGAACAATATCGGTACATATCTTGCGCGTTTACCTTACTCTGTCTGTGATTAGTATAATTTGCTTGGGCTTACAGCTTGATGCCTTTCACCCCTATGCTGAATGGCATGCCAGTGTAATTCAATCGGGGCAGTGGTGGCGCATCCTAACAGGAAATTTCACTCATACCAACTTCACGCATTTAGCCATGAACCTAGTTGGGCTTTGGTTTATCTGTTTCATTTTCAAACCCAATTATAAAACACTTCTTTTGCCGCTGCTCATGACCAGTATTGCGGTGGGTGTCGGCAACCTATTCACTGACATGCAACTCTACTCTGGCTTATCGGGCACACTTCACGGCCTTTTTGGCTATTACGCACTTCGTGAAAGCTTACAAGGACGAAGAGGCAGTGGATTACTGGTTATTGGGTTACTTGGGAAAGTGGCTTGGGAGTTTGCTTTTGGGGCATCGTCTATCACGAGTGGGCTAATAGAAGCGCGTGTAGCCATTGAGTCTCACCTATTTGGTGCCTTATCTGGGCTTTTACTGGCCTGTCTTTCTCACTTTATTAGCGCGTCCAAGCAAAAAAGCACTGACTCCTAAAAACCGAATCATAAAAAACGCCTCGCTTTCACTCATTGAATGAGCTTCTCGCGAGGCGTTTCATTTGACAAGTTATACTGGTGCCAAGGCCCAAACAATCGTGAACTCTAAATGGCCGATGGCTCTAAATAACCAATCACTCTAAGCAACCACTAGATCTAAATAACCAATAGTTCTAAACGATCGGCTTTTGTCCGCGATCGATTAGCTTCATGAGTACGCTATCAGCCACTTCACCTGCAACACCCGCTAACTTATCGGTGATCTTTTTCTTCTGAACATAATGAATAGACAGAACAGTCTTATCTTTACACGCTTCAACAACCACATCATCAGAGGTTTTAATCTCGTCAACTAAGCCCAGTTCTTTCGCCTGTGTGCCAAACCAGTGTTCACCTGTTGCCACTTTTTCAAGGTCAAGATCAGGGCGACGTTCACGAATAAAGTCTTTGAATAAACCGTGCGTCTCTTCCAGCTCTTGCTTGAATTTCTCACGCGCTTTATCACTGTTCTCGCCAAACATCGTTAAAGTACGCTTATATTCACCAGCGGTAAGCTGTTCGAACTCAATATCGTGTTTCTTAAGCAATTTATTAAAGTTTGGTAGCTGGGCGATAACACCAATAGAACCCACGATAGCAAATGGCGCAGAAATAATTTTATCTGCAATACACGCCATCATATAACCGCCACTAGCAGCCACTTTATCAACCGAGATACTGAGCGGTAAGCCTGCTGCTTTGATGCGGTCAAGCTGTGAGGAAGCCAAGCCATAACCGTGAACCATGCCACCGCCTGATTCAAGGCGCAGTAACACTTCATCGCCTTCACGAGCAACCGCTAAAATAGCCGTGACTTCTTCGCGCAGAGACGCTACTTCTTTCGCATCAATGCTGCCGTTAAAATCTAAAACGAAGAGATGGGGTTCACGCTTTGAATCAAGCTCGCCCTCTTTAACGGCCTTCTTAATGTCTTTCTCACGAGATTTATTTTTCTCTTTCTCGCTTTTCTTTTCTGCTTTGTCACGCGCTTTAATGAAAGCGTCATCGTGTAGGTGATGTTCCAATTGCTCAACACGCTCTTTGTGTTGCTCTGTAAGGTTAGTAATCTCTAACTCACCCTTGGCAGTGCTGCCTTTACTGCTAACGCCTTTCGCAATCACTAAAATCGCAATTATCGCGACGACGACAGTCGCAATCTTGGCCAAAAACAGGCCATAGTCCAACAAAAATTCCAATGTCATATCCTCAAATGTGCGAATTAGTGTATTGTTCGTTCTACTCGGTTATTGTAACCGTCTTATCGCAAAGAAAAAAAGAAAATCATAACAATAAGGAAGCTAACGGTGGATTATTCAGTTTCTGCAGATGCCCTAAAAGATAAAGTTATTTTGGTAACAGGGGCTGGAGCCGGGATCGGCAAACAAGCAGCCATGAGTTTTGCAGAGCATGGAGCAACGGTTATTTTACTTGGTCGTACGGTGAAAAAGCTTGAGCAAACCTACGATGAGATCGTTAACGCAGGCTTTAACCAACCTGCAATTGTGCCCCTAGATATGAAAGGTGCAACCAAGCAGAACTACATCGATATGGCAGACACCATCAAAGATCAGTTTGGCCGATTGGATGGGATACTACACAACGCAAGCCTTTTGGGCGTGATTAGCCCGTTTGATCAAATCGGTGAAGACACTTTTGATGATGTCATGCAAGTGAACGTGAAAGCCCAGTTCATTATGACTCAAGCGCTTCTGCCGCTATTGCGTAAATCTGACGACGCTCGGATAACGTTTACCTCGTCAACAGTTGGACACGTTGGCCGAGCTTACTGGGGCGCTTATTCTATTTCCAAATTTGCCACTGAAGGCATGATGCAGGTCTTAGCGGATGAAGTGTCAGATACGCCAATTCGAGTCAATGCGATCAACCCTGGTGGTACACGCACTGGTATGCGTGCGAAAGCTTTCCCTGCGGAAGATGTTGACCTGTTGAAGACACCTAAAGATATTATCCCTCTGTATATCTACTTAATGGCGCCCGAAGGTAAAGGCCTACATGGTCAATGCATCGACGCACAACCCAAATAAGATCGTTCAATAAGCAGCGTCTATTTATAGCGCTTCACGCTAAACTTATTTTGAAACAATGCCTTGCCTACACAGCAAGGCATTTTTATTGGCTATTTTTCATCCCCGACGCTCAACTCTTAAAAGCAGAAGATCGATCTTTTTATTGCTGCAAAGTTTGCATGATATATACTGTATATATGTACAGTTATTTATTGTGTGTGACCTGATATGCACGAATTGATTGAAAGATTAAAAAGCAACCAGCTACTATGGCAAGGATCCCATACTCCCACTCTTGGTGAATTCCGTTCTACGGGGTTCGATATCCTAGATCAAAAGCTGGAGGGCGGTTACCCAAAACACGGCGTGGTTGAGATTCAATCGCTCAGCGGCATTGGCGAGCTTCGCCTGATGTTTCCACATATTAGGCAATCTGACGCAAACAAGTTGTCGGTTTTTATCCAACCTCCAGGCTACTTATGTGCAGAACAGCTCGCCTCTGAAGACGTTGATCAAAAAAATATCGTCGTCATCTATCCTCAAACAACGCAACACGCCTTATGGGCGGCCGAGCAGTGCCTAAAAAGTGGTGTGTGCAACCACGTATTTCTGTGGCAATCCGAGCTAGAAGTGCATCAAGCAAGGCGGCTACAAGTTGCAAGCGAAGAAGGCGATTGCTTGCAGTTTATCTTTCGACAACAGCAACAAAGGCAATTTTCACTGCCAGTGAGCCTCAGCATGACGTTGTCTCCGCATCGACATGGCGTTGAAGTTGCCATTACCAAGCGAAAAGGCGGTTGGCCTCAAGGAAATTTTGTACTGATGATGAGTCATTTATGGCCAAGCCTTACCCTTGAACAAGACTCTCAGGTTGTCGTCCCATTCCCAATGCTCAAACAGGGATAAACCGTGCAGATCTGGCTCTATTTACATTTCCCAAACCTCCAATTAGACGCGCTTTTTTCCCAGCACGCCGATCTGCCTTTGGTTATCGTCGACACGAAGAAGCACCAGATCGTGCAACTCAACTCAAAAGCCGAAGAACACGGCATCAAATTTGGGATGGGTCTGGGTAGCGCCGCGGCTCTGTGCTCCAACTTGCAGGTGCACGCTTATGATGATCACACTGAACAGCAGACCTTAACCAACATTGCGCAGTGGCTCTACTTAAAAACCTCAGATATTACGCTTTATCCTCCTCAAGGGATCCTGCTCAAAATCACCAATATGCTCTCTCTTTATCAAAACTTAGAGTGTTATTGGCAAGCCACACATCAGCATCTTGACAAGCTCAACCTTCGCTATCAATTTTCAACGGGACTCTCTCCTTATTCAGCGATGTTACTGGCAAAATCGGCGAAAAACAGGATTTTTAGCAGCAAAGAGTCGATACTTTCTGAAATCCACTTACTTCCTCTCAGTATCAGTGAGCTTGATCAAAAGCAGGTAGAGCAACTCAGTCGTATTGGCATTAACACATTCCAAGAGCTGCTTGCTCTGCCGATGCAAGAGCTCGCCAAGCGGTTTAATATTGATTTGGTCAACTACGTGGGGCGCTTGCTTGGGCAATTTAAACACCCAGTGATCTTGTATCACCCCCCAGAATCCTTCAGGAGCTACCTAGAGCTACTGTTTGATATAGATAACGTACAGTGGTTAGAAAAACCACTGATGAAGCTCCTCAGGCAGTTAGAGCTGTTTTTAACACTACGTAATCAGGTCGCGTATGAACTGCGTCTAACGCTTCACCTCCGTGATCATGATGACCAAGCGATCATGTTTACTTCCGCAGCGGGCGATTACCTAGAAAGCAAATGGACAACATTGTGTCGATTGTCTTTGGAGTCAATCACACTCAACGCGCCAATTCATGGCATCACACTGAGCATTGCTCGGGGTGGAGAGCGTCAAAGCACGACCCAAGATATTTTCTGTGGCACCAAAGGCCAACAGACAGAACCAGAGCTGCTCTCTTTACTGCAAGCGAAATTAGGAAAAGAGAGGGTATGTAAAATGTCTAAAACCGATGATCCAAGACCTGAAAAGTCTACCCTGCTCTACAATCCGAGCCAATACAAGTCAGGGAAATACACCGAAACAAAGCGGATCAGCCACAACACAGAGCCAAGGCTTCGACCGTCGTTGATGTTTCCAACCCCACAGCCGCTGACCGAGAAAGTCTCTATCATCAATGGGCCAGAGCGTATCGTAACAGGATGGTGGGATGGCGATGACATGGCCCGAGATTACTTCATAGCCCGCAGTAATGAAGGACGCTGGATATGGGTCTTTCGCGATCAACAAAAACGTTGGTATTCACATGGCCAATTCAGTTAGCCGAGTCGTGCGATGAGATACGCAGAGCTTTTTTGTCAGAGCAATTTCTCTTTTCTAACGGGCGCTTCACATGCTGAAGAGCTTGTGATTCAGGCTGATTTTTTACGCTATCAAGCCATTGCAATCACCGATGAGTGCTCGGTTGCGGGCGTAGTCAGAGCCCATACGGCCATCAAAGACCACCAACTGGCCATTCAGCAAATCATCGGCAGCATGTTTTGGTTAAATGCCGATTGCCAATTAGTGCTGCTTTGCCCAAGTAGAGAAGCTTACGCAGAGTTGTGCCGAATCATTACCAATGCCAGAAGACGGGCGAGCAAGGGAGAATATCAACTCTCTGAATGGGATATTATGTCTGTGCAGCATTGTCTTATACTCTGGCTCCCTTGCCACAGAAAAACGGATCATCATTGGGGAAACTGGTTAAGCCAGCATCACTCGCATCGATTGTGGTTAGGACTTCAACGTCACCTCAAGTCCAATGATAAAGAGTACATCGCGCACTGTGAAACTCTCGCCACAGAGTTTCATCTGCCTATTACTGCCTGCGGTGGTGTACTCATGCATAACGCAACCCGACTCCCCCTTCAGCACACACTCACTGCGATTAAACACGGCAAAACATTAGATGCCATTGGTCAACACATGTTAACCAATGCTGAAACCGCGCTTCGCAGTCAAGAGAAAATTGCAAAGCTGTTTCAACCACAGTGGATCGCAGAGAGCCATCACATTGCCGAGCGGTGTGATTTTCAGCTAGATTCACTACGATACGAATACCCTAGCGAACTCATTCCTGACCAACTCACACCCATTAGCTATCTGCGTCATCTTACAGAACAAGGCAAGAAACGCCGCTTTCCTAATGGCGTGCCTAACGATATCGCTCAAACTATAGAAAAAGAGCTGATACTTATCGAGCAACTTGATTACGCCTTCTTCTTTCTCACCATTCATGACATTGTGATGTTTGCGAAAAGGCAACGTATTCTCTATCAAGGCCGTGGCTCTGCGGCGAATTCCGTCGTTTGTTACTGCCTAGAGATAACCTCCGTGGATCCAAGACAAGTCTCTGTCTTGTTCGAGCGTTTCATCAGTAAAGAGCGCAATGAACCACCCGATATTGATGTCGACTTTGAGCACGAACGGCGAGAAGAGGTCATTCAATACATCTATAAGAAGTATGGGCGTGAACGCGCAGCCCTTGCCGCTTCTGTTATTTCCTACCGCTTTAAAAGTGCACTTAGGGATGTCGGTAAAACACTGGGGATCAATGAAACTCAACTCGATTTTTTCATCAAGAATGTGAATCGTCGTGATAGGCAGTTAGGTTGGCAAGCTCAGTTAGTTGAGTTGGGCTTGAAACCTGACTCTCTCAAAGGTGAGCAGTTTATCTCACTCGTCAATGAGATCATCGGCTTTCCTCGCCACCTTTCTCAACATGTCGGGGGATTTGTTATCTCTTCTGGCCCTTTGTATGAACTGGTCCCTGTTGAGAATGCTGCGATGGAAGATCGCACGGTCATTCAGTGGGACAAAGACGACTTAGAAAGTCTGGGCCTATTGAAAGTGGATGTTTTGGCCTTAGGCATGCTGACCGCGATTCGTAAATGCTTCTCGTTGGTAGAGCAGCATCATGGCCGTACTTTGAGCATTGCCGATATCACCCGAGGGGCCGACGACCCAGATGTTTATCGTATGATTCAACAAGCCGACACGATTGGCGTTTTTCAAATTGAATCACGTGCACAGATGAGTATGCTGCCGCGGCTTAAGCCCAAATGTTATTACGATCTAGTGATTCAAATTGCGATTGTACGCCCTGGCCCGATTCAGGGAGACATGGTGCATCCATTCTTAAAGCGGCGGGATGGGATCGACCCCGTATCCTACCCCTCAACAGAGGTAGAAGCCGTTCTTTCTCGCACCATGGGCGTGCCTATTTTCCAAGAGCAAGTGATCAAGTTAGCCATGGTTGCGGCAGGCTTTAGTGGTGGTGAAGCCGATCAGCTTCGCCGAGCAATGGCCTCCTGGAAAAAGAGCGGAGACTTAATCAAATTTAAGCACAAGCTCATCGATGGCATGCTTTCTCGCGGCTACGAGAGAGAGTTTGCCGAGCGTATCTTTGATCAAATTTGCGGCTTCGGTGAGTATGGGTTCCCGGAAAGTCATTCCGCCTCATTTGCGGTCTTAGCCTATTGTTCCGCATGGCTTAAATACTACTATCCAGAAGCATTTTATACGTCATTACTGAACAGTTTACCCATGGGTTTCTACAGCTCAGCTCAGCTGGTGCAAGACGCTAAGCGGCATAACATCAGGATATTACCAGTGTGCGTCAACTATTCTGATTACCAACATCAGGTTGTTCACTGCGACTCAGGGCTCGCGATTCGTCTTGGTTTACGGCAGATAAAGGGCGCAAGCCATGACGGAATGATGCAATTGCTGAAAGCAAGGCCAGCAACCGGCTATCAACATACCCATCAACTTCAGCATATCGGTCTCAACAAAAAAGACCTAGAACGATTGGCCTCAGCCGATGCCATGCATGAGTTTGCCCATAATCGCTACCAGACTCGTTGGAGCATGATGAACTCAATCACTGACTTACCGTTATTTCAGAATATGGATGAGCTCAATGAAAAACCACTATCAGGCCCAAGTGCCATGCAAACCCTCGCTGAAGATTACACCTCCACAGGGCTTTCTCTTACCCAACACCCCATCACCCTACTTGATAATGCCAACTGGCTTGGAACCTTTACTCGGCAGAGAGAGCTGCGAACAAAAGCCCACCAATCAATGGTCACGGTAGTGGGTGTCGTCACGGGGAGACAGTCTCCAGGCACGGCGGCTGGCGTCACTTTCTTCACTCTAGAAGATGACACCGGCAACATTAACGTCGTGGTTTGGCAGGCAACAGCAAGAGCTCAAAAACAAGCCTACCTGACGTCAAAAGTGTTAATGGTCAAAGGGATATTAGAGCGTGAGGGAGAGGTCACCCATATTATTGCCGGACGGCTAATTGATTTAACCGATCATTTAGAGCGCTTAGAGACGAAATCTCGAGATTTTCATTAGGATCTGTTGAACTTTCGAGCTGATTTTTGCAGCAGTTTGTGGTTAATTTATACAAGGCAGAGGCTTTGAGGTGTAATGTGCTACATAAGAAGCCGATAACGCGGTAGAAATAAGCCACAAACGCTGCCCGAAGGGTTCGGCTAAAATCGTTTTATCCTTTGTTAATGAGTATTTGCTTAGAATGACTAGGCTACACACTCATTGCCTCGCCTAAAACGATTTTATCTCGAACAAAACTTAACCACGAAAGATCAACAGACCCTAGCAATCAACGCCTTTTAGACACAAAAATAGGGAGCGAACTCCCTATTCTACACATCACTTTATGTTCTCAACATCATTCACTGCCACTACAAATCAGCTAGACAGTAAAGAGCGCAATCTGTCTTGCGCGACTTGAACTAAAAGGTCTGGCTGAAATTTAGAAATAAATCGATCGCATCCCACTTTCTCAACCATGGCTTCATTAAAGTTTCCACTTAGGGAAGTATTCAATGTGATATACAAATCTTTCATTCGTGGGTCATTGCGAACCTCAAACGTCAATTTATAGCCATCCATTTCAGGCATTTCCGCATCGGTTATCATCAACAACAACTCGGAATTGATGTCTTTCCCTTCATCACACCACGACTTCAGTAAATTAAGGGCTTCAAGGCCATCGCTACACTCAATGATGTTCAGCCCAAGCTGAGAGAGCGTGCCTTTAACCTGGTTTCTTGCTGTCGAGGAGTCATCAACAATAAGAACGTTGCGACCAATCATCTGTGTTGACAAATCTTCGTCCAGAACCCCTTCCGAAATAGAAACATCATAATCAATGATTTCAGCCAACACCTTCTCAACATCAATAATTTCAACGATATGCGATTGGTCTTCTTCTTTAATATGCGTAATTGCCGTCAGGTAATTCGCCCTACCCGCTGTTTTGGGTGGTGGCTGAATCTCTGTCCATGCCGTGTTGATAATGTTTCTAACCTGACCAACTAAGAACCCCTGTGTCGAGCGGTTATATTCAGTGATGATCAAGTTTTGCTCTTCTGCTTCACCTCGAACGGGTGGAAAACCAATCGCACTGCGAAGATCAATGACAGGAACCGACTCTCCCCTTAGGGAAGCAACGCCCGTAATGTTGTAGTGAGAGCCCGGCATTTTTGTCAATACAGGGACCTTAAGTACTTCTTTAACCTTAAACACGTTAATAGCAAAAATCTGACGGCTATTTAAGCTGAACAACAGCAACTCAAGACGGTTCTCACCGACAAGGTTTGTTCTTTGGTCAACTGAATTTAGAACTCCGGACATAGAATCTCTCGGGATTGGTGGCCTATAAATAACATAGTCCATAGTAAGAGGCTTAGACAAAAAATAAACCCACATAACAGACTTGTCACGTGGGTTCTTCTTAATGCGTTACATAGCGCGTATTAGCCTTCAATAACTTTCATCAATAGCAGGCCATCAAAAAGGGCTTGTTTCACCAACGCTGCGCCGGGCATCGTCGCTTGCTTGTAAAATCGTGATTCTACGAGCTCGAGATCATGATGATACACCGGTAAGCTTTGCTCTTTAATGCAGTTTGAAATCTGAGGGTACAAGACATCTTTCGCCTGATTGATCACGCCACCGATGAGGATTTTTTCTGGATTAAATAGGTTAATCACAATGGCAATCGCCGCCCCTAAATAACGGCCGAGTTTTTCAATCACATCAACGGCAAGAGGATCGCCATTCGCCGCAGCAGAACATATTGACTCAATTGTCATTTCTTCTAGCGAGCTCAGAGAGGATTCTTCACCATTTTCGATACGTCGAACCACTTCTTCTCGAATCGCTTGAGAGCTTGCTACGGTTTCAAGACACCCACGGTTGCCGCAATGACACTGTTTGCCATTCGGGTCGATTTGAATATGCCCCAACTCACCAATGTTACCGTGACGACCTTGTAGCACTCGGCCATCCAAGATAATCCCTGCGCCTAAGCCATGGTGAATGGAAATCAAAACAGAGTTATCGTTGTCTTGAGAATGACCAAACAGTTTTTCAGCGAGTGCCCAAGCACGTGTATCATTCGCCACGAAAACCGGCAGTCCTGTTGCTTTATAGATCTCAGGGCCTAACGCCAAATCCTTCACATTATAGTGAGGCATTTGCAACACGATACCATCTTCAGAGTTCACCAAGCCAGGTAGCGTAATCGCAATACTGGTGACCCTATCGAGCTGCTCAGAATAGGTTTGGAAAAACTCGTCTATCTCATGGAGCAGTCGAGCAAGCACATCGTCCTGATCCAGTTCATGAATATCAATTTTGGTATCAATGAGAACATCACCACCTAGTTCGTGCAAAGCAATGGTCAAGTAACCTCGCCCTAGACGCATAGATAGGAATTGCCAACCTTGATTATTCACTTGTAAACCGACAGCAGGTCTTCCTCGGCTGGTCGACTCTTGCACGGTGGTTTCATGAATAAGATGTGACTCTATTAACTCACGAGTAATTTTAGTAATACTTGCAGGTGCAAGCGCACTCTCTTTCGAAAGATCGATTCGAGATATAGGACCTTTCTGGTCTATGAGTTTATAGACTCGACCAGCATTGACTTGCTTAATATGATCAATGTGACCGGGTTGGGCCATGTACATGATGTACTCCAAAATTCAACAACATATTAATTTTTTTACTTTGCGAAGTAATTGTGAAGTGCTTTGATAGTTTGCCGTGACAGGTATCACGTAGAAAGATTCATCTTTGCGGAATATGTCGAATTGTTACGGATTTATCATTCAGCACTTTTTTAACTCCGCGAAGTAATTGTTGGTATGACACGGAATAGGAATGATAAGTCAGCCAAATTGCAAACACCGCATATACTTAAGTAGCTAAGTGTAATTTAGGAGAACAGGATGACCCCAGCGACACGAAGAACAAAGATCGTTACAACCCTTGGCCCTTCCACAGATAAAGATGACAACTTACTCGAGATAATAAAAGCAGGTGCAAACGTTGTCCGCATGAATTTTTCGCATGGTACAGCAGAAGATCATAAAAATCGAGCAGCTCAGGTTAGAGCAATCGCCGCCAAGCTCGGAATTCATATTGCTGTACTCGGTGACTTGCAAGGGCCAAAAATCCGAGTTTCAACGTTCAAAGAAGGCAAAGTGACACTCGAAGAAGGCGACCGTTTTACTCTAGACAGTGACCTAGGCTTGGGTGAAGGAGACAAAGAGTCGGTGGGCCTTGATTACAAAGAGCTCCCTGAAGACGTCGTACCGAATGATATTTTGCTTCTTGACGATGGTCGCGTACAACTCAAAGTGGTCGCCGTTGACGGGAACAAGGTTCACACAACCGTTGTTATCGGTGGTCCGCTATCAAACAATAAAGGGATCAACAAAAAAGGTGGCGGACTCTCAGCTGATGCTCTCACCGAAAAAGACAAGAAAGACATACTTCTCGCGGCAGAGTTAAAAGTGGATTACCTCGCGGTCTCTTTCCCAAGAAATGGGGAAGACATGAAATACGCGAGACGACTGGCAAGAGATGCTGGGTTAGAAGCCAACTTAGTCGCTAAAGTTGAACGTGCTGAAACTGTCGCCACCGTAGAGAACATTGATGACATTATAATGGCATCAGATACCGTCATGGTCGCACGTGGAGACCTTGGTGTAGAAATAGGTGACCCAGAACTGGTTGGAGTACAAAAACAGCTTATACAGCGTGCTAGGGCGCTTAACCGCACCGTCATAACAGCCACACAAATGATGGAATCAATGATCAACGCCCCTATGCCAACCCGTGCAGAAGTGATGGATGTTGCGAATGCAGTATTAGATGGCACTGATGCGGTCATGCTATCGGGTGAAACCGCCGCAGGGTCTTACCCAGTAGAAACCGTGAAATCGATGGCTGAAGTCTGTGTTGGTGCGGAAAAAAAAGCCCTCGAAAACACCTCCAGCTATCGTATTGATCGAACTTTTGCGACCGCAGAAGAAACCATCTCTATGGCCACGATATACTCGGCTAACCATATGGAAGGCATTAAAGGCATGATTGCCCTAACCGAATCAGGGCGAACTGCGTTGATGATGTCGCGATTAAACTCCGGACTCCCTATTTTTGCACTTTCCAGAAATGAGGGGACACTTAATCGATGCAGCCTCTATCGTGGCGTTACCCCACTCTATTTTGATACATCAAAAGAAACAGGGGTAGATATCGCCATTGATGCTCTGAACTCTCTAAAGGAGAGGAAACTAGTCGAGTTTGGTGACATCCTCATTATGACTCAGGGCGATATTATGGATGTCGCAGGCTCAACCAACTGCTTAAGAATCTTACCCGTGACCTAAAAAGCAGCCAAAAAAGAGCGTTTATAGCTCATCCACCTCAGAATAGGGAGGCTCATTTAGCGAGCCTCTCTGACCAACTGCTTCGCTTTTTACGCTGGAGTACGTTCGAATGAACTGCTCACCAGCATCAAGCCCTAACTGATAATCATGAAGAAGATCGTCTTTATCACTCATTAAAGACTTAGATTTCAGTGGGCTGTCTGGCTTAATTTGAACGATAAAACAGTCATCTGGCGGATGATGTAGGAAATCTTGCGTTAATGAGTATGTCTGGTAATGCGCCATCAACATATCAGCCAAACCAGAGTCAAACTTGTCGCCAATGAGGTGACTTAATCGATAAATGTCATCGGCACCAAATAACCAACGCCCACCATTAATCGACTCCAAATGTTGATGACCCAATTTCTGTTGTTTCGATTTCACGACTTGTTGCTGGAAGAAACCATTCCAGTCCAGTTTCCACTGACCTAATTTCTCTTGCCACTGCTCTTGAATCGTATTCAGAGACTCCCGGTACCACTCCACATCACTCGGTATATTTTGCGCATCCACTTCCGTTTCAATATCTGCGCCCTCGGTTCGAATGACAACAATGCAGCGAGCTTCATTTCGCCATGCCTGTTGAACTGGAATGGCCGCTGAAACGCCACCATCCACATACCCTTGCCCATCAATCTCAACGTCAGAGGGATACAAGCGTGGAATGGCACAAGTTGCGACCATCACCTTGTACCAGTCTTCTTCCAAAAGAGGTAAATAGTGATCGTGTAATGTCGAACCATGAGTCACCGCCGCAAAGGCTTTTCTTTGCCCTAGCACTCTTCTTCCCATATCAATATCTAACTTGTAAGGCGGGCGACAAATGGTGTCTAGCGCCCATTCAATACCGAGGTATTGCTTGCGGCGAATGTAATGGAAAAGATGGAAGAAGCGGTCATCGGTGGTCAGGTCGATGAGGAAGGAATGGCCTAAGCCAGACTGGCGACAAAGAAACGCGCATAAATTTAATGCACCTGCAGAGGTACCATAAAATTCATCAAAGGGGTCAAATTGTTTCGCGAGAAAAGCATCTAGAACGCCGGCAGTAAAAATACTCCGTTGTCCACCACCTTGCGCAACGAGTGCGTGCTTTCCGAATATGTACTGAGAGAGACGATGCCTATCAACTTGGCTTGATAGATTGGTGACTAAACCACAATTTCTCATAGAGACACCCCACTAGTGAGTGATGACGACAACTCCAAAAATAGCCAAAATAGCAACAACGGTGGTCACAATTAAGAGCGCGTACTTTAGATCTTGTTCCATAGATTCCTCCTTGTCTGTATTAAAGTAATAACAGCAGTGTGAAGCATCTTCAAATTATGCGTATTTTTCGTGCACAATTATGCTGTTAGTCTCACACTTGATGAATGCATATTCGACAGGGTCACTCATTATGAAGCCGAAAATAATCTTAACTGCATTGGTTACTTTGATCACCGCTGCACCAAGCTACGCTGATATTTACCTCTCCCCTTGGATTGGCTATACAGGTGGTGGCGCTGTTGTTGATCAAAACGACGTCGAGTATGACCTTAAAGGCTCTGAAAGCTACGCTCTCACTCTGGAGGCAACGCTTGATAAAGGCAGGATCGGATTCTTCTACGGGCAACAAGATAGCAAGATAGAAAAGCTCAACGAAAAGAGCACCATTCGGTATCTACATTTACAAAGTAGTGTCTACTATCCGGTTGAAGATAAATTTCAGGCGTATGTCGGTGTTGGCCTTGGGGGGTCTCACGTTGATGTGAATTGGGCAGACAACAAGTATGGCTTTTCAGCCAGTATATTTGGGGGTCTCGAATATCAAATTAATGATGCAGTGGCACTTAACAGCCAACTCCGCTGGCTTGGTACCGTCGTCGATAATGAAACGACAGGCGTTTGTAACCTCCCCTCTTCAGAATCATGTGTGATTCGCTTCAAAACCGACTGGATGAATCAATTTTCGGCAAATGTAGGCCTGGTTGTACGCTTCTAATCTGAACGACCGAAAACCAATATAATGCTAGTCATTGACGAAAATTCAGTCATACGCTCTAAAAGATCAAAAAGTTTTATAGTCCACCTAAACATTAAAAACCAGTTTAACAACCCAGCATAATTATAATAATCAACATATACAGCCAATTATTGCTACTCACATCAACATTATTGCTGCTTTTACTGTAACTTTCGACAAACCAATAATATTGCACTTCAATAGTTAAATCGGTAATCTCCCGAACACTGCGTAGTGATTTATTTCAGTTTACGCAAACACAATTTAAAATAAGCAGAACAATATTCTGAGTTTTCTTAAGTTAACTAGATTTAAAATCTAAATTTTCGCAATATCACGGATGATAACGCAGCCCAAGAAGCCGAATTTAGTCGGCCACGCCTATCTTTCCTATTATTCGCCCAAAAAACCTAAGAAAAGCTTCATTCCTCAGAGAGTTGTAAGAAGGAGTTAATTATGAAGCGAGAACAATGGGGATCACGCGCTGGATTCATTCTAGCGGCAGTTGGTTCTGCAATCGGACTAGGAAACATTTGGCGTTTCCCTTACATGGCATACGAAAATGGCGGCGGCGCCTTTTTCATTCCTTACCTGTTTGCAATGCTGACAGCCGGTATTCCATTCATGATCATGGAATTCAGTATGGGCCAACGCAATCGCGGCTCTGCACCTATCTCACTATCCAAGATCAGTAGTAAATTCGAGTGGCTTGGCTGGTTCCAAGTGGGTATTGCGGCCTCGATTGCTGTGTATTATGTTGCGGTCATTGGCTGGTCAATTTCGTATTTAGGTATGTCATTCAATCAAAGCTGGGGAGCCGATACCAATGCTTACTTCTTTAGTGAATACCTAAAGCTTGGTGATAACTCACCGTCTAGCCTTGGCTCTATTCAGTGGAAGATAGCGGGTGCCATGCTTATTGCTTGGGCAGTGACTTACGCTGCGATTGTTGGCGGAGTTAAATCCGGTATCGAACGCGCGGCCAAAATCATGATGCCCGTGCTTTTCTTTATGGTCATTCTGCTGATTGGTCGTATGATTTTCCTACCTGGCGCTCTAAACGGTGTGAACTATCTCTTTGAACCTGACTTTAGCAAGATTTGGGATCTAAAAGTTTGGGCAGCCGCGTACGGACAAATATTCTTCACCTTAAGTATTGGCTTTGCCATCATGCTTGCCTACTCAAGCTACTTACCTGAAAAGTCAGACATCAACAACAATGCGTTCATGACTGTATTGATTAACTGTGGTTTCTCAATTCTAGCCGGTATTATGATCTTCTCGATACTTGGTTACATGGCACATGAACAAGGTAAAGAGCTGACAGATGTTGTTTCTGCGGGTGTCGGTCTTGCGTTTGTTACACTACCAGCTGCTATCAACGAATTACCAGCGCCATACATCTTAGGCCCACTTCTGTTCTTAGCACTGACCATCGCAGGTCTAAGTTCACATATCTCAATCATTGAAGCGGTGACGTCAGCAATTATCGACAAGCTAAAATGGGGCCGTAAAAAAGCGGCAACCATTGTTTGTGGTGTCGGCGCAATTGTCTCTTTAGCATTTGCAACAAATGGCGGCCTACTGCTTCTCGACTTGGTCGATTACTTTACCAATAACATTGGTATTGTTGTCAGCTGTTTTGTTGAGCTGCTACTTATGGTTTGGGTATTCAAAATTTCTAATGTTCGTAGCTACGTGAATAAAGTATCTGACTTTGAAGTCGGCCGTTGGTTTGAGATCTGCTTACGCTTTATCAGCCCTGCGATACTAGCCGTGATTGTTTTTAACACACTGAAAACAACACTGGCTGAAGGCTACGGTGGTTACGCTCAATCAGACCTACTCATGCTTGGTTGGGGTTTACTGGCATTACTATTCGTAGGTGGTGTGATCATCAACCTAACGAGCAAGAAGGAAGCTTAATTATGACAACTAGCGCAATCATCATGATGGTTTTAGGACTTGGTATTACATGGGGTGGAGCCATCTACTGCATTCGTAGAGCGATGAATAAGCAATAATAGTTCTACCGTTTATCATAAAAAAGCCAGCATTGCGCTGGCTTTTTTGTTGTTACTGTACCGTTTTAGAATGAGTACTTAATACCTACAGCCGCGCCAATTTGAAGGTGTAGCTTTTTGTAGAGATTCAATTCCGGGTGCACTTGAGCGTACATGTCCCAACCTTTGGGCAAGTCAACTTTTAAGCCTAGTGGCACTCGCGCACCAAAGTCATGCTCCCATTCTCCCCATGCACCAGCACCGACATACCACGATAGCGGCATCTCTGTATCAAAACGACCGCGTTCAATAATGTAATCAAACGCTGCCCCTTTGTTACCAACAGTGAATCGATACTGACTGTCTAGCTCAACCACCACGCTCAGCTGCTGATCAACCGCCATACCGACAGAAAGATTGGTGGCGCTCGAAGGCTCTTCAGAGAGTGCTGAAAAGGAAGCAAGAGTAGCAAATAAAGGGATAAGCTTTTTCATCGTATTCTCCAAAAAATTCTGCCTGCATTCTATTTTTTATTCGATTAAGGTTGTCAGCAGAAAGTAAACAGAAGTAAGAACACGTCAAAAAGCTTGATCAAAAAAGGAGGCCGAAGCCCCCTTATCATTATTATCCTATTAAACAGTTTTGGCAGTGATTACGCGTTGTTGCGAATCCACTCATCCATATCCGTTTTCAGGTTATCAGATTTTGTACCGAAGATAGCTTGAACACCACCAGATACGACAACGACACCTGCTGCACCTAGCTTCTTCAGTTGATCTTGGTCTACAGCTTCAGTATCAGCCACTGATACACGTAGACGTGTAATACAAGCGTCTAAACCAGTGATGTTTGCTTTACCGCCAAATGCTGAAACTAATTCACCAGCAAGCTCAGAACCTGTTGCTACTGATGCAACGTCATCCGCTTCATCTTCACGACCTGGAGTCTTAAGATCCATCGCTTTAATCACTGCGCGGAATACCACGTAGTAGATAACAGCGTAAACAAGACCTAGACCAACCATCAACATCATGTTCTGTGCGTTGCCAGACAATACAGTAAAGTCAATCAAACCGTGTGAGAACGAAGTACCGTGTACAATTCCAAACGTGTTAGTTAGGAAGAATGCAGAACCCGCTAGAAGCGCGTGGATTGCATAAAGTACAGGAGCAACGAATAAGAAAGAGAATTCGATTGGCTCTGTAATACCAGTAAGGAAAGAAGTTAGAGCCGCAGAAGCCATGATACCCATAACTTTTGCGCGATTCTCTGGCTTCGCAGAGTGAGCAATAGCGATTGCTGCTGCTGGAAGACCAAACATCTTAAACATGTAACCACCCGCTAGCTGACCGAAGCCATTACCAGCAGCACGAGATGCTTCATCAGCAACTAGGTAACAAGTCAGTACGCCATTTTGCGTTTCGCCCGCAGCATTTACACAGCTACCCGCTTCGAAGAAGAATGGTACGTTCCATACATGGTGAAGACCAAATGGGATTAGAGAACGCTCAACAATACCGTAGATACCGAATGCTACTTGTGGGTTTTGATCGGCAGCCCAGTGAGAGAATGAACCGATAGCCGAACCAATTGGTGGCCATACGATTGAAAGTACAACACCTAGACCAATAGCAGCAAAACCAGTAATGATTGGTACAGCACGCTTACCAGCGAAGAAGCCTAAGTACTCAGGAAGCTGTAGTTTGAAGAAGCGGTTGAATGCCCATGCAGCCACACCACCAACAAGAATACCGCCTAAAACACCCGTATCGATGCTCTCTACGCCCATAATGCCAGCCATAACGCTCAGCGTTGCTGTCATAATGCCGTAGCCAACGATCGCAGCTAAACCAGCTACACCGTCATTATTTGTAAAGCCAAGTGCAACACCTACTGCAAAAAGTAGTGCCATTTGACCAAATACCGAACCACCAGCTTGTTCCATTAAGTTTGAAACAATATCTGGAATGAAACCTAGATTGGCAGCGCCCACCCCAAGAAGGATACCTGCAACCGGCAATACTGATACTGGCAGCATCAGAGATTTGCCGACTTTTTGCAAGTTAGCAAAAAGGTTATTAAACATAATTGTGCTCCTGAATTAATTATTAGATTTTTCTGGGCGTTAACGGCATACCCCCGTAGCTTTGATGTTAGCACCCAACGAAAATGTAACCACGTATTGCATTATATTTTTCGGCTCTAAATATATATTGATGCCTCTCATGTTTTCTAGACAGTAACGAAATTTAGTTTCAAAACACTAGATAGATCACAGTCAAAAACGGTGTGTAACAACCTGCATTTAGGTTGTAAACCATTGTTATTATTTAATTAAAATAAAAACAGCATTAATTTTACGACGTAAATAAAATCCACCTAATTGTTATTTCATGTAACAAAATTACATAATTAGCTTTTCCGCCAAAATTTTCAACATATTTAGTAAACAATGATTTTTTCATGCTTCGCATCACTTCTGACACAAAAAAAAAGAGCCAATGCTCTTTTTTTATCCAGTTAACACATTCTATCGCAAAAAAAGATCCGTGTAGTTTTTGGTCGTTTTTTGTCCAACCTCACTTAAACTCAGGCCTTTAAGTTGCGCAATATACGCGGCGACCTCGACAACATAGGCTGGTTGATTCTCTTTTCCACGGTGCGGAACCGGTGCAAGATAAGGAGAATCGGTTTCAATCAGCAATCGTTCTAGGGGTAAAGATCTCACCACCTCTTTAAGCTCGTTCGCTTGACGAAATGTCACGATGCCAGAAATAGAGATATAAAACCCGAGATCCATCGCCGCTTCGGCAAACGCTAAGTCTTCAGTAAAACAGTGAATAACACCACCGCACTTATGAGCATTTCCTTCTTTTAAAATGGCTAGCGTATCTTCACGAGCATTACGAGTATGGATAATAAGCGGCTTATTTAGATCCACGGCAAGGTCGACCTGTTGAGAAAACCTCAGCTTCTGTAACTCAGCCGTTTCAGGCTTATAGTGATAATCCAAGCCCGTTTCACCAATGGCGACGACCTTTTGATGCCGCGCATACTCATGAAGTATGTCTAGAGCAAACTCACTTTCTACGTCGAGTGGGTGGACACCGCAAGATGCTTTCACGTGATCGTAAGGCGTGATCATTTCAATCATCTTTGGGAACGAATCTAGCGTGACACCGACAGAAAGCAGTTGGGTCACATTGGCTTCCCTTGCTTTATCAAGCACGTCATCAATCCCAGTGTGGCATTCTGTGTAATCGAGTTTGTCTAAGTGACAGTGAGAATCTACAAACATATTTCCTCATTAAATTTAATTAGCCAGTCTGAAATCAGCAATTCTGCATTAAGGCCAGGAAAGGTCCTGAGTTGGGTAATCAGTGAAGTAAGCTTATTACTTTGCTTGTACAGTAAATCATAGCTCATATGTTCAACGAGTTGTTTTGTAGCGGGACTGATTGAATCTTCGGTAATGTCAAAGTGCGCTTTTTGGGCACCACACAGTAGAAACCATAGCCATTGCAACTTTTCATCCGGGTTATCACTAAGAGTGCTGGCTAAGCCTATAAAATTCTCATCACCTCTCACAAACGACACCATTGATGCTTCAACTTGCTTATAGACTGACAACTTGCCTTCATCGATAAACGCTTGAAGCTTGAGTGGCGCGTTATCATTTAACTGTGCTATATAGTGAGAGACAGGTTGGTTTACTCTCTGGCTTACCCAATCCGACGCCTCTACAGAGCTAGGTGCACTGATTTCCCACTGCTGACAACGGCTGACTATTGTGGGCAATAGCAGCTCTCTTCTTTGTGTAACAAGTAAGAACACACATTGCTCAGCGGGAGACTCTAGTGTTTTTAGAAGCGCGTTAGCGGCAGATTCATTCATCGCTTCGGCAGGTTCGATAACAAATAGACGATAACCCGATAGCTGTGATGACTCCTGAGCGAGCTTATTGCACTGCCTAATCTGTTCAACCGAGATGCTCTTACCTTGCTTTTCTGGTGAGATAATATGAACATCAGGGTGATTAGAAGATTGCATCAAGCTACAGCTATGGCAGAAACCACAAGCTTCAGACTTATCGTTACTGCACATTAGCGCCTTGCTGAATGCTTGAACTAAACGTTCAGTACCCAGCCCATCTCGCGTATTTAATAACGTCGAGTTGGTAAAGGTATCGTTAGCAAGATTACGCTGCCAAAGCCGCCATGTACTCTCTAACCAAGGGTAAAGCTCAGCCATACTATAGGTTCTCGTTTAGCCAAGTAGTGAGTGCGTTCTTAATCTCTAATGCAACAAGCTCAATCTCTTGCTCTGCATTAATGATCGCGACCGTCGAATCTTCATTCGCAAGCTGCAGATATTTTTCGCGTGTTCTATCGAAGAATTCAATATTCATCTTCTCAATTCTATCGAGCTCACCTCGACCTCTTGCACGCTCTAAACCCACTCTTGGGTCAAGATCCAGATAGAGTGTAAAGTCAGGCTTAAATCCGGATAGCGTCGTCTCTTTCAATGCTTTCATGGTTTCAGAAGGTATCTGTCTACCACCACCCTGATAAGCTTGCGAGGACATATCATGCCGGTCTCCTACGACCCAAGAACCGTCGGTAAGTGCGGGCTTGATGACATTCTCGACTAACTGAACTCGAGCTGCGTACATGAGAAGTAGCTCAGTCATATCCTGAAGCTCTTCACCTGAATGTTCTTCTTTGACTAACGCTCGCATCTTCTCAGCCAGTACTGTTCCGCCAGGCTCGCGCGTTTGAGCAATGTTAGATACACCAGCGTCGTGCAGCGTCTCTAGAATGGCATTGATCGCGGTACTTTTACCTGCGCCTTCTAGGCCTTCAACAACTATAAATTTACCTGACTTCATTTTTGACTTCTTATCTCTTTTAAATAGGCCTGAACCGCCCTATTGTGATCTCTCAAATTCTTAGAAAAAACGTGCCCGCCTTTGCCACTGGCGACAAAGTACAGGTACTGTCCATCTTCTGGATTTAGAGCAGCAACAATCGAAGCTCTACCCGGCATCGCTATCGGTGTCGGTGGCAACCCATGAATCGTATATGTGTTATAAGGCGTTGGAGTGCGCAAACCCTTCTTGCCGATTCTCCCTTTGTAACTGTCGCCCATGCCATAAATCACCGTTGGATCTGTTTGTAATCTCATGCGCTTATTTAAACGGTTAACAAATACAGACGAAACGCGCTCTCTCTCAGACTCAACAGCGGTTTCTTTCTCTATGATAGAAGCCAAGATTAAGGCTTCATAAGGTGACTTTAGTGGAAGATCGGCTTGCTTGTTCTGCCATTCTTGCTCTAGTGTCTCACTAAGTTTGGCATATGCACGCTTTAAAATATCAAGGTCAGTTGTCCCTAAGGTGTAATTGTAGGTTTCAGCTAGCATCAAACCTTCTAGCTTTTTGTGTTCACTGCCTAGCGCATTAGCGATCTCTTCCTCAGTCAGGTCATCGATAGTGTGCTCTAGATGCTCTGCGGCAGCCAGTGATTCACGCCATTCATCAAACCGGCTTCCTTCAACGAAAGTAATCGAGAACTGATGCTCTTTACCCTTAATTAGAAAAGCTAAGCTATCTCGTAAACTCAGTTCAGGTTCGAGTAGGAAAGTACCCGCTCGTATTTTCGTTAACTCCGGGTACAAACGATGAATAAGGGGATCGTATTGGCTCTCATCAACCCAACCGGACTCAGCAAATTGGTTCAAAACCCCATTAAAACTTGTCCCTGATTTGATAGTAATGACTTGAGGGGCCTCTATTTTCAAAGGTTGGTCTAAGTGGGTATCAACCTGAGCAGACACATAGTAAAAGGCCCCAACAACAAATGCCGCCGCCAAAATAATTAGAATGAATAGCTTTTTAATCACGAACTGAATGTCTCCTGAAGTTCTCGTGTCAATGCGCCAACCTCAAAGGTTTTACCTAGAATTTTATTCACTGGGATAACGCAACAAATTGAATTGGTGATAAACACTTCATCAGCGCTCATCAAATGGCTAAGCGGGTAATTTCCAACCTCTAACGAAATGGCTTTAAGCTTTAACTCTTCAATGACTTGCTGGCGCATCACTCCAGCGACACCACTATTTCTCAATGACGAAGTATATAACTTCCCGTCTATCGCCCAAAATATATTGGCCATCGTCGTTTCCACAACATGATCCGAGATATCAAGCACCAAGCCATCGACAAGCCCCTGCTTATCTATATCCTGTTTTGCCAATATTTGCTCTAATCGATTATTGTGCTTGTGGCCAGCAAGTAATGGGTTGATTCCAAGACGTTTTTCACTCACGCCAAGCTCAATACCCAACTGTGACCACTGAGTATAATGTTCTGGATAATCAAAGTGACTAATTACAATGTTAGTATCAGAGATACCTGAAGAACTGTAACCTCGACCGCCCTCGCCACGCGTTATATTAAGACGTAAGCCTGCCTTTGAGGCATTTGAGGCGGCTTTACTAAGCCATTCGTGTACTTGGTTCCAATTTGGCTGAGGGATGTCTAATACTGTTAAGCATTTTTCCATTCTAGCTTGATGCAGCGGCCACTGCACAGGCTCACCACGACAAGTCAGTATTGTGGTAAAACATCCATCGCCATATTGAAACGAACGATCGGTGAGAGAAATATGATTACTAGGATGTCCATTTACCCAAAACATGCTTACGTACCTGTCCTTAGTTGGAATACATTTCCTAAAAAACAAAACGGCTTAATGCTAAGCATTAAGCCGTTTTAATACAAGTCAATTCAGGCTTGCGGTTATCTAGATCTTTTTGAAGATGAGACAGCCGTTAGTGCCACCAAAACCAAATGAGTTACATGCCGCATATTCCATCTCTACTTTTCGAGCAGTATGAGGAACAAGGTCAATGCCTAATCCTTCTTCTGGGTTATCCAGATTGATGGTTGGCGGAACCACTTGGTCGACCAATGACAACGCTGTAACGATTGCCTCAACTGAGCCAGCCGCACCAAGAAGGTGGCCAGTCATTGACTTAGTTGAAGAGACGAGTACTTGTTTTGATCCTGCTTCACCTAAAGCACGCTTAATGCCTTTCACTTCAGCAACATCACCCGCAGGGGTTGATGTACCATGAGCATTAACGTAACCAATCTGCTCACCAGTGATGCCAGCATCACGCATTGCAGCTTCCATCGCCAGTGCGCCACCAGAACCATCTTCGCTTGGAGAAGTCATGTGATAAGCGTCACCAGACATACCGAAGCCAACAAGTTCAGCGTAAATCTTTGCGCCACGCGCTTTAGCATGTTCATACTCTTCAAGTACCACCATGCCCGCACCATCACCAAGAACAAAACCATCACGGTCTTTATCCCAAGGGCGAGAAGCTTTTTGAGGTTCATCATTGCGAGTTGAAAGCGCTTTAGCAGCACCAAACCCAGCCATACCAAGCTCTGATGATGCTTTTTCAGATCCACCAGCTAGCATAGCTTCAGCGTCACCGTAAGCGATCATACGTGCAGCATGACCAATATTATGAAGACCTGTAGTACAAGCTGTAGAAATTGCGATGTTCGGTCCGCGTAAGCCACGCATGATAGACAAGTGTCCAGCAACCATATTGACGATTGTTGATGGAACAAAAAATGGGCTTACTTTACGAGGACCCTTTTCGATAAGAGTGCTGTGACCCTTTTCGATAAGCTCTAAGCCACCAATACCTGAACCTATTGCTACGCCAACGCGTGGAGCATTTTCCTCAGTGATTTGAAGGCCAGAGTCATCCATTGCTTGGATTCCTGCTGCGACGCCGTACTGGATGAATAAATCCATCTTACGAGCATCTTTTTTCGTCATATACTCTTCGCAGTTAAAGTCTTTGACTAGACCTGCAAAACGAGTAGTAAAATTGGTAGTGTCAAAGTGATCGATATCCACGATACCGCTTTGACCGGCTAGCAGGGCTTTCCATGAAGATTCTACAGAGTTGCCTACCGGTGACAGCATACCCATGCCAGTGACAACAACACGACGCTTGGACACGATATAATTCTCCGGAATTGAATTGGTTCTATGAAAGGGGTTGAAATACAAGAAAAACACAGGCGGCTAGAAAGCCGCCTGGGAGAGATATTACTGAGCGCTGTTTACGTAGTCGATTGCAGCTTGAACAGTAGTGATCTTCTCAGCTTCGTCGTCTGGAATCTCAGTATCAAATTCTTCTTCTAGAGCCATTACTAGCTCAACTGTATCTAGAGAATCTGCACCTAGATCGTCAACAAAAGATGCTTCGTTTTTAACTTCTGCTTCGTCTACACCTAGCTGTTCAACGATGATTTTTTTTACGCGTTCTTCAATGTTGCTCATTTTTCTTTTCCTTTACAGATGTCGCCTAAATGCGATGTTTCCGTAGTTTATTCAAACTATTGAAAGTTGCAAGGGGGACCTTGCTGGTCAAACCACAATTTTAGCGATTTTAACCGAAATTCAGTACATTTTTGACTTATATCATGCCCAAATGTTGAGCATGATATAATCATATTCTCCACATTGTAGAGCAAATTTGGAAACAAGCTCGCTCTTGTGTAGAAAACTTTGGTATTAAACCATATACATGCCGCCATTAACATGCAAAGTTTCACCTGTGATGTAAGCCGCTTCTGGAGACGCCAAAAATGCGACTGTTGAAGCGATTTCACGAGGGTCACCTAGACGGCCTGCAGGAACGTTCGACAATGTTGCTGCGCGTTGGTCTTCGTTAAGCGCCTTAGTCATATCAGTTTCGATAAAACCTGGAGCAACGGTGTTAACAGTAATGCCACGAGAAGCGACTTCGCGAGCCATGGATTTAGTAAAGCCAATAACACCCGCTTTCGCTGCTGCGTAGTTAGCCTGACCTGCGTTACCCATAGTACCCACAACTGAACCAACATTGATGATACGGCCATTACGCTTCTTCATCATGCCACGTAGTACCGCTTTTGACATACGGTAAATCGGTGTCAGGTTCGTATCAATGATGTCGTTCCACTCGTCATCTTTCATGCGCATTAGTAGGTTATCACGAGTAATACCAGCATTATTCACTAGAATATCGATAACACCAAACTCTTCATTGATTGTCTTCAATGTCGCCGCGATTGAGTCAACATCCGTCACGTTCAGAGCAAGACCTTTACCGTTCTCACCTAAATACTCACTGATTGCAGCTGCACCATTTTCACTAGTAGCTGTGCCGATAACCGTTGCACCGCGTTCAACCAACAATTCAGCAATTGCACGGCCGATACCACGGCTTGCGCCAGTTACAAGGGCAATCTTGCCTTCTAGATTGATCATTTGAATTTCCTTTTTGTCTTAGCTATATAATGCTTGCGATTAAGATTTTACAGCGTCAAGTGAAGCAGCATCATTAACAGCAGCCGCGCTAAGTGTTTTTACAATTCGTTTGGTTAGTCCAGTCAGTACTTTACCTGGGCCCAACTCATAAAGTTTTTCAACGCCTTGCTCGCTCATCAACTGTACACCTTCAGTCCAACGAACTGGGCTGTGAAGTTGACGAACCAAAGCCGCTTTAATTTTCTCTGGATCATTTTCAGCCATAACATCAACGTTATTGATCACTGGAAGAGTAGGTTCGTTGAACTCAATCGTTTCCAAGGCGACAGCCAGTTTGTCAGCTGCTGGCTGCATTAGAGCGCAGTGTGATGGTACTGAGACAGGTAACGGAAGTGCTCGTTTGGCCCCTGCTTCTTTACACAATGCTCCAGCGCGAGCTACGGCATCTTTATTACCCGCAATAACAACCTGACCTGGAGAGTTAAAGTTAACAGGTGAAACAACTTCACCTTGGGCTGCCTCTTCACAAGCTTTAGCAATCGATTCGTCATCTAAACCAATAATGGCGTACATAGCACCCACACCAGCAGGTACCGCTTCTTGCATCAGTTGACCACGTAGTTCAACTAATTTGATTGCTTCTTTAAAGTCGATGGCACCAGCACACACGAGTGCAGAGTACTCACCTAAACTATGACCCGCAAGATTCGCAGGTTGCTCCAAACCGAGCTCTTGCCAAACTCTCCAGATAGACACTGATGATGCTAAAAGCGCAGGTTGCGTACGGAAAGTCTGATTAAGGTCTTCTGCCGGGCCATCTTGAACTAAGGTCCAAAGGTCATAACCCAGTACTTCAGAAGCTTCAGCAAACGTCTGCTTAACTACATCATACTGTTCACCGAGTTCGGCAAGCATACCAAGAGCTTGAGAGCCTTGACCTGGAAATACGATAGCAAATTTGCTCATGTTATTTTCCTTAAACATATCTATGAAAGCGAAAAGGCACACAAAGAATCAAAATAGACTCTATCTATGCGCCTTAATCTAAAATTATTTCAAGGGGTTAAAACTTAACCAGAGCAGAACCCCAAGTAAACCCGCCACCAAATGCTTCTAGAAGCAGCATTTGACCACGTTTAATGCGTCCATCTCGAACGGCTTCATCTAATGCTGTCGGCACTGTCGCTGCAGATGTATTGCCATGTCGGTCTAGTGTAAGAACGACTTGATCTAACGACATCGATAATTTCTTTGCCGTCGCAGAGATAATTCGGTAGTTAGCCTGATGCGGTACTAACCAATCTAGCTCCGATTTATGCATATCATTGGCAGCAAGCGTGTCCTTCACTAATTTAGACAACTGAGTGACCGCAACTTTAAATACTTCGTTCCCCGCCATGTGCAGCCATTTATCTGCATCACCGCCACGCTCAGGCACTTCTAAGCTTAGAAGCTCGCCAAATTTGCCGTCCGAATAAATGTGAGTCGACAAAATACCTGGCTCTTCACTCGCACCAACAACAACAGCGCCAGCGGCATCACCAAATAAGATAATCGTTGATCGATCCGTAGGGTCACATGTCTTAGATAGCGCATCAGAGCCAATAACCAATACGTTCTTGCACATACCGGTTTTAATGTGTTGGTCCGCGACAGACAGCGCATAAACAAATCCAGAACATGCAGCGCCAATATCAAAAGCAGGACAGCCTTTAATTCCAAGTTTCCCTTGCACTTGGCAAGCCGAAGACGGGAATGTATGGCTACTACTTGTTGTCGCGACAATGATCAAATCAATATCGTTCTTGTCGATTCCGGCCATCTCGATGGCATTTTCAGCGGCAATATGGGCCATATCAGCGACGGTTTCGTTTTCAGCCGCAATACGACGCTCTTTAATTCCCGTGCGCGTTACGATCCATTCATCGCTTGTGTCTACCATTTTCTCTAAATCTGCGTTTGTACGCACTTGAGACGGCAGGTAACTGCCTGTACCTAAAATTTTGCTATACATGAAAACTAATAATGCCTCTCGAGTAAAACCGCCTCTAAGCGATCGCTGATACGACTTGGAACTTGTCGCTTGACCTCATGTACCGCTTCGCCCATCGCGTTAACAACAGCTGATACATCGGCACTTCCATGACTTTTAATAACAATGCCGCGCAATCCTAGCAAACTTGCACCATTATACTGGTCGGGGTTCAATGTTTTCAGTTCCTCAAATAGACCTGAAAATAACTTTCGAGCAATCCATCCTTTTATTGAACTCGTCATCATGCTTGATTTCAGCTTATCAATAAAGAGTTGAGCAGTTCCTTCGCACGCTTTTAAGCATACATTGCCGACAAATCCATCACAAACGACCACATCAGCCGCATCGTGTAACAGTTGATTGCCTTCAATATAGCCGATGAAGTTCACGGATTGGGTTTGAGAAAGCATTTCTGAGCAGCGCTTAACAAGGTCGTTACCTTTAATCTCTTCCGCACCGATATTAAGAATAGCGACTCTAGCAGGTCGTGACAGGTATTGTTCCGCCAAGGCACTTCCCATCACTGCGAATTGGAAAAGTGAATCCGCATCGCTCGACACATTCGCACCAAGATCCAACATCCAGGTTTTATTTCCTTGCGCTGTGGGCAAGGCCGATATTAATGCTGGTCTTTCAATTCCAGGAAGCAGCTTAAGACGAAAACGAGACAGTGCCATCAAAGCACCGGTATTACCGCCGCTTAGGCAAGCATCAGCCTCATTACTGGCTACGGCATCAATTGCCATTCGCATTGACGAGCCTGTGCTATTACGAAGAGCTAAGGAAGGTTTTTCAAAATTAGAAATGACTCGGTCACTATGCTCAACGACCAAGCGATCATTGGGTTCATAACCAAGTAAAGATAATTGAGTCGCGATCGAGGGT
>NZ_MCWZ01000305.1 GCF_002877365.1 Vibrio sp. 10N.261.55.A7
TCATATCAATAAAATTTATTCATATTACAATTAAAATAAATTTTACTAATTCAAATAAGCTAAGTAACATTCTCCTCAGAAGTTCGCCATTGCCTGTAAATTCAATGAGTTTGTAGCGATTTATATCAATGGTGTTGGTTTTAAATTAGGAGATTGTTATGAGCGCATTATTGACTGTAAAAGATATTGTAAATTCGCAAGCCCCAACATTAAGAGCAGACTCAACATTACCAGCTGCGATTGATGTCCTATCGACTAACCGAATTAACGGTGCCCCTGTTTGTGATGAAAATGGCGGTTTAATCGGCTTTCTATCAGCACACGACGTGATGGTAGAGATGTGGTGTGAAGATTACTTGCCGAATGAGCAGGTCACGGTTTCTGATTTGATGAAGACAGACCTTATTACCATAGACATTAATGACCGACTCACCGACGTTCTAGAGTTTCTTGCGATAGATAAAGATCAACTGTACCCAACAACGTCAATGGGCTACGCAACGCAACTGACCACTTTGTCTGTTGAAGAACGTGCAAAAACAATCAAAGTCAGCAAACCACAGATTTTGCCTGTACTCGAAAACGGTCAGTTTGCTGGCGTGGTTTCTCGCTTAGAAGTGCTGACTGCATTGCGTGCACTATTTAATGACGCGATTAGCTTAGTGGCCGACGAAGAGCCTCAAGCGAACGTCGCATAAACGTTAATTATTTGGCTCACTGCCATCAGTTTTGAAGAATTAGATTAATCGTGCATGGGAAGCATTGATCTGGTCGCGGTGAGTAATTTGAAATTTTTCTTTTTGGAGTAGTAATGGAACATATTTCCGTTTTATCAGCATTTAACCACTTCTTCCTAGCGCTTGTCGCTCTGACGATTATGGTGCTTGTTTCCCGTACGATCGTAGCCGGCACGAAATATTCGTCGCTTCTCGTCATTGTTATTTTTGGCTTGGGGCTCGGAGCTTTACTTGTGAAAAGTGGCATGGCCGCACCGGGTTTAGGTGAATTCCCTGTTGTTGTATTAATGAGTCAAACAACGGTTATCGCTTTGATTGCTTCGTTCTTTGTCGGTGGACAAGAGATTAAGCGTCTACTGTCGAAGCAGAACTTTGATGACGAAGGTTACTTTGCAGCGTCAAGCAAAGAAGTGATTGTTGGCACAACCAGCACTCAGCTGACGTTCATTGTACGTGCTTTCCTATTACTGATCGGCATTCAAACTGCGGATGTACTTATTTCGGGTCGCGGAAGCAGCTTTGCGCTAGGTGAATCTTTCCTCCTACTTTCTTACATCTCGCTGGCGGTTGCTTTCATCTTTATTGATAACAAAGCCACCATTAAAAATAAGCAGCAGTACCTTCGTAAAGGCCTAGTTGAAATGGTGGCACTCATTGTCGTGTTAAACATCTCACTATGGTTGTCGAATATGGTGGCTGAGTTTATCGGTTTACCGCAAATCTTCTTCGCTATGATTGTTTCTTCTGGCCTAGGCATGATGATGCCAAACTGGAAGTTAGGCCCAACAATGAACTCTCTGCTCTTTGCAGGTATTCCATTGGTTCTAGCGGGCAGCTTCTTGGTGGGTGGTTCACACATGATTGAAGCGTTTGGCATTCCAGGCCTGACTAACGTGATTGTGTATGGCTTCTCAGGTCAGATTTTCTGGATGTTTGGTGGTCTTGCATTACTTATCTTCTGGGGTAAAGCGAACCATCTACGTAACCTAGCACCGGGCATGGCGGGTGGTTTGTCTCACTCTGGTCTAACTGGCGCATGTACAGCGGGTGATTTTGGTAAAACGGCGTCGTCACGTGCTCCAATCATGATCAACATTCCATTTGCAGGTCACATCTTTGTGTTCACTATCCTAGCGGCGAGTGCAGAGCGTGATGCGTTGATGGTTGAATGGACAATTCCACTTATCCTTGTGGGCGCAGCATTTGTTGCACTTTCTCTTAAGAATCTACGCAATTCAAACGGTTGTGAAGGGACAGAAGTGAAAGGCCTCATGCAGTTCTCTCTAGGTTGGCAGATCATGGCAGTATTCGGCAGCTTTACGATTCTAAGCTTAGCGGGTATGTCACTAGAGCACGCTTCAATGGCAGCCGCATCAGGTCTATCTCACTTCGGTCTATTTGCCGCAGTACAAGAAGGCATGTTTGGCGCAACGGCAGCAAGCTTAATCACGTTCACATTCGCAATGACATTCTTAGTGCACCCAATGGTATTCGGCATGTTTGGTAAAGCAGCAGAAAACGGTGGTGTTATGGCGAACAAAGCAGTACTGGCTCTAGCAAGCATTGGTTTCATTGGTGTTGCTTACTCAGCGCTGACTATTTAATAAAAATACAAGAAAACAACGTCTTGGCTAGGCCCAAACCTTAATCGGCCTAGTGAAAGATTCAGAAAGGCTTATTAACTAAGGCTTATTAACTAAAGAGCGAGTGAAGCGATTCACTCGCTCTTTTTGTTGGTTGTATGCCCATTATTAGTGCTAAGCGATCGTGAGAGGGTACGATCCAGCACGAAAATAACTAGGATCAGAAGAAAACCCGCAAGCGATGAACGCCCACTGACTTTTTATTATTACGTCGCATTTATTAATTTTCGTCACAAATGGTCACACTGACCCATATTGATGTGGGTTATAGTTTGCGTATGATTGATTGCCCCTCGAACTGCTATGAACTTATCTGCCTCTTATAACCTTGTTCTTGTTGAAGATGACTTAGAGCTTGCCGAACTCATCCGAGATTTTTTACAGAACTACGAATTTACAATCGAGATTGTGACCGATGGGATCACCGCCGTGAATACCATTCTCTCTACCCAACCCGATCTTGTTGTGCTTGATGTCATGCTACCTGGGCAGAGTGGCATGGATGTATGCCGGGCGATTCGATCGAGTTATCACGGCATGATATTGATGCAAACGGCACTCGATGACGACATCGATCAGATGATGGGGTTAGAGCTTGGGGCCGATGACTACATTGTAAAAAAGGTGAAGCCACGTTTGTTGCTTTCTCGTATTCGAGCGCTGCTGCGCCGTCAAGAACGAAACAGTGCGGAGAGCAGTAAAGACTTACTTCGGCTGGGCCCACTTCTGATTAACCTTCAACACCGTACCGTGAGTTTAAATCAAGCGTTTATCAAACTGACCACGTCTGAATTTGAATTGCTTTATCTGTTAGCCCGTCACGTTGGCAACGTTGTATCAAGAGACGACATCGCTCAGCACATTCGAGGGTTTGAATACGATGGTTTGGATCGTTCTATTGATAGACGAATTTCGAGATTGCGTCGCTCACTTCACGATGACCCGAATGAACCAGAGCTGATAAAAACGGTGCGTGGTGTGGGTTATCAACTCTGCGTACCACAGGAGGATCTAGTATGATTCGAGCCTTTGCTATCCTCTGGTTAGCCGTGTTTGTTCCCATCGCCCTATTAATTTTTCCCACGGGAGTGAATCCTGTTCAGCGTTTAAACGAGTCGTTTTCAGAACACTTTTATAAGAAAACCTACAGCGTGAACTTTGAGCTACTGACGGGCGAACTGCTTGCGATTCCCCAAGAACAATGGGCGAGTAAGATCAAAAGCTATAAGCCTCATTTCGGTTACCCCGTAAAGCTGCAAGCCATAGACGAGTATCAATCTGAGCCTGATGTGTATCAGTCTATTCTCAATGGAGAGATCGAGTTTTTATACGGTGACCCAATGGCACTGGTACAGCGGGTGGGCAGTAGCCAGCAATTGCTCTATTTCGCCCTCAATGAATCGTCTGAGTTGACGGTTTTGAATCAAGCAAAGGGCAGCCTGTACCTAGCCATTGAAGATTTACGTCGCTATCCGAAGGAAGAGTGGCAGCAAAGAATAGAGGCACAAAGCGAACATATCCCTTTTCAAATTCGTGTTAAAGAACGCACTGATCTTTCTAGCGAAGCGAAGGCCGCGTTGACAGACGACCCAATGGAGCCTGTGTCATTTATTGGGCCGGAAGGAAGTGTCGAATTGCTTGCGCCAATTTCTTCTGACGTTTGGCTTCATATAGAAGATGACGTATCCAGCTCCACTCAAATGAAACTCACCTCTGCGATTGTGGGGGCCTTCTTTCTGGTCATCTCCATTGCCTTAGTGATGTGGGTGTACCCATTGTGGCGAGATCTAAAGCGGCTAGTCATAACATCCAATGAGTTTGGCAACGGCATTTTGTCCAAACGAGCGACCACATCAAAACTGTCTGTCATCTCTCAGCTCAGCGAGTCATTCAATCACATGGCAGACAACATCGAAACCCTGATCGCAGGGCAGAAAGAGCTGACTAATTCAATTGCACACGACTTACGAACTCCCCTCTATCGACTGCGTTTTGCGCTTGAAATGATGGAGGATGAGACGACACCTGAAAGCCAAAAACAGAAGTACAGAAAAACCGCGCAAAGCAGTGTTGAAGATTTGGACCACCTGATCAACCAAACGCTTTTGTTATCTCGGTATAACCGAGTGGCCGACATTAACCACTTCTCACCATGCTGCTTTGCCGAAGAACTGCTTACCGAAATGGACTACTTCAAGCTTGAGCACTCCGACCTTGATGTGCGCTTTTATTGCTCTCCAGAACTCAAAGACAAGCAGCTGTTTGTGGATAATAAAGGGCTGATGAGAGCCGTAAAAAATCTATTGACCAATGCCAGCCGATTCACTCAATCAACGATATCGGTCTCTTTTCTTATTGAGAAAAACCAATACAAAATTACGGTAGAAGATGATGGCGTTGGTGTGCCCAAAGAGCATGCCGAACGGATATTTGAACCGTTTATGCAACTGGATAACAACGAACGAAGCAGTGATAAAGGGCACGGACTAGGGTTGGCAATCGTTAAGCAGATAATGGTGTGGCACAAAGGGCGAGCCAGTGTTACCCAATCGGACTCGAATGGTGCGCGGTTTGCGCTTTCTTGGCCTGTTAACCCAATAAAATCAGGCGTTACTAAAAAGAATGTGACCAACTTGGACACAAACCGTCCATAAAGTGCCAACGACACATTGATGGGGTGAATGTTAATTTTGAGTGGCATTAAGAATAGTCACTCACAAGGAAATAACATGAACCTCGCGATAGATACAAAAGCGAAATTACTGGTGGCACTCAGCCCCCTTATGTCACCAGTTAGCTTTGCTGAAGTTGACCCTTTCACTCCCGGATTCAGTGGTGGCATTAGCGTGAATGTTGGTGCTACCGACAGCAAGTCTCAAAACAATACTCATGATGATAATGCTATTACGACTGACTTGAACAATAGTGGAAAAGAGATCAGCCAGGCAGCGCCGTTTCTATTGGGCCGATTACAGTACAGTTTTGGTAATACCATTGTGTTTATTGGTAATAGCGAAGACCAAATTGCTGAAGCTCAATTTCAAGGCGAGCTAGGCGTTGTACAACGGCTGAACAAGAACACGTCTCTCACTGCGGCGCTCTTTGGGAATATTCCGAGTGCAGACGAAGTCTGGCAAGACCCATATTTAACCAACAGTGAAAGAAAAACCACAGAACAGACCGTGGCAGGTGCTCGCTTTGCCGTGGATTTCAATGCGCCACTGCCGATCTCTCTGAAGTACGCTTATGCCTACAGTGAAGTTGAAAATGAAGACATTGGTGTATCTCAAGCCCTCACGACTCAAGATGCTGCACTACTGCTAAGAGACAGCGATTATCACCGAGCGGGGGCTGAAGTCACCCTACCGTTCAACCAATCATTTATGGTTGCTCCCGCCCTTTATTACACCATGAGAGACGCGAAAGGGGCTGCGAACAGCTTTGACCAAATCAGTGCGCAGATCGCTTTCATCTTAAACTATTCAAGGCATAACCTGGTCGCGACCTTGAGAAGCAGTCGTGCTGATTTCGACGCCGAAAACCCTGTCTTTGCACTCAAGCAAGACTATGACTCGAAAGGGATATTTTCGGTATACAGCTACAACGAGCCAATGAACTGGCACAACACACAATTGCACCTTATGGCGGGGTATCAAACGAAAGATTCAGACATCACCTTCTACGACAGCGAAAGCACGTTTGTTTCCACTGGCTTTAGCTATCGATTTTAACCATAGGAGAACTGATGATGAATATTTCTAATAAATGGAAGAACACCCTATTGGCACTCCCTTTAATGGTGATGATGGGTTGCGACAGTGATGATGCCATTACCGATACAGAAAAGTGGACGAAACCGACGGTGAATGCGGGGTCGGATCAACTGCATACTCTGCCTCAAACGTCGATTGCACTGAAAGGCTCAGCAAAGTCATATCCTAAGAATTTATACAGTATTAAGACAACCAAATGGACTCAAATCTCTGGGCCGCAGCAACTGGCCATTTTGAACGACAGTGAGGTTGACGCGACGTTAATGAACCCAACTGTCGCTGGAACGTATATCTTTGAATTGTATGCCAAAGATAGCGCAGACCGAACCAATACCGATCAAGTGAAGATCGTCTTACAAGACGCAGCCGTGATGTCAATGGCTCGAAGCACTGCTGGGTATGGCGACGATTACCAAGCGACATGGGATCGAGTTGTCGACAACTACTCAAGTTACGACGAGATAGAATCCCAGTGGCAAGCCTTGTATCAACCCTATTTGGTTGAGGCTGAAAATAGCGCTAATGATGAGGAGTGGCGACAACTCGTTCAGGCGCTGCTTGAAGAGGTGGGTGATCAACGTTTGCTGGTCTCCGATCTTGGTCAACTACAAACCGCGATGGCTTATCGATTAAATGAGCACCCGCAAGCCATTACTTGGAAAAATAGCAACGGCATTGGGGTAGTGACGTTCAACGATCTATCAGCCGTCACCATCGAACAGCTCAATAGTGAACTCAAAGACGCACTTCAAGGGCTTAAACATCTTGATGAGCTTTGGCTAGAGTTTGATCAACCGGCCACTGTGAGTGAACAAATCGGGCTACAGTTAATGGCTGGCTTGACCCGTCAGCCGACACAGCTCTATTTAAATGACCTGGAAACGGAGTGGCTCTTTCTCACATCCAACGTTCACCTGTCTCAGACGATTGTGAAGGTCACAGGCGTTTCTGATAAAACAGACGGCTCTGATAATACAGGCGACAATGGCAATACAAGCGGCTACGACAATAGAGCGATCACGATATTGGCTGACTACCTGCTTAACCAAGAGCAGGGCGGGCAGAGTTTTACTTTCCAGCCAACCTTTGTGGTGGCGGAGTTGCCACTGAACAAGTAAAGCTGAGCTCACCATGTGAAACTGCCTTTCTCATACTAAAAAAGCGATGTTTGTTGAACATCGCTTTTTTGTTTTAAGAGGCGGCTTGTTGTTAAGCGCCTCTCACACTAGGCAGAGATGGTCAGGTTATTGACCCACGTTCGCTTCATGTAACGGTGGAAACAGAGGGCAAACTTAACCACTTCTTCCACCAACATTAGTGCAAACACCGAGGCGAAAGGAAGGTTAAAGACAAACGCACCAATCGCGGTAAGTGGCACACCAATCATCCACATCGAGATAAAGTCCATACGCAGACAGAACTGGTTTTCACCACCCGCACGTAAGATACCGTTGATGATCACCATGTTGAGCATTCTTAACCAAATGACCATCGCAAATAGGCTGAGAGCCGGAGAGGCCAACGCTTGCAATGTAGGCTCATCCAGGTTTAGCCACACAATCACCTGCTCTTTCCCCAACATGATCGCCATGCTGACCGTGACTCCAACAGCCAAGACAAACTTGATGAAGAAGTGAGTTAATGCAATGGCTTGAGCGAAATCATCGCGGCCCAAACTTTGCCCTAACAACACAGAGCACGCGGTAGAGATGCCAAAGAACGCGGAGTAACACAGCAGCTCAAATGGGCCGATCATGCTGAACACGGCCAATTCAGTGGTACCCATGTGACCAAAGATCATTTGATAGCTCAATGTGCCCATTGCCCAAAGCACCGCGTTGTACATGGTTGGCACGGCAAGAGATTTAAATGAACGCATCAGGCGCTCACCGCACTCTAGGCTTTGTGCCGAAAACAACCAGTGGCGGCGACGATACAAAATCACCGCAAATAATCCCACTTGCAGTGCGCGTGAAATACTGGTCGCTAAAGCAGCGCCTGCTACGCCCATGGCAGGAATACCAATTTCGGCAGTGACGCTCACACCATTGATCAGCACATAGTTTAACGCAATGTTGATGGCGATCGTTACCGCAGCCAGCAACAGAGGGAGCATCGCATCGCCGCTTGAACGAAGGCTCGACTCCAACACAATGATAATGTGCGTCAGTAACAAAACCGGTAAGGCATACCAAAGGTATTGTGAACCCAGTTCGATAACGCTGGCATCAGTCGTTTGAAGCAACATGATTGAGCTAGAAAAAAGGGTGATGATCGCGGTCGCTGGAATGATCAGCTTGGCCCCATATTTCAGCGCCATCAGCGTAACGGTTTTCGCTGAACTCTTGTCAGCTCGCCCCCAATATTGTGCAACCAAAATGCCATTTGCCGAGCCGACACCCGCAGCAATCATGATGGCGACAAACAGCCATTTTGAGGCGACTCCCACAGCGGCAGTGGCTTCCATACCAATATCACTGACCATTAAAACGTCAGCCAAAGATAGAACAGCAACGAGCGCACTCTGGATTGCAACCGGAAACGCAAGTTTTGCCATCGTAGATAGCATATTGTTTGGTAGCGAAGTAGAGTGGTTTGGTACTGTTGTTGTATGGTTCATAATCTTTCCTCTTTCTGAGTGAGGAATATACAACTCAATAGAAGAGATAAACATGTTAGAAAGTAATCAAAACCTGTTTGAATCCGTCATCGATCTAGATCACACTAAAAACAGTTGGCAAGATCAGGTCTTCCTCGCCGAAAAATGTCGTGAGCGTTTTCTCGGGCTTTCAGAGATCCCTGAATTCGAATCGATGGGGTTCTTTTTAGCCGGTATGGCTGACTTATCTGATGGATATATCGTTGAGCGGGAGTCGGTGGGTGTTCACACGATCTTGGTGACCGTTGAGGGAGAGGGTTTGCTTACGTTGGCGAATCGTCGACAAACCATTCCTGCCAACTCGTTGGTGGTTTTACCCGCAGATCAGCCCTTTCGCTTTGAGCTTGGAGAGAAAGTAAATAACTGGAGAATGGTGTGGTTGCTGCTGTCACCTCATGAAAAATGGCAACCTTTGGTTGATGAAGGGCAGAGAGTGCAACAATTTCGCCAGTGCGAGCAAGTGTGGTCACTGATGAGCCTACTTCATTACGAAATTGCAGGAAGGGCGAGCTATAGAAAGCTTTTGACGAGTGAGCTGTCTCGGTTATTGAGTAAGGTAGAATCCTCACCGTCTAACTCATTGATGCGGGTACAAAGTGTTTGGAATCAAATTGAATCGCAGTTGCACTTGCCTTGGAGCGTAAAGCAGATAGCCAAGCAGTGCTTTCTAAGTGAAGAGCAGCTCAATAGGCTGTCGAAGTCACTTTATGAGCAAACCCCGCAAGAGAGATTGATTCACCTACGTATGGAAAAAGCGGCTGAATTGCTTCACCACCAAGAATGGAGTGTCACCATGATAGCGCAACGACTTGGCTATAAAGACCCCTATGCGTTTAGTCATCGTTTTAAGCGCTATTTTGGGGTCTCGCCTCGCGCTTATAAAAAACAACACATTAGAGACAACTTAGAGGTGCCACTCTAACACTTGCCAATTTGGCCTGTTGGAAACCTCGCGTAGACGCTCGCATGGGTTGACCAAATAAGCGTGATCGGCGCGCTCACAGAGCGGAAGGTCATTGATCGAATCGGTATAGAAGTGAATAGTGTCGTACTGTTTGTCTTGCTTGTTTAGCCATTGTTCAAGCCTAGTAACCTTACCCTCTCTATACGTTGGGATCCCTTCAATGGTTGAGGTATATCGATCATCTTCGATCGCCAAGCCTATGCCCATCGAGATATCGATACCAATGCGCTTTGCAATGGCTGACACAATAAAGTGCACAGTGGCAGAGATGATGATGGTATCGATATTGGCATTCTTTAGCTGCGAGATCAGCGCTTTGGCTTGTGGGTAGAGGTGCGGCAAAATCTTCTCATCAATGCAGCGTTCGACAAGTTGGTCAACCTCACTCTTGTGAAGCGAGATTAAAGGCGACATTGAGAAAGAGAGGTAGTCTTCCATGTTTAACTCTCCGGCCGAGTAGAGCGCCATCAAGCGTTTGTCTTCTGCAAGAAATTGATTTGACGTTACGACGCCTTGCTCAACTAAAAACTCATTCCAAAGCATTGAACAATCCTCTGCAAACAGAGTTTCATCCATATCAAATACGTAAAGTGGTTGTAACATTGCGAGTGTCCTTGAGCGTTATTCTTCTAGTTCTATATTGGTTATTATTTTGGGTGCAAGCTAAGTACAATAAAGCTAGGCTCGAACGGCTTGAATCTCATTGAGATTAAACAGTAACTCAAGCTGACTGCCATTGCTGAGCAAGCGCTCAGAAGATCGATTCAGAAGGTCTACCGTCATCTCATGTTGGTTGATCTCGACCTGATAGCGTATGACATTGCCCAGCAATTGATGGCTCTTAATCCTAGCCTGTTTGGGTGAAGAAATGTGTGAGTCATAGTGCCGCCCTTCCTCTTTGACATAAATCGATTCTGGACGAATGGCAACCGTCGACTGAGTGTTGAGGTTGAACAACGTATTCGCCGTCTTCGCGTCAATGAGATTATAGTGCCCCATAAACCCAGCAACGAACTCATTGGCTGGCTGAGTATAGATGGCTTCTGGCGCCCCTTGCTGCACGATCTCACCTTGATTCATTAAGAAGATTCGGTCAGACATGATCATCGCTTCTTCTTGGTCATGAGTGACAAAAACGGTGGTGAGATTGAGCTCTTTTTGTATATCACGAATCTGCTGTCTTAGGTGTTTGCGTATCTTGGCATCTAGGGCAGACAACGGCTCATCAAGCAATAGGATACGAGGTTTCACCACTAACGCCCGAGCCAGAGCTACGCGCTGTCGTTGACCCCCTGATAACTCATGCGGGTACTGTTTCTCTTTACCGGATAACGCCACCAATTCAATGACACGGGCGACTTCTGAGGTAATCTCCGATTTGCTCAACTTCTTCATTTTAAGGCCGAAGGCGATATTGCCTTCCACCGTCATATTGGGAAACAGTGCGTACGATTGAAACACCATGCCAATGCCCCTCTGCTGGGGCGCACTGTGAGTTATGTCGTGACCATCGACCCAAATTTCGCCGCCCTCAGTTGGGTTTAATCCCGCTAGGCTGCGAAGCAGTGTCGATTTCCCGCATCCACTTGGGCCGAGTAAGGTAATGAACTCACCTTTCTCAATGGTGAAATTGATGTCTTCAAAGACAGTATTGGAGCCGAATCGTTTGGTGAGTTGTTTAACGTCTACATAGCTCATGATTTTGCCTCATGGTGAGTGTTACTAAAGCGGCTGGCGAGCCAAGTGAATAGGAAAATGAAACTGAAGTAAGTCATCACTAACGCAGACGTGAAGTGACCACTGGTTTGGCGCATGTTGTACAAGTAGATCTGCAGCGTTTCAAAGCGTGTTCCTACCAGGATATTGGCGAATACAAATTCCCCCAATAAGAACGAGAATGAAAGAAAGAGTGAGGCCAATAAGCCTTTTCTTAGGTTTGGAATAATGATGTAGAAAAAGGCTTGTGTGGTACTTGCGCCTAACAGGTGAGCCGCATCCATTAGGTCTCGTAAATGTATGGCTTCAAAACTGTTAGAAATCGCTCGATACATGAAAGGCAATGCAATCGTGAAGTAGGTACCAATGAGAATCCATGGTGTGCCGACAATGGGAATGCTGCTGTCAGCGTAGAGCTGCAATAACCCAACCGACGACACCACAGGCGGCACGGCAAAGGGCAACAAGATCAGCACGTTCATCAGTTTATCGAGTTTCGGGAAATAGTAAAAAACAACGAAGATCATCGGCAATATGAGCGTTACGCTGAGCACTAGCGCCGCGAAACAGACGAGTAATGAACGGCCAAAAGCGGCTAGGAATCGCGGATCGGTAATTAATTGAATGTACCAGTCCAGGGTAAACCCATCGGGCAGTATGGTGGCTCCCCATGTTGATGACAGCGAGTAAAGTAACGTGGCGAGAATGGGGATCAACATAAGACCCACGATCGTGTAGACCACAGACTTATGGTAGATAGCCGAACGGTTTTGGCGTGGACGGGCGCTACTTGTTTGCATGATAGCTCCTAGACAGTAGCCACTGATTAATCACGGTGATGAAGGCCAATATTGCCATCAAGATGACAGAAATAGCGGCGGCAAGGTTGGGCTCTAGGAACAGATCGCCAGAGACCAAGCTGGCAATACGAATCGTAATGACGTTGTAATTCCCACCCGTTAACGCGTATACACTGGCGTAAGCGCCCATTGCGTTGGCAATAAGAATGATCAGCGTACCCAGCAACGCAGGGGATAGCACTGGCAGCGCAATTTTTAGCCAGTATTGCCACGTTTTGGCCCCTAAAAGCGCGGCGGCGGCTTGCCAATCATCGCTCAAGGCATCAAAAGCGGGATAGAGCAGCAACACGCCAAGTGGAATCTGAAAGTAGATATAGATAGCGAGTAAGCCCCACTGACCGTATAAATTAAAGTCCTCAATGATGCCGTACTGCTTCAATAACAAAGTGACTGCGCCATTGACACCTAAGATGATGATGAAGGCAAACGCCAAAGGCACGCCGGCAAAGTTGCTGCTCATATTGGTAAAGGCGATCACGCCATCGCGGAGTTTGCTATCAACGCGTCTGAGTGAAGAGACCAATATTGCAGCTATTGCGAGCCCAATAACACTTGACCATATAGACAGCCAGATACTGTTTCTAAACGCCTGCATCATGAAGCTTGAATCGAAGACTTCGAAGTAGTTTTCTAGGCTGAAAACGTCATCATATTGAAAGCTATTGATCAGAACCCACAGCATGGGAGCAATCTGAAATAGATAGAAAAACAGCGCAAACGGGATCAACCAAATCGCAGGCTTAAACTTTTTAAACCGGCTGTGCTTTTGGTTAGAGCCTACGGCATTGTTGTCATCCGGTCGCACGGAGATAATTGACTGAGTCATAGAGATACGGGTTCCGGCGCTAAACCATCTTGTGTTAATACATCCAGTGGCACTGGCTTACTGTGATCCAATCCCAGTAGTTGGCAGCAAAGCCCGCAGATGTCGGTCTGTTTTACGGCTGTCGGTTGGTGCGAGAATTGGTCACCAATCACGAACAAAGGTACTTCTCTTTCTTCGGCTAAAATACCGCCATGTGACAAGTCGTTGTTCATACCGTGATCGCTGGTAACAATGACCTGGTAGCCATCATTAAGCCAATCAGACAGGTAATTGGATAAGTAGATATCGGCTGCTCTAGCGGTATTACGGTATTGGTGTGAGTCTAAGCCAAACTTATGCCCCGCATCGTCGATGTTCATTGGGTGAATCAGCAAGAAATCCGGATGATGATTCAACCTTAGAGATTCCGCGTCTAAGAACAAGGCTTCATCAGGGTAGTGATCCCAATGATAAAATCGACCGTGTTGAATGTTCTGGGTCTCGTCTTCGGTGTAACGATCGCGGACAGGTTGATATGGCGTGCGATTATACAACTCGCTCACCCAGTGATACGCGGCGGCTGCTGTAACCTTGCCTTGAGCACGTGCCAAACTGAATACTGATTCTTGAGTGGAACGTCTTGATATTCCATTATTCACAATGCCGCTCACGACTGGAGTGACACCCGTTAAGATGCACTCGTAAAGAGGGCGTGATAACGAAGGTAATTCACACGTTAAAGGGTAAAGGGTGGCTGATTGCTGCTCTATTAAACCGTTCAAGTAGCCCATGCAATCATGAGCTACTTGATAATTCAGTCCATCTAGAACAACAAGGATAACCTTATTGTTCATAGTCACCTCTTACTGCTGGTGGATTAGGACATTTTCTTGCCACTGACGAGGCAGTTTTCGTGCTGATTTTTCCCACGCTGTAAAGTCGCTCACAGGGTGAACATTACCGTACTGGTCGTTCGCGATAAGCTTCGCTTGAATCGATTCTGGTAGCGTTACCGAGGTTCGAATTGGGCGAGCGTAGCCTTCTGCTAAGTTGATTTGACCTTTGTCACTGAAGATATGCTCACGCGCTAACTTGGCCGCATTTGGGTTTTTAGCGAATTTGTTGATGATGGTGGTGTAGCCTGAAATCACAGAGCCGTCTTGCGGAATGTTCACCGTGAAGCGGTCGCGGTTGATTTGGTCACGGTAGCTAAGCGCATTGAAGTCCCACAATATTGCCACTTCAACTTCGCCTTTTTCTAGGTTCGCAATGCTCGGGTTGGTGAACGACAAACGGCCTTGTTTAGCCAGCTTGGCAAAGTACTCGATCGCAGGGTTGAGATCTTTTTCATTGCCACCGTTCGCAAAGGCTGCCGCGAGAACCGCATTGTTTGCTTGAGCCGCAACGCCCACATCGCCCACGGTGACTTTGTAGTCGCCTTTTAGGATGTCATCCCAAGAAGTCGGGGCGTTCTTAACAAGATTGTTGTTCGAGATAAAAGAGATGGTGCCAGTGTACGCGAGTGCCCAGTGGCCTTCTTTATCTTTGGCCCAGTCTGGAATGTCGTTCCAAGTACTTGGTTTGTATGGCTGAGTCACGCCCTTTTTAACCGCGACACGAGCGAAAGCAAAACCAACATCGCCAATATCGGCTGTCGCGTTTTTACGCTCAGCATCAAACTTAGCGATTTCTTGCGCGGAACTCATGTCAGTATCTTGGTGCTTTAGGCCGTAACTGGTCTTGATGTCAGCCCAAGTGTCTTTCCAGTTTGCCCAACTATCCGGCATACCAACGCTGTAGACAGCGCCTTCTTTCTTAGCCGCTTCAATAAGCTGTTTCATGTCTGCGTCTTTTGCGAAAACAGGGGTGCAAAGAACGGATGTTGTTAAAGCGGCTGCAATTGTAGCCGTAGTAAACCTTGTGTTCATTGTCGCTATCCTTCTGGACTAGGTCAGTAAGTTCGCTTTTTATACTATGGCGCGAATGTTACAAATTAGGTCTCTTAAAAAGACGCTTTTGTGGCGCTTTAATGACGGTTTTATGTCAAGAGGCCAGTGGTTCTTGAGTACAGGTGTGACTTATTGATTAGGCCGCTGTTGTCATCAAAGTGTTATGCCGTTGCCTTAACGTATCCACATAGAACTTATGGACTAGATCAGCAGGATTAGAATTGAAAACGCAGCTATTTAAGATAAAGAGCAGCATTAAGCAGCAAGTCGAGAGCAAGATTTTATTGCCAGGACAAAAGCTGCCATCAGAGCGAGAATTGAGTGATTTGTTTTCAACGACCCGAATTACGATTAAAGACGCACTCACCTCGCTAGAAACGGAAGGATTAATCTATAGAGAAGAACGTCGAGGTTGGTTTGTGTCTTCAGAGCGTATCCGTTACAACCCGTTATCTCGCGTTCACTTCCATCGCATGATCCAAGACCAAGATAGAATGGCGGAAACGCACGTATTGAACGTGAGAAGTGAACTGGCGAATGGGGAATATTCACAAGCGTTGCTGATCGATAAGATCACACCTGTTCATGTGTTCGAGCGATTGAGGTATATCGACGGGAGAGTGGTGCTTTATGTCGAAAACTGTTTGATCGCGGAATTATTCCCCAAAATTCTAGACGAGAACCTAAGCCAATCTTTGACGGCGCTTTACAGCAAAAAGTATGGTTATGAAACCAAGCGGTCTCGCTTTGATGTTATTCCCACTGCCGCGCCTAGCCACGTGGCTAAAGCACTGAATCTTGCTGAGGGTCAGCCCGTGCTCAAAATCAGCCGCGTGAATTACAAGCAAGATGGACAAGTGATGGACTGCGAATTGGAGTACTGGCGTCCTGACTGTGTGATGATCTGTATTGATAGCCAATCGTCGTAAAGATAGGTATTGATGGTGATGGAGATCTCATATTTGATATGTTTTAGTGATAGTTATGTTTATTTGGTGTGAGTGTAACTAGTTGATTTATAGTGTTTATTTTTGTTGTGGGTGGAGTTTTTATAAGAAGGTCGTTGTAAAAATCCGATAACGTTCAACTGCAACTGAATGAAAATGAACGTAATTTTTTTGAATGCACATCACTTCATTGCACTTTTGCACATACGATCTCAAATGTTGAACTCGTGTAAGAGTGAACTACGCTTTTTGGGTTAAAATCAACCTAGAGACCGTTCAATGAATAACTATAAACTTAAAACGTTAGTTGCTCTAAGTGGAGCAATTATACTGGCTGGGTGTAATGGCAGTTCTTCCTCTACTTCGGCTACCGCGCAAACTGGGCAGTTTATTGATGCTGCCGTTGCCAACATCAACTACGCGACAGAAACCTTATCTGGTGTGACCGATGCCAATGGTAATTATTTGTACGAAGCAGGAGAAACCGTCACCTTCTCAATAGGCTCTATCACTTTTCCTCCTGTTCTCGCTTCTGGAGTCGTGACTCCGCTTGATATTGCAAACAGCAATGACACCGAAGATGACCAGGTCATCAATATCATCCGCTTCTTGCAAACGCTTGATACTGATGGCGACCCAAGTAATGGGATAACGATCTCCAATGATGCGAAAGATGCCGCCACCGTGGATATTGATTTTGATGTGTCGAAATCGGTTTTTGAAAGCAATTCGACCGTACTGGGTGTCATCGCGTCAGGCGGACAAGACAGCGCGCCAAGTGCGCTGGTGAGTGAAGCGTCTGCGTTATCCCACTTCGAGTCGACCCTTCAAACCGCGGGTATTACGTTTGGGAAGTTCGTGGGCACTTGGTTGGTCTCAGGCACGAATGAAAATGAGCTTCTCATGTTTACGTTCTTTGCGGATGGGACCTATGTTCACGCTGAGATCGATACGGATCTACAAAATGCGCAGAACCCCAATGAGGTCAATGGCATGGAGTGGGGGACCTATGAGGTCAACACTATTGGCGAGTTTTTCAGCGCAACAACCTATTTTGATGAAAATGGCGATACGGGTTTAACGGACGTGATTACGTCGGCTACCGCAAGTTCAACGGATGGTGCGACAATTACGTTTGGCTTTAGTAATAATGATCAAACGCTCACCTTTACCATCAAGGAGTACGTGAGTGGGTCCGTAACTACGACAGATACGTTGGTCTTCACCAAGCTCGTTGATAACGGCATTGTAGGAACATGGTCAATCTCGGGAACGAATGAAAATGAATTGTTGATGTTTACCTTCCTATCTGACGGCACGTATGTTCATACCGAAGTGGATACCGACCTAAGTACAGCGACAAACCCGAATGAGAACAACGGAGTTGAGTGGGGTAAATACTCAATCAATGCCCAAACCAATGAGATGACCGTATCGTTTGATGACGCATCGAAAACGGATCTAAATGGTGACACTGGCCTGTCTGATTTTGTTGGCAATGCGAATAATCAAGTCTTTGCAACGGTGTCGGGCGATCTCTTATCGCTTCGAATTGTAGAGTCTGGTAGTGAAGAGACCTTAACATTCAAACGTGAGTAGCGCGGGTTGATTCCAAGTCATTCTCATGGCAAACGCGGCAAAAAGACCATAAGCGGTTTTTTTGTCGCGTTGCTCTTTGAGGTGAGGCTATCCTGCTAGCATAGGTCAATCACTGGGAATGTTGGTTCTGTTATTCGCCTCATGATTACGCTTTAAGTAAGTCAGACACTAACCGTCTTGGGCCATGTGGTGTGCTGTCGGCTTTGCCCAATCTAAACAGCATCTGAACCGTATCACTCTCTTTAATTCCAAATGCTTTCTTAAACGACGCCTGAAGGGGAAGCATGTCGGAATACTCTTGCAATACTTGACTCATTGGGTGCTGAGCCAAGCCCATCGCCGCCGTTTTTAGATTCAATCGGCAGTAATCACGGCCGACAATCACTTGGTCTAATCGACTGTTCCCTTGAGTGCTGATCCAACCGAAAGCTTCCGTAGAAGCGACGGCCGTTTGCACCATCGTGACGGATTGTTGATCAAAGGACGTCGAATCTTGTTCCGTTTTTTCTCGTGATAAGAAAAAGTTTTCAGCCATGATCTTTTTAAGCCCCGTTGTGCCTGCCTGAGCAACACCAAATCCGTCCCTGTGCTGATTGAGTTCTTCTTGATCAAACCGAAACATAGCAATCGTTTCATGGCTGCGCTTATGGTCATTGACTTCGATCTGCATCGCATCAGTCAACACCGTTTCGAACTTTGCTTTTGACTCTTTTGTTTGAGTAATGGTCAACGGATATTGCCCATGCTGCGTCATGTAGCCGCTGAGAGACTCGATTTCTTGTTGCGACAAAGACGTGTTCCCATAATTACGCTTGTTTGAGCGTCGGCTTAATAGGTGACCAAATAGAGGGTCGAGATTCGGTGTGTCGAGCTTAATCAATTCAACCGACGCAACCGGTTTGTCCTGAAGTTCATCATTTTGGTACATACCGTGTGGGAAGTAGCTCATTCTAGCCTCATACCCCAGACCAGAGGCTGCGATGGACAAGGTTTCTAAAAATGTGCCTTGGCTGATGTGGATTTGTCGGTAAATAGGATCCGTTTCAGGCAGCAAACGTTGTGGGTCAACGTAGAGATCAAAACGGTTGGCTCCTGTCATTTTCACTAACCAAGGCTGAATGTTGTGGGCATTGGGTGCAAGGATGGCGTAAGAGAGTACCTTCATTCGAATGTCTTGCAGAGAAGCATCAGGGCCGTTCCAGCCAAAATTATCGCTCGGGGCTGATGTTCCGTTGTAACTCACCACTGCGCTGCTTAACGTTGCCGCTCCAACACCTAATCCAATGACTTTTATAAATTGACGACGGTCCATGATGATCTCCTTAGTTTGAATATAAATCACTTTTGATTCCTTGGAATGTATATTATATTCCAGGGAATGTTATTTCAAGTGTTTATTTTTTGCACTCAGATTTTTTGAAAGGAAAGTACGATGGTCGATAGAAGACTAACCGAGGCAAAGTTGATTGTTCAGTTAGGAATCGTAAGACAATTAATGGCCACTCGAGAGGCGAAACTTTTTTCAAAACTGCCGTTGAATTCGTCTCAGTTTGGCGTGCTGAATCACTTTACGCACAACCCTGATCGAAGCTGGACAGTGACCGAACTTGCGGATGTGATGGAAATGAATCAGCCAGGGATCACTAAGATTATCTCTGTTTTGCTCGACAAGAATTTGCTGGAGTCGATATCAGACAGTCAAGACAAGCGCCGCCGCTACCTAAAAATCACGACCCAAGGTCAAACGGTAACGAAAGACATCATGTCGGCGCTGATGCCCGATGTATCGCATGTCTTTTCAAACTGGCAAGATGACGAGCTGATGCAACTGCAAGGCAACATGGAAAAGTTAATGCGTTGGCTTGATGAGAACCGTGACGACTTCGCGAATTGAGCCTTCGGTTATGAACGGTTATCAAGGTTATTGAGGTGATCGAGGCTCTATAGGTTATCGGCATTATTGGTTCAGATGGCAGATAAGGTCAGTCAGCTGTATTGGCGCGAATATTTCAACACTCACTGAAATGGGCAGGTTTACACAATGAAGACGATCTACGAGCATACACAATCCAACATACTCGTGTTGCCGCAAGCCTTGTTTGCAATGCAAGATGTTCGTGTTCTGCTGCATCGTGGTGACGCGGTGATTTTTAAGAAACATCTTGAGCAAGACTTAACCAACATTGAGTTCTATACCAATACGCCTTGCTTAATCTACATTGAAAGTGGTTACGAGACGTTAACGAATAGCGAAAACGACACCACCGAGCTTCACCCTGGTTCGGCTCTTTTCCTTGCCCAAGGGTTGAATCTGCATTCTGACTTTGTCAAAAGCACCGACTCGCTAAAAGCGTATTTGGTGTTTTTTGATGAACAGGTGATTGTTGAGTACCTAACAAAACTCAAAAACGAAAAGATCGCATCGGGCGACGTCAGTGGTTCTTGTCTATTGAACGATAAAGACAACCGGTTAGGCGCTTTTTTTAATACCGTTCAACTCGATATTAGTGACTCGGGCTATCTTGATATCAAGCTTCAAGAACTATTGCATCTGATGGTGTCGATTGGAGACCGAAGTATCATTCATTCTCTACTTTCCAATAAGGTCTTGTCGAGTAAGCGAAATCTTCAGCGCTTACTGGAATCAGAGGACATTCTACACCTTACTGTCAGTGATTTAGCGCACCTATCAGGAAGAAGCCTGTCGAGTTTTAATCGAGATTTTAAGAGCTTATACGCGGTAACGCCTCAAAAATGGTTGAGAGAAAAGCGACTAGTGCATGCGAACGCGCTTTTAGAAGAAGGGGCAATATCGGTCACTGACGCCGCCTTCGAGGTAGGCTATGAAAACGTGTCTAATTTCATTCGGGTATTTAAAATGAAGTATGGAAAAACGCCGAGCCAGATAAAAAGGGCCAGATAAAAAGAGCCAGATGACCGAAATACGGCAGTTTTGACATTTTCAAAGTAGTTCCCGTTTAGATACGCAGTTAACCTGATTGTGACCCTTAATAATCAGGAGTTTACTATGAGTGTTCGAGTTACCCTTAATTGCCAAATCCAGTCTGGTCAATTTGAAAATTTGCATCCCTTCCTTGAGTTAAACCTACCGAATGTACGAGGTTTTAAGGGAAATAGGCGAGTCACGGTGTTTTATGATCAACACAATGATGAAATGCTTTTGGATGAAGAGTGGACATCGATAGAAAGTCATCAGCACTATATACAGTGTATTTCTGAGAACGGCGTGCTTGAAAAGCTGAGTCGCTTTTTAGAGACGCCACCGAGCATTAAGTACTTCGAACAAGTGGACATTTAGCTTATGCAAAATAACGCTAGGTTTGGTGATCTCGAACGCCGTTATTTGGCGGTTCGCGTGGCTCCTAATTAAAGAACCCAATAAAGCGAGACGAGCGGGCATTTCATAACCAAGAAATGCCCTTGTTTTATAAAACCCGCTTTACAAACGTCAGATGTTTAAGCCAAGTATCGTTTTGCCGATGTCATCAGCTTTTGAAAAGAAGGACAATCGATATGTGAAACCTTAGGACAGGTTGCAACATGGTTCATGCTGTCTCGCACGGCTTCCAATCGCTTAATTTGCCGATCAATGTCGGACGCTTTTTGCGCTAACAAGGCTCTGTCGATGGCGAGTTCATCAGAATCGTCAAACATGGTTGCGATTTCACTCAATGAAAGGCCCGCCACGCGACCCAGTGAAATGATGTTCAACTTGTTGAGAACCTTTGGGCTGTATTGCCGTCGTAGTCCCTTTCTGCCAATAGATTGAATCAATCCAAGCTTTTCATAATACCTCAGTGTGGAAGGGGCCAGCCCTGACTCACCTGATACTTCTGCAATATCCATATACATTCCCATTGACTTAAAGTCGACTTCAAGTTGTACCATATTTTCCAATGGCACAAACATAAGAATGAACACAATTTGGAGTTCAGTATGGAAACGACTATTTGGTTACAGGCAATACTCATCGGGGTGGGTGCGACGATCATCATGGACGCATGGGCACTGTTACAAAAACGAGTACTGGGCATTCCATCGATGAATTACGCGTTGGTGGCACGTTGGGTTTTACTCATGCCAAGCGGGCGATGGGTGCATAAACCCATTATGTTGACGCCGCCAGTTCGAGGAGAAAAGCCATTAGGTTGGATCCTACATTATTGGATCGGAATAGTTTTCGCTTTGATGCATGTTTTCGTGTTTGGACCGTCATGGCTAAGTAGCCCAAGCCTTCTTCCCGCATTAATCACCGGCGTAGTGACTATTGTTTGTCCATTTCTCATCATTCAGCCTTGCCTTGGTTTCGGCGTGGCCGCGAGTAAAACGCCAACACCATGGAAGGCGAGGGGGTTGAGTTTGCTGGCACACTGCAGTTATGGGGTCGGTTTGTACGCTTCAGCGGTTGTTATGAATGATGCTATGAATGTTGTGATGTAACCGGACAAACAGTCAATTTGGGCCAACGTGTCAGCCAGTTTTTCGATTGAACACGATGATTAAAGTCACTCAGACTCCGTTTGGGGTTATAAGACAGCTGCAAGCTAAACAAAGACTCAAATCCAAACGCTGAGAGACATTCATATTGATCGTCTCTCACTTTTCTGACCGCGACGGCGGTCTCTTTCTCTGGCCAGTAGCTCATGGCATCCAAGGTGCTGGTGTAAGGTTTGTCACCATTGCGTGTATGCATGAGTGCCTGGTTCCGCACTTGCCAACGAACGTTTGGCATCATTTGCGTTAAAGATTGCTCGTAGGCAAGGCATGCGTCTGCCTCAGATTCATTGGCATCAAAATAGATCACATCGATGTCAGAGAGCGAACTGGGCGTTGCTTTATTGTGTAGGTGATCCCACACAAGGTTTCTCACAAAGCCTGCGGCTATATAGCACTGAGGAAGTGACAGTTGAGCAACACAGTCGAGCGCATTCTCTCTGAAGGGATCGTTCTTAATTAGATCAACTATTTTCTTCATACGTTAACGTTGCTCTTTTAGATGATAATTTTGAGGGGAGACTAGAACAGTCAAAGGATATTGAGTTATTGAGGTTCGATAAACAAGTTCTGGACAGAAACGAGTAATGCGATTTGCCAATTTAGCATTGTATGTTCTTTTTTTGGGGGAGAGGGGAGGGTAATAGAACGTGTTGCAGAGCGCTAGCTTGGGACATCAATAACAGATAGCTATCTAAACACTCGTTCACTTCATATCCGGTAAAGTTATTTTGAGGATATGTGGAAATTAACATCAATTGAGTAGCACTAACCCTTATATGCAAAAGTGTTAACAACTTGAAACATAGAATTACAACTTAAAAGTTACAAATAATAATATAGATAGGGTGAATATATATTATTGTCTTGCGTGCTTTGTGTATTAGATAACGACTACATATGCAAGATAGCCTCAAAATTTAAGTTATACCTTTAAAATTGAAAACTGTGATCTCGCTTCCGTTTACTTGTCGGTATGGTAACCTCTCGCCTCCAAATTAATGGTGGGCCAAATTTGCCATTAATGTTTCAAGCTTAAATAGTGGAAAATGGTTAATACAAGTATGCTGAATGAGAAACAACCCAAAGCTCTAATTGTGACTGGAACCCGACCTGAAATCATCAAAATGGCTCCCGTCTACTACGCATTAAAAAGAAACAATATTTCAGTATCTTGGTGCCACACTGGTCAGCATACATCACTAGCCGAGCAGACATTTGAAGCTTTTGATATTGAGCCTGACTTCATTTTAATCAGACCTTCTGGCAACTCTGTCTCAGATCTTGTATCTGGCCTGATAAGTAATATTAGCCAGCTCCTAGAGAGCAATGAATTTGATTCCGTGCTGGTTCACGGTGATACATCGACAACCTTGGCCGGGGCACTTGCTGCTTTTTATAATAGAGTCCCAGTTATTGCACATGTAGAAGCCGGCTTGCGAAGCGGAGATTTGGCACACCCCTTCCCCGAAGAGTCAAATAGGCTTCTAGTCGCTAAGGTTGCAAACCTGCACTTCGCACCGACTGACAAATCTCTACAAGCACTGTTGAGTGAAAATGTACCTCTGAACACCGTTTTTATGACAGGTAACACAGCGATAGACGCGCAATATTTGTTACTAGAGCAAGGTAAGATCAATTCGACCAGAAAAAATAAAGTACTCGTCACCGCACACCGTCGTGAGAATTGGGAAAATATCCCCGTAATATGTGACGCTGTGATTGCCTTATCGAAAATAAGGACAGATCTAGAATTTGTCTTTGCTGTACACCCTAATCCAGAATTAAAAATGAAAGTCGGTAGGCATCTAGAAGGCGCAGATAGAATTACACTGACCGAGCCTTTGGATTATTTCTCTTTACAGAGGGCTTTGTCTGAATCTGTTTTAGTCATGACAGATTCTGGTGGTATTCAAGAAGAAGCCCCAACATTTGGAACTCCTGTTCTAGTACTTCGAGAGACAACTGAAAGACCAGAAGCGATTGAGCAAGGTTATTCGTCACTATGTGGTGGCGATAACAAAGACAAGATAGTAGAGCATGCGCTGAAAATGCTTGAACTCGGCCAATTTAAAGAATGTAAAAACCCATTCGGAGATGGTACAGCGGCCGTCCAAATCGCAGAAACAATCGTTAAGGCTTGCAATGAACTTTCTTGATGTTTTCACACTGTACTTACTCGGTGTAAAAGCGCTGCTTGCCGTTCTTATGATTGTTATGGCCGTGTGTGGTATCGATGACCTATTTATCGATGTCTACTATTGGGTTCGGCGCTTTTGGAGAGAAAAAGTCACCTACAAAAAGTACTCTCGAAAAGAAGCAAAAGAGCTTTACGTTAAAGATGAGCAGCCACTTGCGATCATGGTACCTGCCTGGCAAGAACATGGCGTTATAGACAAGATGGCTGAATTGGCTGCATCGCAGTTGGACTACGAGAATTACCAAATATTTGTTGGAACTTATCCAAACGATGCAGAAACTCAGAGTGACGTAGATAAAGTATGCGTTCGATTTCCTAATGTTCACAAAGTCGTATGCGCGAAACCGGGGCCAACGAGTAAAGCGGACTGTTTGAATAACATCATTGCTTCAATTATTGAGTTTGAAAAGAAAGCAAAGGTCGAGTTTTCAGGGTTCATTTTACACGATTCCGAAGACGTTCTCTCTTCTATGGAACTGCGTCTATTTAATCACCTTCTTCCTTCAAAAGACCTCATTCAGTTACCTGTTTATCCTTATACGCGCAAGTGGTATCAAATGACGCCAGGACATTACGCCGATGAGTTTGCTGAACTGCACGGTAAAGATGTCGTTGTAAGAGAAGCAATCGCAGGTCAAGTACCTAGCGCTGGGGTTGGAACCTGCTTTAGTCGAAGAGCTATCTTACGGCTTTTGGTTGAGGGTGATGGTCTTCCTTTTGATGTGCAATCACTTACTGAGGATTACGACATTGGCTTTCGCCTCAAACAGTGGGGCATGAACGAAATATTTGTACGATTCCCGATCGTTGATAAGGAGTTGTTGACGCTAAAAGAAGACGCAAGAGGCGTGTCTTTACGAGACGGCAGTGTCGTGTGCGTAAGAGAATACTTTCCTACAACGTACTCAACAGCAGTTAGGCAAAAAAGCCGATGGATCATTGGCATTGTTTTTCAGGGGTTCAAGAACCACAAATGGACAAGTGACTGGCGAGTAAATTACTTTTTGTGGAGAGATCGCAGAGGCGTTATCAGCAATACCGCCGGCTTTCTAGCAATGATTTTATTGTTTCAGCTCGTGTCGTTAAGTATCTATGGATACTTCGTTGAAGGGGCATACAATTTTATGTCTCTAACAGCAAATGACAAGCTCACTCAATTCATCTTGTCACTGAATGCTTTTCTCTTACTGAATAGAACTTTTCAGCGTTTTTATTTTGTCAGTCGATACTACGGTTATATAGAAGGTTGTCTATCGATCCTTCGTCTCGTATGGGGAAACGTGATTAACTTTTCAGCGAATGTTCGAGCGATTCGACAGGTGATTGAACAAGGCGATCCTAGACGGGTTGCGTGGGATAAAACCACGCATGACTTCCCAAGCATCTCTGTAGAATCACGTAAGGTTCCTTTGGGGCAAATTCTTGTGAACAATGGAAACTTAAGTGAAGCGGACTTAAACCAGGCCATATTGGATAAACCAATGAACGTAATGATTGGTATGTATTTGGTTAGTCAACGCTACATCACAAACAAAGAACTCAGTGCAGCAATGGCTCAACAATGTGACGCTAAGTTTATTGAAGTAGATCCGTTCTCCCTCCCACATGAACTTATTAAAATTGTGCCGAAAAAGATCGCACTGAAGTACTCCATTCTTCCAATTCAAATGGAAGGAGACACGTTAGTCCTCGGAAAAGAGTCAGCATTAAGTCCAGTGGCTCTTTCAGCGATTAGGCGTAGGTTGGGTATGAAAGTTAAATGGGCTGTGACTACCAATGGAGCGGTGACACTTGGTCTACGGTATTGGTACTTAAGTGATAAGGCTATCAATCCTCATACAACATTAAATGCAGCCGTTTCTGATGGCAGAATAAGTATTGCTGAGAAAGCGCAGTTACTGGATTCATTTTTTGCCACGCAGTGCCAATTAGGCGCATGTTTATTATCTTCTCGATTGATTGAAGCCGCGGTTCTCAACCAAGCGATTCTCGCTTTTGAAGGTGTTGAAGGAGTAAGTTTGGGAAGGTTTCTGACTGAAAACGAATACCTTGAACAAAATGACATTGAAACCGCGCTTACGCTTCAGCGTAGTTTTCAACGCGATATTGGTACGTTGGTTGATGAACATGTCGGTGCAGTATGAGTAGGTTGAAAGTGATGAAGACTAGTGTGTTAAAAAGAGTGTTGTTTTTAACTTTGATTGTGTTCTGTTCGTCTGTATCTGCTGCTGATACGAGCAGTGACATTTTTAGTGGAATGTCCGACACAACGCGTTTTCGAGCGTTCCCTTATGTTGATAAGGCGTATCGATATGAGGCTGAATCTAACTATAGAGAGGCTTTAGAAGAAATTCAAAAGGCTCGCGATTTAGCACCTGAGCATTCCCCTTTTATGCGCTATGCCTACCAATTGGGTGTAAAAGCGGGCATACATGACTCTGAACTTGAAGATTTCGTTGTACAGCTTCCGGAGCAAGAGCGAAGTGAGTTGCTTCTAAACTTACGAACGACTCGATCTGAGCGAGCTGAGCTCTTATTGCCGCATGAATTTAGAACCTTGTCAGAAGGTATGACTGGAGGTGATACAAAAGAATGGTTTGTTAGGCATTTATACGCCATAGAAAAAAAACATGGCCCTGAAGTTGCACTTAAGTGGAGTGACTCTCAGTCTTCACGTGACAAGACTTCGCAGGTTTTTCGTTACGAAGCGTATGAATGGTTTGATCAAAAGCAATTCCAAAAAGTCATACCTCTTATCGAAAAGATTGACGCATTGGGTGTATCGTCTGAAACCGACAAGCGATATTTAATCACGTCATTGGTTAAATTAGGCAATGTCGAAAAAGCTGAACAGGTAGTGATGAGCTCTAACTCGAAAGAGCTTGAAGTGCACTATTTAAGATCTTATAGCAGTATTTTAGTGGATAAGAAGCAGCTAGAGCAGGCCAAAATACAACTTCTCAAGTTAAGGGAAACGACGAAACTGACGTCATCAGAGAAGAAGCAATTAGCTTACATTAACTCTTTGAATAAAGAACAACTAAGAATGGTTCGAACTCAAGGTGTCGTATTTAGTCAGTGTCTTCAGAATGTTATAGCTCAACATAATCAAGGGAGTCGAGACGAGGCAAAGGCATTGTTCAATCAGTGCGACCCACTAAATAGTCCAGAAGCATGGATAAACGTAGGTCAGCAAGTTGCTGATTACCAAACACTTGCCAGTTATCAATTCAAGAGAAATGGTTTAGAAAAAAAGCGGAAACGTGTTCTTACCGATCACTATATACGCGAATCTGATTGGGTATCAATAATAGAACTGCATGAAAATAGTCAATATGAAGATGATCAAAAGGCACTCGCAAATGCTTATAGTGAATTAGGGCGGTACGAGCTAGCAACGCAAGTTTGGTTGAATTTATATCGGAATAAGCAGAACCTTCAGTACGTAGATTCAGCAGCGTATAATTCGGCTTTAGCGGGAGATTTTGCGACTGAAGCCAAAGCTTACCATCTGGCACTTGCTCTGCAGCCTAGTGATGCCGCAAATGATAAAGCCTTCTTAACTCGTGCTTATTCATTGGCTTTCAAAGATGTGACATTGTTTTCATTATCAGATATTGCTCTTCTCGCTAGCTTTAATTTAGAAAGCACAATAATTGATCCGAAAATTTGGTTGGTTCAAGGGCAGTGTGAGCATTGTTTAAAGAGTTCGGAGCCTCGTATATCACCTTTTTTAGGCAAGTCAGAAGCATACTGTCTTGGTAAAACGGAACCCTTGTTAGCGGTTCGCAAGTACTTGTCCTCTATGACAACCCGAGAGAATAATGACTTTCTTGTCATGGCTCAGTGGTCATATGAAGGTGGAGATTTTCTGAGTGCCAAAAATTATTGGGAGCTTGTAGAAGAGAGTAGCTTAACGGCATACGAAAAGTTTCGGTACGTTGATACACTTCGAGAAATGTCTTTATATCAAACCGCAAATGACAAGTGGAGTAAGTTCGCAATCTCATCAGAACCAGAGTGGTGGCGCTTAGGGATTGAGTTAGCGGACAGTTTAGGGGATCAGGAACTTTCTAAAACTCGTACTATTACGGCGTTAAAAGAAACGTATTCATCGGTGTTTGTCAGAAAACTCGCGACACGCTATATAGCGACTGACAATATTCATGCGCTATCAGAACTGAGTGATTATGTATTAGAAGTCGATGACAAAGGAAACATGAGTGCGGAACTTGGTTATTTGACGTCTGATATTCTTCCCCATAAATCAGAGAAGCTATTTGAAAAAGCGGTGGCTTGGCCTCCTTATGATTCAGATACCGCTTTAATTGCTCAGTGGGCATATGTGGCAGATAAGAATGGAAACATAGCCCAATCACGCGATATATACCGTCACGCGATTGATCATGTAGACATGTCTAGTGACGATATCAATTACATGCAGACATCTCATCGAGATCTCTCACTTGGGTGGAAATTCACTGTGGCGGGGTGGATCGGTAAAAGCCAGGGGGCGCTCGCTCCGGGATATTCTGCTCGTACTGGAGACTTCTTTTTATACGAAGAAGCTAAATACTATTTTGACCAACCCGCAGTGCCGGGACTTGCTATAAGCATTGCTGGTCTCCATAGTGGTCAGTATGACTCTGATATAGAAAGTTGGTCTTCCGATGAAATAGATGTTGGGGCACAATTTCAGCCTCTAGAAAACTGGAGCTACTTTCTTAAATTTGGTGTTAAGCAAGGGCTGAATTCTGATAACAATGAGACTAAACCTTATTTAAGATTGAGCGCCGACGTTTTTTCTAATGATGATTGGACACCCGCATGGAAGCGAGATGCAGATAGCTGGCTTTATCATAAACTCTATGTAGATGGCATCTACTATATCGATGAAGATGATGATTACTCACTCTACGCTCGTTATGATTTAGGCCGAGTGTTTAAGATGTATGATGAGCATCGTCAGCGGCTTATTAGCTACGGTTTTTCTCAATGGGGAAATAGCCAGGAGAATAAAACTAAATATGAAGATTCCCGATTAGGGCTAGGTGTAGCTTGGGGATGGGAATGGAATGAAGACCAGTATGATGGTTTATCAGTATATAGTGAAATAGGTATTGAATGGCAGCACATCATCGACAACACCAATTACAATGGAAATGGGGATGCCTTTCTTTTGCGCTTTGCTGCTTACTTTTAGGTTCAATTTTTATACAAAAGAACACGAAGCAGGCTACGGCAGTTATGTATCAGCCTCTTAATCGAGATTTGCAAGTTACCGGTCAGCAATGGCACCAGTTGGCCCAAGAATTTACTGCGAAAGGCTTTGATACGTTAGTGGTTCAATGGAACCAGTATGGAACTGAAGAGTTCGGTGGCTCCAGTGGCTGGTTGGCAAAAAATATAGAACTATTTATGAATGAAGGCGTCGATATCTGGCTAGGGCTATATTCCGACCCAGATTATTTTCGGCGTATACATACCTCGAGAGAAAACCAGAAAGAGTACTTAGAGGAATACTTGAAAAATGCCCATACGAGTTACAAAGCCTGGGGTCATTGGATTGAACGACACAGTACCAACGTTAAAGGTATATATTTGCCATTCGAGATAAGTGATTACGACTTTGATACAACCGAAAAAAGAGAACAACTGAACGCACTATTGAGTGGTATCACTGATACGTATACTGAAAGGTTGATGATTAGTGTCTATCTTTCGGGTCAGCTGAGCTCCGAAGACACAGCAAAATGGCTTAAGAGCATTCGCTCCCAAGGTATTGAAGTTTATGTTCAAGATGGAAGAGGAACTCAGCTAATAAATGACGATCATTGGGCAGACTACAACAATGAGTTTGGCTGCAATATTGGGGTGATTAAGGAGGCTTTTATACAAACAGGTCAAAACCCTTTTATTGCTAAACCTATCGATAAGGATGGACTCTTGAAGCTACGCTTGGATGATAGATGTAATGAAAAAATATTGTTTTCTTTGCGTTACTTGCCTATACCGAACAACCCGTTAGCACTGCTCGATTAAGGATTTCCTTCGAAATAAAATTGAGGTCATGTTTTCAATTCTGTTATTCATTTCCTAAGTTCTTCGCAGGTGATCTAATGCCAAACGGCGTTAAGTAAAACTCGATAATGCAACCAATACAGCCTCGCTAATAGTAGCGAGGCTTTTTTGTATATCGAGGCAGAAATGGTTAAGAGAAAGACGGGTTCTTGATTTGAAGTATTGGTTTTTACTACTGGCTTAGTTACTGAGCCAGCGGTTGTCGGCGCTTAAACAGCTTAGTCAGTTTCCCCTGTTTCCACATAGCGACACCGGTCATGGCCACCAAAGGCACCAAGAAATAGAGTGTGGTTGCCATGAAAAGGGCGTTGTCTTTTAGTGGCGAGTACAGAGAGGCGCCAACCAATAGAGCGCCAATAATGTGTATCCATCGTAGGGTGAGTCGTAGCTGTTGTCCGTTCATAGTGAGTCCTCTTTTCGGTTTCATTAGAATTCATACTACAAGCGCTGAATTGGGCAGTCTCAATATTGAGATAAATTGCTCTGTGAGGGAGTGAATGGTGGTATTTGAGAGTAAACGGTATGAAATGTATTTCATTTGAACCTGAGTCGAATGTTATAGATTGCCGATTCACTTTATAAAAAGCAGATTCACGTCACGGTATGTATGAATTTGCTGTCTATATATTGAGTGGCTCAATGATAAACGAGGCTTAACTTGTGAACTTAGAGCAGCAACGACAATCCAAACAACTCGCTTTTCTCGCCAGTGGCGAAAATATAACAATTGGCAGCCTTGATGACTTTCCGTTGTCTCTTGAGCAATTGAAATCAACAACCAAAGAGTCGCCTTATGTTGTCAAAGCCTACGATTCTGGCTTGACCGCGGTTGTCTTCCATATTCGAATAGAAGGCAAAGATTGGACGCTGAAACGCCAGCGTGCAGAGAGCTTAGTCAAGAATGTGGATGGGGAAACGTCTTTTCTCAATGAGGTTCAACGTCGACGCGATACCACGAAGTTGAAGTCTAATAATCGAACCGGTTTTAAGTCGATAGTGGACACTCACTTCGCTTCGTATAGAGACGGCATCATGCTCTCTCCTTGGATTGCTGGTGGCCCAATAGAAAAGCTGAATAAAGACCTGTTCGAACAGATATTTGACGCGATAGTGAATCTCGAACTGAGTGGGCTATTTGAATGGGACTTCTGCCCAGGGAACATCTTACTTAATCAGGACAATCAAATACGTCTGTTTGATTTTGGTTACATGTACGCGTTTAATCCGCTAAAACACTTCAACAGTAATGGCACCGATACACCGCTTTTTCATGGTATTGAACGCTTTGAAACGCGCTTCTTTTTTGATTACTTGCTAAAGAACGCATTGAATCTGACTGAGCAGCAACAGTTTGAACTGTATCGTTTAGAAAAAATCTGTGCGTTGAATGCCTACCAAACAAAGATAAACACACTGAAAGAGCAAGGCGCAGTAGAGGCGGTCTTAACCTGGCATAAAGAGATCATTGCTCAGTGGGAAACAGCGTTGGAGTCGAATGACGGGCTGAAAAAGCTTTATCTTACTGAGGCATTTCGTTCCAATATTTTGGATTTATTAGACGATGTGCACGGTCAATCGTGTTCGCAATATACACTGAGAAAGGCCGATTTTATTCTGCAAAGGTTGGAAGCGGATTTTGACATGCTGACCAGTAGCAACAGCTTTTTCTTTGGTGATGAAGACCTGTCGCAAGGCGAGTTGATAAAGAAATACCAAGAGCTTAAACAAACGGCAGAACGCTATCAGTTGGCGTAGAAAACCTTGCTTTAAGACCTTGGCTGCCAAGGTAAGATACGACGAGCTAAGCGTTACTAGGGCAAAGCATTAATGTTGGAAGCGTAAACAAGGGCTGTCGGTAGAGAGCCCTTGTTGAATGACAATGATCGTAAGAATTAAGCGAGCGTTAAATCGAAATGAGGTGTACTGATTTCATGGCAATGCTCAATAGGATTGATTGACTCTAATATGGGTGATTCGTTCTAATTCGATGCTAGAAGTAAGGTTAATAGCGCCTGTTATTAACCATCAAGCAAGGGTGCAATATGTGGCCAAGCTTCTGTAAAGCGGTACTCTTCTTCCCACCAGAGACAAGTGTTTTGGTAGTCGGTTTCAAGTACTTTTTTGATGTGGGGGGGCGCGACTTGATAGCGCGGAAAGCTCAATACATTCTTTAGTATCTCAATAACTTCTCGATCCCTTTTTGTCGATTGCTCTTGCCAAAGAACATGGTTGCTGAGTTCAGAAAACAGGGCGCGTATTTCTCTCTCTGGTAGTCCTTCTGGCGCTTTAAAATAATCCTCTTCGTAACCCATATCGTACACTCTATGCTACTGACTGATAGTAAAGCTTAGTCGCTACTCTTTACTCTGTACCTTCCATTCCGCTCACTCCATTCTCCATTCTGTTATGACCATTCGATTGTCCCCATTTCTATTGCCCCTCTACTATTCCCCTTTTTATCGAAAGTCGTTAATGAAAGTTGTTATTGAAAGCTGTTATTGAAATTTGGGGCGAGCGAGGATGAGCTGTTTGATCACCTTCAAAGCTATTCAGGCAATGTTGACGTCTCAATACTGTGAATACTTTACCTATATGAGTGGTGGCTTCGGCTGCCTGGTTTCTTGGTTTTATTCCATGAAAACAGTGACTTAATCTTGTCTAGACAAGCTACCTATCCACCCGGCTTATCTTTGTTTTGTAAGCATTTCGACACCAAACGTTCACATTCAAGCGTCAAAGTATCTCTAAACCACGAAGGGGCATCAAAAAGGGCGCTTAGCACTCCGATTTGATCTCCATTTAGACGAACTTGTCTAGATAAGTCGTGACACCAATAGAGTGAGATTCCCATGCCGGTATACCTTGATATAGCGACAGAGCTTGAACAAGAAGTAAAGGACACCTTAACCGCCGGTGAGTATTTACCGTCTGAGTCCACGCTGTCTAAACGGTTTGATGTCAATCGACATACGGTGCGCCGAGCCATCGATGAATTGGTCAACGGTGGGCTAGTGCAACGACACCAAGGCAAAGGCAGCATGGTAGTTCGCCAGCCAAGTGAGTATCGCGTTCATTCAGGGGCGCACTTTACCAAGAACTTGGTGGAACTCGGTGAAATGCCGCGCTGTGAAATGCTTCAGTCTCGCCTGATTGCCGTGTCTCCGAAAATAGCGGGATGTTTACAGATAGATGAAGGGTGCAAAGTCATACATATCCGCACTTTTCGTAAGACCAACGACACGCCAAGAACCATTATTGATCACTACCTGCCCGACCTCACTTGGTGGCCGGTACTCAAGAATTTCAAAACAGGCTCTCTGCATCAGTTTATTAAACGTGGTGTGGGCGTCGAGTTAGAGCGTAAGCAAACAAAAGTCGGGGCGAAAATCCCATCAAATGAAGAGTGTCGATTACTGCAAATTAGTGCCAGTACGCCACTACTTAAAGTGAAAACGCAAAACGTCATTAAAGGTACAGAGATCATTGCGGAGTATTCTTGCTCAAATGCTCGTGCCGACGTAACCGAAATAGTAATGGAGCATTAAATGACCGCGGTAACTGAGCGACAAAAGAAGCGACAAAACTGGATGTCAGTACTTGCAAAAAGCCAGCACGCAGAGTTGATGACTCGCTGGGAAAGCCTTTCGCTTAACCCTGAGTACGCCATGGTGCGTCAGCCTGAAATAGGCTTGGCTCAAGTGCGTGCAAGAATGGGATCAACCGGTCGTCAATTTAACATTGGTGATACGACCATCACACGAGCTGTTGTCAAGCTGAGCACGGGTGAGTTGGGTTATAGCTATCTTCAGGGTCGCAATAAGCAACACGCCGAAGTGGCGGCTGTGATTGATGCCTTAATGCAGACACCAACACATCAGCAGGCTTTGCAAGAGCAGCTTATTGATCCGTTGGCGGCGCTCAAGCAAGAGAGCGAAAGTATGCGAGCCAAAGAAGTGGCGTCCAGCAAAGTGGACTTTTTTACGCTGGTTCGCGGCGAAGACTGAATACCTGAGTACGGCGTTTTATACGGCGTTAACTTGGTAATGGTCAGTGGCGTTGATTCGCATTTTATTGGCCGAAACCCCATATAATGAACAGGTTAGAAAGAATTCAATGAGTATGATTTCTCCTGCATTTCAAGATGCAGTCCACGACAGTCAGCAGTGTTTTCGCCTGCTGCTAAAAGCGATGTCTGAGCCCGGCACTATCGTCACGTTAGATCGATGTGATGGCTTTGGCAGCATGATGAGCGCGTCCGCACAAACGCTGCTTTCAATGTCTGATAACGTGACGCCTATTTGGTTATCGCCATCCTTTCTTCAAGATCGCGCCATCAGTGAAAACATTAAGTTTCATGTGAGCGTCCCAATCGTCGAGTCGCTTGAGCAAGCGAGTTTTGCTGCATTTTCACTTCAAGATTTAGACAGTCAAGATTGGTGTTCATTGCCTTTTAATACGGGTAACGAAGAGTACCCAGATTCATCCACCACCGTCATCATCGAATTAGATAGCCTAGCGGGTGGTGCGGCCCTTGAGCTATCAGGCCCAGGCATTGAATCGCACAAAACCGCGTATTTGAACGGTGCGCCAAACGCGTTGATTACGTTCTTGATGCACCGTCAGGATCAGATGGCGTTCCCTTTGGGTATTGATGTCATTTTTGTCGCTGACCAACAGGTCATGTGTCTACCAAGAACAACCAAAGTCGAGGTTCCAGTATGTACGTTGCTGTAAAAGGTGGTGAAAAAGCCATTCGTCAGGCGCATCAGCTTCAAGCTCAAAAACGACGTGGAAATCGCGATTTACCAGAACTCAGTGTCGCTCAAATCAGTGAGCAGCTTTCTGGTTCGGTCGACAGAGTGATGACCGAAGGCGGTATTTATGACAAAGAACTTGCGGCACTTTCAATCAAGCAAGCTGCGGGTGATTTGGTGGAAGCGATCTTCTTGCTTCGCGCGTATCGCACCACATTGCCAAGACTGATCACCGCCAATCCTGTAGAAACGTCCAACATGCGGATTGAACGCCGTATTTCGGCGACATACAAAGAGCTGCCAGGTGGGCAGGTACTTGGTCCTACGTATGACTATACGCATCGACTGCTTGATTTTGCTCTCTTGGCAGAGGGTGAAATGCCAACGACGAACTCGGGTCTTAACCTTGACGAGATGAACCCTGATGAAGCAGAGCTTGACCACTGTCCACAGGTACTGAGCATTCTTGAAAACATCGACCTGATGCTTACGGAAGAAGACAACCACCAAGAGCCGGAAGACATTACCGTGTCACCAGTGAACTACCCGTGCGATCGCAGTGCAAGGCTGCAAAACCTTGTGCGTGGTGACGAAGGGTTCCTGCTTGCGCTTGGCTACTCCACTCAGCGTGGCTATGGCCGTAATCACCCATTTGCGGGTGAAATACGGATCGGTTTCGTTGACCTTTCGATAGAACCGGAAGAGCTAGGGTTCAGTATTGATATCGGCGAGATTGAATTAACAGAATGCCAAATGATCAACGGTTTTGTTGGAAGCAAAGAAGTGAAAGCAAAACTCACGCGTGGTTATGGGCTGACCTTTGGCGCGTCGGAACGCAAAGCCATGTCTGTTGCGTTGGTTGACCGCTCTTTGCAAGCGCCAGAATACGACGAAGCGATTGACGGGCCTGCTCAAGATGAAGAGTTTGTCCTCTCTCACTCCGACAACGTAGAAGCGGCCGGTTTTGTCTCGCACCTTAAGTTGCCTCACTACGTCGATTTCCAAGCCGAACTGGATCTACTACGAAAAATGCACAAAGAACATGAACAACTGAACACCGAGCAGGTTCCTGAGCAGGTTTCTGAACAGGTTCCAGAACTGGCTCTAGAGCTGACTTCAGAGAAAGGAGAGCAGGCATGAATCACTCAACGTTAAGCCAATCCTCGAATTCAGTCGGTGTTGATGGCTACAACTACGGCTATTTAGACGAGCAGACCAAGCGCATGATTCGCCGTGCTTTGCTCAAAGCCGTTTCGATTCCCGGCTATCAGGTGCCTTTTGGTGGTCGTGAAATGCCCATGCCATACGGATGGGGCACGGGTGGTGTGCAAATCACAGCAGCCATTATCGGCCAACCAGACACACTCAAAGTGATTGATCAGGGCGCCGACGACACCACCAATGCCGTTTCAATTCGTGAATTTTTTAAGTCGGTTGCCGATGCAAAAACCACAGAGAAAACCGTTGAAGCGAGCTTGATTCAAACGCGCCACCGCATACCTGAAGCGGCCTTAACGGAAAATCAGATTCTGATTTATCAAGTGCCAATCCCAGAGCCACTTAGGTTTATTGAACCGAGAGAAACAGAGACGCGAAAAATGCATGCTCTGCAAGAGTACGGGATCATGCATGTGAAGTTGTACGAAGACATTGCGCGCTTTGGCCACATTGCCACGGCGTACGCGTACCCAGTATGCGTCAACGATCGCTACATTATGGATCCGTCGCCAATTCCTAAGTTCGACAACCCGAAAATGGACAACATGCCTGCGCTGCAACTGTTTGGTGCTGGTCGAGAAAAGCGTATCTACGCGATTCCGCCGTTCACCAAAGTAAAGAGCCTCGATTTTGATGACCACCCCTTCGAGATTCAACAATGGGACGAACCGTGTTCAATTTGTGGCTCGACTGACACCTTCTTGGATGAAGTGGTGATGGATGACCAAGGCACGCATATGTTTGTTTGTTCAGACACGGATCACTGCTCAGAGCGATTAGAGTTGGCCGAAAAGCTAGGCCACGTGAACTCAGACCGCGTAAACACTGGGCACGTAAACACTGGGCACGTAAACCCAGACAGCGCTTTGCAAGAAACACAAGAACAACAAAGAACCAAAGAGAAGCAGGAGACATTGGCATGAGCGCAACAATGACAGACATTCAAGATCAGCCACTATTGACCGTGAACAACCTGACTAAGCTTTATGCGCCAGGAAAAGGCTTCAAAAACGTCTCCTTCGAGTTGTATCCGGGTGAAGTACTTGGAATTGTGGGCGAATCGGGCTCAGGCAAGAGCACCTTGCTCACTTCATTGTCAGGTCGTCAAACGCCAGACAGTGGCGAAGTTTTGTATTTACGTGGCGATAGCAACGCACAAATGACTCAGCTTGAAGATCTCTACCAAATGGCAGAAAGCCAACGCCGCCAATTACTAAGAACAGAGTGGGGCGTTGTGCATCAACATCCAATGGATGGATTGCGTAGCCGAGTCTCTGCTGGTGGCAATATTGGTGAGCGTTTAATGGCCGTTGGTGAGCGTAACTACGGCGAAATTCGCCAAAAAGCGTCGAAATGGCTTGGTGATGTCGAAATTCCCAATGACCGTATGGACGACATGCCAACCACGTTTTCGGGCGGTATGCAGCAGCGTTTGCAAATAGCCCGCAATCTAGTGACGCACCCTAAGCTGATTTTTATGGACGAACCAACAGGCGGTTTGGACGTGTCAGTACAGGCCAAGCTATTGGATCTGTTGCGTCGTCTAGTGAGTGAACTCGATCTTGCTGTCGTCATCGTTACCCATGATCTTGCGGTAGCGCGTTTACTGGCGCATCGCTTGATGGTGATGCGCCGCAGTGAGGTTGTGGAAAGTGGATTAACCGACCAAGTGTTGGATGACCCGCAGCACCCGTACACGCAATTGTTGGTCTCTTCAGTACTACAGAATTAAGGACGATGACAGTGAATAGCTCGTTACCTATGAATACCCCGTCACCTAAGAATATCCAAGGGAAAAAGACACAAAACCAAGAGGTGTCGATGAACCAACTAACGAAACTCAAGGTTTCAAATGTCAGTAAAACGTTTGTATTGCACAACCAAAACAGCGTTGAACTTTCGGTGCTTAAAGATGCGTCGCTTAGCGTTAACAGTGGTGAGTGTGTCGTGCTGCACGGTCACTCAGGCTCGGGTAAATCAACCCTCCTTCGTGCGTTGTATGCCAACTATCTGGTGGATGCGGGAACGATTGATGTGTACCACCAGGGGCATTGGGTTGACCTGGCCACCGCTAAACCACGCGAAATCATCAATGTGCGTAAACATACCGTTGGTTGGGTAAGCCAGTTCTTGCGCGTCATTCCTAGAATTAGTGCGCTTGAAGTCGTGATGCAGCCAATGATTGAAATGGGCGGGAATCATCAAGAAGCCGAGCTAAAAGCCAAGCAATTACTCACTCGCCTTAACGTGCCAGAGCATCTATGGCACCTAGCGCCCGCCACCTTTTCTGGTGGTGAGCAGCAACGTGTGAACATCGCGCGCGGTTTTATTGTGGATTACCCCATTCTTTTACTGGATGAGCCAACGGCGTCACTGGATTCAGTGAATAGTGCAGTGGTTGTGAGCTTGATTGAAGAAGCCAAAGCGAGAGGCGCAGCGGTTGTGGGCATTTTCCATGATGAAGAGACGCGAGACCTAGTGGCAGACCGATTGTATGACGTTAAAAACAGCCAAGACCTCGTCCCTAATGGGCGAAATGTAACAAAGCCATTGACCAGCGCGTGCGCATAGCAGGAGCAAGAAGATGATTATTACGAACGTAAATCTAGTACTTCAGGAAGAGGTCGTGCGTGGGTCAGTTGAAATACGCGATGGCAAGATAGTCAGCTTATCCGATACAACGAGCCAATTGCCGGGGGCGTATGACGGTGAGGACGGTTTTCTAACACCAGGCCTCATTGAGCTGCATACCGACAACCTAGAGAAGTACTTCACACCACGCCCAAAAGTGGATTGGCCGCCGTTGTCGGCGATGAGCGCGCACGATACGCAGTTGATTGGCTCTGGTATTACGACGGTGTTGGATGCGGTTGCATTGGGAGATTCGCGCGACTTTAGCCGTCAGCAGAACTTGGATTTGTTCATCAATACCGTGGAAGAAAGCCAAAAGCGCGGCTTAACAAGGGCAGAGCACAAACTGCATCTTCGCTGTGAGGTTCCGCATGAAAGCACTGTTAACCTGTTCGAGCGTTACATGAATCGACCTGAGCTGCAGCTTGTCTCTTTGATGGATCATGCTCCGGGTCAGCGTCAGTTTGTCAACCGTGAAAAGTACCGAACCTATTACCAGGGTAAGTACAATTTCAGTGACACAGAAATGGCCGATTTCGAGAAAGAACAGGTGGCGCTTTCTCAGCGTTGGTCGACGATAAACCGCAATGCCATTTGTCAGTATTGCCGTGAGCGAGACATACCGATGGCGAGTCATGATGACGCGACCACAGCGCATGTTCAGGAATCGAAAGAGCTGGGCATGGTTATTGCGGAATTCCCAACCACCGTCGAAGCAGCCCAAAAATCGCATGAAATGGGGTTGAAGGTATTAATGGGCGCACCGAATGTGGTTCGCGGCGGATCTCACTCAGGCAATGTTGCCGCTCATGAACTGGCATCGCTAGGGGTGCTCGATATTCTTTCGTCAGATTATTACCCAGCGAGTCTGCTTGATGCGATCTTTAAACTGGCAAACGACGACCGAAATAGCCTGGATATAGCGCAAGCGGTTCAACTAGCAACGCTGAATCCCGCGCAAGCCTTAGGCTTAAATGACCGTGGTGAAATCGCAGAGGGGAAACGCGCGGATCTTGTTCTATCTCACACCGCGGATGATCATCACTTGGTTTCAAGAGTTTGGCGTGAAGGGAAAAAGGTATTCTAAACTATGTCTCAATATTGTTCGCCACCTGTAGAAGGGCTAAGCCAAAGCGCTGTGAATTCAAACACAAGCAATGCAAAGCCCATCAGTCCCAAGTCTATCAATACTAGTGACAGTGAGACGAAAGGTCGCGTCTACTATGTTATTGGCGCGTCTGGCTGCGGGAAAGATTCACTGATCTCAGCGATACGTCAGAACTTTGTGAACGATGTGGTTGTTGCGCATCGCTATATCACCCGCAGTGCGGATGCGGGGGGAGAAAATCACGTCGCGCTTACCGAGGATGAGTTCTTTATCCGATACTCTCGTAACATGTTTGCCATGAGTTGGAAGGCACACGGTTTCAGTTACGGTATTGGGCAAGAAGTTGTGCAGTGGAGTGATCTTGGATTAAGCGTTGTGGTCAATGGATCACGCGCGTATTTGGAAGTGGCGAAAGAACTCTTCGGCGATCGATTAGTGCCTGTCGTTGTACACGTAGATACCGACAGTTTAAAGCAGCGCTTGATTAAGCGTGGCCGAGAAAATGGCGAAGAGATTGTTCAGCGATTGAAGCGCGCCAATGAGTATCAAGTGTCGGAAGAGACAGGGGCGTATGTTATCGATAACGGCGGCACGATTAACCAGAGTGTTGAGCAGTTTGCCAAGCTTAAGTATGCACTTGATGCGATTCAATTGAATGAGGAGCAGTCGGCGTGAAATTGACGTTATTAGGCACAGGGAACAGCGCAATGATTCCTGTTTATGGCTGCGATTGTGTTGTTTGCACTAAGGCGCATCAGGATCCCTCCTTTCGTAGAGAGAAGTCGTCCGCGATGCTTGAACATCAAGGCAAAACCTTATTGCTCGACGCGAATGCCCCAGACCTAATGCAGCGATTTCCACGTGGAAAAATAGACCGTATTTTGCTGACTCATTACCACATTGATCATGTCCATAGCTTGTTTGACCTCCGCTGGGGTATGGGCGAGAGCATTCCGGTCATCTCACCAGATGATCCGCTTGGCTGTGATGACCTGTACAAACACCCCGGTATTTTAGACTTTTCAACCCGAGCGAAAGCGTTTCAATCATTCGAGTGGCAAGGCATTTTAGTGACGCCTCTTCCTTTGACTCATTCCAAGCCTTGTTTCGGGTATGCGTTCGAATGGCAGGGCCAGATTATCGCCTACATTACGGACACGGTTGGATTGCCAAAAGAAACCGAAAAGTGGCTTAAATGTCGCGACATAGAGTGGATGATCATCGATTGTAATCATCCGCCTATCCAGTGTGCCGATGCAAGAAAATCGGCTAATCACAACGATTTTTACCATATATTAGCCATCAAAGAAGCGTGTCAGCCAAAACACATTGGGTTAACCCACCTGAGCCATCGTATGGTCGAGTGGGCGGAAAACAACCCAGGCTACTTCCATCAATCGATGCGCTTACTTTGTGATGGCGAGGAAATAACACCATGAGCCAACCGGTATCTCAAGCCTTATCACCAGAGCCGAGTGTTGCAAAGAGCAGCAAACTCCACAATACGCATCTAGGACGTTGGACCGAAATTTCTGATCGCTGCATATTGAATAATGTCAGTGTCGGCGACTACAGCTACATTCAAAATGACAGCAACTTAATGTTTACGGAAGTTGGTAAGTTCACGTCTATTGCGGCTTCTGTGCGTGTGAACCCAAGTAATCACCCTTGGTGGCGCCCCACGCTCCATCACTTTACCTACAGGCCGGGTAAATTTGGCCTGGGTGAAAGTGATACGACGCTGGATGACGAAGTCTTTTCGTGGCGTGAAGAGGATAAAGTGGTAATAGGTCACGATGTTTGGATTGGGCATGGCGCAATCATTCTTCCGGGTGTGACGATTGGCAACGGCTCGATTGTTGGCGCGGGCAGTGTCGTGACAAAAGATGTCCCTGATTACAGCATTGTTGTGGGTAACCCTGCCAAGGTATTGCGTCCACGGTTTGAAGACAACAGCTTTGGCGAACGCTTGAATCGACTCGCTTGGTGGGATTGGGATGACGATAAAATTGCGCAGGCATTGCCGCTGTTCCAGAAAGATTGCGGTGAGTTCTTAGCATTTTGTGAGAGTTAAACCGACCCAACGCTGAGTATGTACTGCTTTGCCACAATTCCACAGAGGTTTGAATCTAGGGCAATTGAGCCAAGAAGATTCGATTAAAGCCTAGCTGGATGTCAGAGAATAAAAAACAGCAGGTGAGAGCCTGCTGTTTTGGTTTTTCTAAAGTTTGTTTTCTAAAGTTTGTATGTGAAACGCGTTACTTTATTGAGCGTGTTACTTTACTTGCTCAGTCACATTGTAAACTTTACCCGCTTTATGGCGTTCTAGGTAATCCGCAAGGTCACGCTTGATTTCTGGAACAAGAATGTACAGACCAACAATGTTCACCAGTGCCATTGAGAAGATCATCGCATCAGAGAAGTCGATAACCGGGCCTAGGTTCATTGCCGATCCAATCACGACAAAGATACAGAATTTCACTTTGAAGATGATTTCAGCGGTTTTGCTTTCACCGAATAGGTATGTCCACGCCTTCAAACCGTAGTACGACCAAGAGATCATAGTAGAGAAAGCAAACAGAACAACAGCAACCGCCAGAATGTATGGGAACCAGCTGATAGAGCTACCGAACGCGGCTGATGTCAGTTCCACACCCGCTAGGCCAGAGCCATTATCAAGGTAACCAGTGATGATGATAACAAGCGCGGTCATCGTACAGATCACAACAGTATCAATGAAAGGTTCCAGTAGTGATACAAAACCTTCCGACATCGGCTCTTTTGTTTTCACTGCTGCGTGAGCGATTGCGGCTGAACCGACACCCGCTTCGTTCGAGAACGCGGCACGTTTGAAGCCTTGGATTAGAACACCAATCACACCACCGGCAACACCTTCACCTGTGAACGCGCCGTTAAAGATGGCACCAAATGCGTCATCAATGCGGTCAAAGTTCATGAGGATAATGATAAGCGCGGCACCCACATAAATAGCAGCCATGAAAGGCACGACTTTCTCAGTGACCTTAGCGATGGATTTGATACCACCAATGATCACGATACCCACAATCACGGCAAGTACGATACCGAACAACCAACCCTTATCCGCAAGGAAAGAGGCATCGCCACCGGTTACGCCAACCACTTGCTTAAACGCTTGGTTCGCCTGGAACATGTTACCGCCACCCAGTGCGCCACCAATCGCGAACACTGAGAACAGTACCGCCAGAGTACGACCTAGAGCCGCGTTGCCACGTTTAGCTAAGCCTTTGCTTAGGTAATACATTGGGCCGCCTGATACGGTTCCATCTGGGTTAGTATTACGATACTTAACACCAAGCGCACACTCTACGAACTTACTCGACATACCCAAAAGGCCGGCCAAAATCATCCAGAATGTTGCTCCCGCACCACCGATGGAGACCGCAACCGCAACCCCCGCAATGTTACCCAGACCAACGGTACCCGAAAGGGCAGTCGTCAGTGCTTGGAAGTGCGACACTTCACCATCTTCTTTCGCCTTTGGATTACTGAACTTACCTGACACCAGCTCTAACGCGTGCTTAAAGCCACGTACGTTGATAAAGCCAAGGTAAAAAGTAAAGAACAATGCGGCTACGACTAACCACAATACAATCCAAGGCACCTGAACGTCAGTAAAAGGGAAAGGAATGGTCGAGAAGATCATGCCTACAAATGGGTTGACGATAGGTGCGACGACTTCGTTTATTTTTTCATCTAGACCAGAGGCTGCAGCGCTTCCGGTCACTGTGCTGCCGATTAAAGCGAGCATTAATTTATTGTGCATCATTTTTCCTGTCTGAACTTGTTTGGTTATATAAAACCCATTCTTATATTATTTTTATGGGCTATTGTTTCATGTTGTTACATTCGAGTAACAAATGCATTATTCCAAGTCGAAACCGAGACGCAACATTTTTGTCTGTTTCTTTGACCTGGCGTTTGTTTTGTTATTTTGAGAAAAAAATCAATTGATCTGGGGTGATAATTCTATTATTAAGCGGTTTCTAAGCATTTCTCTAGGTCTTAATTGAATATTCACTCCGATTAATTGAATTTATATATAG
>NZ_MCWZ01000306.1 GCF_002877365.1 Vibrio sp. 10N.261.55.A7
GTATCATTCCAGAACCTTTCTGGTGGCGGTGGCGGTAAAGCCATTGCCCACCTAATTGAAACAGCTAAGCGTCAAGAAGACACATTAATGGTGAACTCTACGCCTATCGTCGTTCGCTCACTGACAGGTATTTTCCCTCAATCTTTCCGAGACCTGACACCCGTTGCTGCAACGATTGCCGACTACGGCGCTATCGTGGCTTCAGTTGACTCTCCTTACAACTCTTGGGAAGACGTCGTTAAAGAATTCGAAGCGAATCCTCGTAAGGTTAAAATTGCAGGCGGTTCAGCTCGAGGAAGTATGGATCATCTGGTTGTCGCGGCAGCGTTCAAAGGTGAAGGTTTTGATGCCAAAAAAGTTCGCTATATCGCTTACGATGCAGGTGGTAAAGCGATGGCGGCATTGCTGTCAGGTGAAACACAGCTACTTTCTACCGGATTAGGCGAAGTGCTAGAAATGTCTAAATCTGGTCAGGTTAAGATCATTGCTGTGACAGCGCCTGAGCGCCTAGCCGCAGCACCAGAAATTCCAACACTTGTTGAGTACGGAAACGAGACTGTCTTTGCTAACTGGCGTGGCTTCTTCGCAGCACCGGGTGCTAGCCAAGAGAAAATTGACGAATGGAACAGCGCGCTAACAAAAATGTACAAAACTCCTGAATGGGAAGTCGTTCGTGACCGCAACGGTTGGATAGACAATTACAAAGCGGATAAAGATTTCTATGCCTTCCTAGAAGATCAAGAAAAACAAATGGGTGACCTAATGCGTGAGCTTGGCTTTCTCAAGTAACTCACTTTCTTTAATCATCAATATTTGAATCAATGAAAATGGGCTGATACGTCAAACTCTTCGTAAAAGCCCTGTTTAACCCTTTTGCCGTATGCGAGTTTAACCCCAAAACTCCTTTGTTTATGTATATAGACCCGTAGGCCAATTGACTAGCAGCAATCAGCTTACTTTCTGTTATTGAATATCCTGACAGCTATTCTCTAACTTGCTCGTATACGGCCTTTTCTTACCTCAAGCAAATGGAGTTGGATATGTCGGATTCGCCAACTAATTTTTTCAGTAAAGAAAACTTACTCTGTCGCGATAGAGTCGGAGCAATCATCTTTCTCGTGCTTTGCCTTTGTTATGGCTATCAAAGCACTCTCATTCCTCTTTTCCCTGGGGATGAATACGAACCTTTCACCGCAAGGACACTCCCTACACTTCTTACATTTGCTGGTATTGGACTCGCTCTGCTTCTGTTAATCACAGGGCAAAAAGACCAAGACAGTGGTGCAGTCTCAGATTTTGACTGGAAACTTCTCATCGGTTTCTTGTTACTGATGGCACTTTACGGTTTAGGTCTCACTTATGTTGGCTTCGTTATCGCCACAAGTTTGTTCTTACTTTCCGGTTTTTACATATTGGGTGAACGAAGAAAACCTATTTTATTAGGCGCGTCATTCCCGTTTGTCATCGCCTTTTATCTACTACTCACGCAAGGTCTAGATATTTATCTTGAGCCTGGCCTGATATTTACCATCTGGTAATTAGGACAAGTATTATGTTAGACGGAATTTTACAAGGGCTCTCTACCGCAATCATGCCAATGAACATCATGATGGTGATTGTCGGCTGCTTTGTCGGTACTTTTATTGGAATGCTACCAGGGTTAGGGCCAATTTCAGCCATCGCCCTGATGATCCCTATCACTTACGGTTTAGACCCTTCGTCAGGCCTTATCCTGATGGCTGGTGTTTATTATGGTGCCGTATTTGGTGGTTCAACGTCCTCTATATTAATCAACGCACCTGGTTGTTCTTCAACCGTAGTGACAGCATTTGATGGCTACCCAATGGCGCAAAAGGGGCAAGCCGGTAAAGCGCTCGCTCTGGCTGCTTACTCTTCTTTTACTGGTGGTACGCTATCCGCAATCATGTTGTTGATTGCTGCGCCTGCGTTGGCTAGCGTGTCACTCAGCTTCCAATCTTCAGACTATTTCGCACTGATGATTCTGGGCCTTTCAGCGGTTGCTGCTTTTGCAGGGCCAGGCCAAGTGATCAAAGCATGGATGATGACAGTACTGGGGTTGATGCTTTCTACTGTTGGTATCGATAAAGGTGTCGGCGTCGAACGTTTTACCTTTGGTTTAACCGATCTTATGGATGGCTTTAGTTTCCTACTCCTAGCAATGGCGACCTTTGCTTTGGGTGAAACGTTAATGGGTATTCTGAAACCTGAAAAAGACACCAGTGCCGAAGAAAACAGAAAGCTTTCAGACATTGGCAGTATGAAAGTGACCAAAGAAGAATTCATAGAAGTGGCGCCCGTTTCCATACGCTCATCGATTCTTGGCTTCTTTACCGGTGTGCTACCGGGCGCAGGTGCAACGATTGCGGCTTTCCTAAGCTACGGAATGGAGCGAAGCCTTGCACCTAAAGACAAGCAAAAAGAGTTTGGTAAAGGGAGCATTCGAGGGCTTGTTGCCCCAGAGTCAGCGAACAATGCCGCATCAAGCGGTTCGTTTGTTCCACTCTTAACACTGGGTATCCCAGGTTCAGGGACAACCGCTATCATGCTCGGCGCATTGATCGCTTACGGTATTCAACCTGGTCCACGTTTGTTCGTTGAGCACCCAGATGTGTTCTGGTCAGTCATCATCTCTATGTACTTCGGTAACATCGTGTTAGTGATTTTAAATCTACCGTTGATTCCATATATATCGAAGCTGTTAGCTGTTCCTAGAACCGTTCTGCTACCTATGATTCTGTTCTTCTCAATAACGGGTGTTTATCTTGTTTCTTTTAACACCATGGACGTTTTCATCATGCTGTTAGTCGCAATGGGTGCGATAGCCTTGAGGCTTGCGAATTTCCCACTCGCTCCATTATTACTCGGGTTTATTCTAGGAGGGCTTATGGAAGAGAATTTACGTAGGGCACTGATGATCAGCGATGGTGAATTGAGCTTCTTATGGGAACGCCCTATTACACTAAGCTTTACTGTGATAGCCGCGCTTGTGTTAGTTAGCCCGATATTAGTTAAACTGATTAATAAGATGAGATCGCAGCCAAGTAAAGTAGAGCTATAGTGATGCAATCACTGATACTACAGACACATTGGTTTTAAACTAGAAAAGGAGCGTATTGCTCCTTTTTTAGCTTAGTATCTTTATAAAACAGCGATAGCCACTTAACTATAATAGGTAGTCAGCTAGTAAAAGGTCGAATTCATTTCCAAAGGGAGACGGATTGGTATTTTGGTTTATTACCGTGAAGGTTCAATACTGAGATATTAATTCAGTGCAAAAGTAAGAATCACGTCAGGATAATGACGACGACCTATTATTTTATGCGATTTCTCTTACTATACTCTTCCCAAGAACACCTTATAGGCAGCCGCTGTTATGACACAAAAACCATCGACTTCAGTCATTTCATCTCCGCTTAAAACTGTCTTTTTTCTCATCATACTTCCACTCATCATCGTTTTGTCTGCCACCATTTTTTTAACCATGAGTTCGGTTCAAAAAGAGATGGATGACAATTCAAAAGCCTATTTACACCTGTTGGATTCTCAAATTGCCGTTCTCCACAAGAACAACCTGGAAATCCTGAATAAATATGACGAGTGTGATGACTTACAAGAAGAATTTATGTTTGAAAACACGTCTCGTGAGCTCATTCTTGTCGAAGAAGGCATTGCTATATGCTCCTCTAAACGCGGTACTATTCATATAGATCTGAATCCATTTCTAAAGCCCAATGGCAGCAAAGACGGAATTTACCTCGTCGATATCAATTATAACCCAGCGCAACGAACCCTCTTTATAACCAACACTGTTCCCGGTAAGCCTCATTCAGGAATCTTTGCTATCGCCAATACAAGTCAGATTTTTGAACGGTTCAATACCGTAGCAAACAGTCGATCGAGTTCCGTTACTTTCAAAATAAACGACAAAATCTATCCGCACCACAATGATTTTTCCCCCGAAAGAATACACTCGATTGCATCATCGATTGAAAACAATTTCACTATTCTGGTTGAAGCCAATCCCTCGTACGCTGCAAATCGACTGCTTTACTCGGTGTTACGTGGAATAGCGGTTTCTTTGCTTATTTCTTTGATACTGTTTTTATCACTCCAGCAATTTCGTAAACGATTGACGCTAGTGGATGACCTCAAAAAAGGACTGAAGAGAAACGAGTTTTTCTTGTGTTTTCAGCCGCTAGTCAATTCAAAGAACGGCACCATTAACGGACTAGAGGCACTTATTCGCTGGAACCACCCTAAGCTTGGGCTTATTCGTCCTGACGTTTTCATACCGATTGCAGAGCAGCAGAACCTCGTCAATAAAATCACCGATTACGTCATTGAAGAAGCACTAAAAGACCTATCAAACTGCCCAAGCGATAACGATATTCATCTTGGAATCAATGTTCCACCAAGCTATCTACATCAGCGAAATTGCATTGATTTACTTGAAGAATATAGAACAAAATTTCTCAACATCGGCTATGTGTTGACCATTGAAGTCACTGAACGCCAAATGCTAGACCAGACCGGCAGAGAAACCATCAAGCAACTGAGGAATAAGGGAATAAAAATCTCTATCGACGACTTTGGAACAGGCCATACTTCCCTTTCCGTTTTACAGTCTATCAATTTCGATTATCTAAAAGTGGATAAGTGCTTTATCGATACAATTGGTATCGAATCAGTGAGCGCTCCAGTGCTCAACACCATCATCGATTTAGGTGACCGATTGGGCGTAACCATTGTAGCGGAAGGCGTTGAAACAAAGCATCAGGCGAATTACCTGATTGAAAAGAATGTCCCTGTGTTGCAAGGCTATTATTATTCGAAGCCACTTCCTCTCGAGGATTTGAAGCAGCTTTTTAAAGACAATGAGATGAACTAAATCTTGAGGGTTTCCTGAATAGTCGTTGCGGAAAGACTTCTGCGAAACGCCAGCAACGGTAAAGACACCAAGACCTAAACAGAGAGCCTAGAACCCGCGATTTTTCCAAAACTGGCTCTCATCCTTTGCGTGAACATGGAAAGTTTTTTCAGCCACAACCCTGCCCCCAAGAGTAACCGACATTCGCCAAGGGCCTAGGTTAGATTCAAAACTCTCCCCATTGGGCATAAGTAACTGAATCGTATCACCCAAGTAAAAGTCGAAGTCGTTACTGTTCACGTACTCCTCGCCTGTAAACGGCTCTAATACCTCCCCTTTTTTGCTCAAAATGCCAGGGTGATCGATGCAAAACGAAAACTTCTCTCCCTTTGCCTTTTTGACGTTAAAGATAAAACCAAATTCCACATCGACTTCAGCAGGTACACGTAACGTAAACTCTCGAATTTTTGGAAGGTCTTTAGAGCGTGAGTCCCATGTTGTGTAAATACCATACGAGGAAATGTCTACTACAGGCGTTCTTTTGGCCATTGTTGCCACCGTTTTTTCATTTTTTTCATTGTTGTTTGGTCAACACCATGAATGCTGCCGTAATTGCCTGAACACTCCACCACTTGAAATTCAAGAGCGTACTTTCGCGCAAGCTTATAATAAGGTTGGATTTCCCAACGACAGACAAACGTATTTGAAACGACCACACTGTCGCCATCGATCAGGCTTGTCTCTACTTGCTTGTAACACCATTCGTGAGCATCGCCAATGAGGCTAACGTCATAGCAGTAGTCTCCTTGCGCATTGATAAAGTACATATCCGCTTCAAAATGAGCACAACCCATAGAACGAGCTAATGTTGACTTACCAGAGCCAGGAAGACCCCGAATTAAAGTGAGTGTTTGAGACATACCAGAATGCTCACTAACTGAGAAGGTGACATAGTAACGTAATTTAGATTCATTTTGCTATCGACATCTCATTATTATTGCGTTAAGTTTGGATGTATAGACGTCTAAAATAATAGCTTAGGGAGAAAAGCTGTGCCGATTAAGATCCCCGATCAACTACCAGCATCTGATGTTTTACGCGAAGAAAACATATTCATTATGCCCGAATCTCGAGCTTCAACTCAGGAGATTCGTCCTCTCAAGGTATTGATCTTAAATCTTATGCCGAAGAAGATTGAGACGGAAACTCAATTCCTTCGTTTACTTTCAAACAGCCCACTTCAAGTAGATGTTGAGCTGCTTCGTATCGACGATCGACCAAGTAAAAACACACCGACAGAGCATTTAGACAACTTCTATCGCCAGTTTGAGATGGTAAAAAATAGAAACTTCGATGGCCTAATCATTACAGGGGCGCCGTTAGGCTTAGTTCAATTTGAAGATGTAATTTACTGGGATCATCTTAAAACCATAATGAGCTGGGCTAAGAGTCATGTGACCTCAACATTGTATGTCTGTTGGGCAGCTCAGGCAGGGCTAAAGCTTCTGTATGATCTGCCAAAACGTACACGAAAAGATAAGCTTTCTGGGGTGTATCATCATGTGACTCATCAAGAATATCACCCGATCCTGCGTGGGTTTGACGACACCTTTCTAGCCCCTCATTCTCGCTTTGCGGATTTCTCTCCTGAGTTTTTAGAAGAGCATACTGACCTCGACATTCTCGCAACGTCCGACATCGCAGGTGTTTACCTGGCTTCCACCAAAGACAAGCGTAACGTCTTTGTCACGGGTCACCCTGAATACGATGCTCACACACTGCATAACGAATATATTCGCGATCTTGGTGAGGGCATGGAGCCTGCAATGCCAATCAACTATTACCCAAACAACAACGCAGACAACAAACCTTGTGCGAGTTGGCGAAGTCATGGTCACTTATTGTTCTCTAACTGGCTAAACTACTGCGTTTACCAACAAACGCCATACGATTTGGACAAATTCAGTGAAGACCATTTCACTAAAGATGATTAATGCTGTTTTACCCAACGTTATTACTAACTAATTAGTCGATAAAACGTAATAAAAACGGTCACTTAAGTGGCCGTTTTTTTGTGATTGCTAACTTGCTCGCATTGTTATTTCCTGCATTTCAATCCCTCATCTAATCTGAATATGATGTGCTTGCTAACAAGGAGCACCCAATGAAAAAAATACTTTCCGCACTATCTCTCACGACCCTACTCGGCTGCGTTACTGTGACTGAAGGAGGCGCTCCTGTTTCAAGTGCCACATCAATTGAAAAGGCGGAAACAAGGGTTGCACTAGGACTAGGCTATTTGGAAAAGGGCAACATGATCAAAGCGCGAGAGAACCTAGAAAGTGCATTGGAACATGCCCCTAACTATTATCGAACGCAGTTAAGCATGGCGCACTATTATGATGAGGTTGGCGAAACTCAATCGGCAAAAGAGATGTATCAACGGGCTGTTAATCAGAATCCAAAGAATGGAGATGTACTGAATAACTACGGGACCTTTCTGTGTAAACAGAGTGACTTTAGTCAAGCCGATTACTATTTCAATCAAGCCATCAAACAACCCACCTACTACCGAACATCTGACAGCTACGAAAACGCCGCGTTTTGTGCTTTAAAAGCAGGGAACAATAAACTTGCCGAAACCTATTTCAAACGAACTCTCGATCATGACCCTTATCGGTCACGCGCATTGTTTCAGTTAGCAAAATTAGAAATAGAAAGAGATGAGTTCACCCAAGCAAGGGTTAGACTGCTGAATTTCCATCGACAGTTTGGGGTCAATCAATCTTCACTCTCGCTTCTCATAGACTTAGAATCAAAGGCAGGGAATACCGTCATGAGTGAGCGCTATCAAAAACAATTAGACGCGTTTATAAGCCAAGAATCTTAGGTTAATAGCAGGTAGCCATAACTCTTATCAACCAACTGAAGGCAGTCTACTCTGGTGAACTACTTACGTTTGTTTTTATTCTGCTTATCGCGTGACTGAATTTTCCTATATTCATTTATCACGATTTTAACAAACAACAATGCGCCAACCACGCCGAGCAGTAGAAATACCCAAAGTAAACCATTGCAGAACCAATCGGGGTTGCAGGGCATATAAATTTCAATATCCATGTTACTGCCCCCTGTATTCTCGCTATGAATTCACTAACACTCTGTTGCGTGCTCTCGTCTACCCTTTGAGCTTCAACCATTTAGCCCGTTGAGATGGGCTCTTAAATGTCCAAGCCACAAAGCGACTGATTTTTTGCCCTTGACTCATCTCAACCACTTTCATTTCCAACGCGTTGACTTTTTCAAGATTTTTTCGAATCCATTTCACATTGTCTTTCTTCGAAATCAACGTGGTAAACCATAAGACCTGATCAGCAAACCCTTTACTTTCAATGACCATATTTTTTATGAAAGCAGCCTCGCCTCCAGGGCACCAAAGTTCCGCTTTTTGACCGCCAAAATTAAGCGCCGCATTACCTGTTTCTTTCGAGTTGCTGTCTTGACTAGCCAGAGATAACGTACCTTTTTTGAGTTTATTGGCTTTCAGGTTTTTAATTTTTCTTTGCGTGCCCAGCTCAGCTTCTTGAAGTGATTTATGGAAAGGAGGGTTACAGGTCGTAATGTCATAAAATTCCCCTTTTTTAATGATACCTTTAAAGAAGTTTTGGCTATTCGACTGTAATCGACACTCAATTTTTCGATCGAGTGATGCATTCCCTTGAGCAATGCCGTTAGCATTGTCGACTGACACCTTGTCGACATCACTTCCGACGTACTGCCAACCATAGTCGCTTGCCCCAATGATCGGGTAAATACAGTTGGCTCCAACACCAATGTCTAATGCTCGAACCATAGAGTGCTTCACTGTTTTACACTCTGCGGTAAGTAGCTCCGCGGCCCTGTGAATGTAATCTGCTCTACCGGGAATGGGTGGACATAGATAACCTTCTGGAATATCCCATTGAGTCACGTCATAGTGGTACGCCAATAATGCTTTATTGAGCAATTTTACCGACTTAGGGTCTGAAAAATTAATGCTTTCTTCACCACGAGGGTTAAGCGTGACGCAATCTTTTAACTCAGCTAGCGCATTTACCAGTTGTGTGAAATCATAACGGCCATGATGTTTGTTTCGCTTGTGCAGACCATTGGAGCTGATCGTTTCAACCTTCATTGAAGAGGTGCTCTGTTCATTTTTTTTCTTATCGGCTTTCATTACTAAATCACTTATTTTTCAGCTCTTGGTACATCATGAAGATTCGCGCATCGAGTTCTAGTTGGTGATAATCCGGCAACATATGACAGCATAGTTGATAGAATGCCTTGTCATGGCTCTTCTCTTTGATATGAGCCAACTCGTGAACCACGAGCATACGCAAAAGCGGTTCAGGTGCTTCCTTGAACACGCTTGCTATTCGTATTTCATTTTTCGATTTAATCTTTCCACCATGCACTTTATTCACATAAGTATGAAGCCCAAGCGCATTGTTGATCAGATGAATTTTACTGTCATACACCACTTTACTTAGCGGCGAGGTCTTTTTCATCGACCGATTTTTAATCGCCATTGTGTATTCAAACAGCGCTTTTTCGCTTTTTATCGTGTGGTTCTCTGGGTAGCGAGCTTCAAACCAGGTCACTAATTTGTTTGAGTTAACAAGCTGTTCGATTTGAGAAACTATATGTTCTGGATAACCTTGAACATAACGAAGAGAGGAGTGCATAAGCTCAGTGACAGTAATAAAAACGGCCGCTAAGTTTATCGGAATTGGCTCTGTGATTCATTGATTTTTGTCTACGTACTTTTCTCCAACAGCAATTTCGGCTAAACTCCCGCGCTCGAAGTAGAGCCTCTTAACTTTATGTGCAGCGGCTTAAACCTCATCAAACCCATGAGTAAACGGATAAAGGTAGAGTCGATTATGAAACGTTTAGTTCTTTATGTTGCAGACAAGTGCCCACATTGCAAAGACGCTCAACGCTACCTCGATTCAAAGGGCTACAAGTACCGCTTAACCAACGCGAAAATGCAAAGGGGAAGAAAGGAACTTCAAGCAATGGGCGCACGTTCTATTCCAGTACTAAAGATTGGTGATCAAGTGATGGTCGGCTGGAATCAAAAGAATTTCGAGAGAATGTACAACTCGTAGCTAATCACTCATACCCAAGCACTCATACCCAAGCACTCATACCCAAGCACTCATAACTTAGCACTCGTAACTAGGCAGTGATGACTCATCACTTATGTCTGCTAAACATAACACTTAACAAAGTCGATAAATGTTTTATCGGCTTTTGATTGATAGCCATCCTTTCTCCAAGCAAGCACGAGATCCATCTTTACAGGCTCTTCAAATGGAATGCCAACCACCCCAGGTTCGTGATTGGTGACCAAATTAAGCAGTGCCGATATGGCGAACTCCCTCTTTACTATATTGAGTATCATTGGAATCAGATTGGTTTCGAATGAGAATTTGAGATTGTAGTCGCCTTCACGCGAAACCTTATCGATAAAGTCCCGATGAAAATAGCCGGGTTTGAACATCACCAGTTCATGCTCAAAAAATTCAGGGTATGTAATCGATGTTTTTTCTGCCAGAGGATGTTGTTCTGACACCACCGCCACCATTTCGCCTACCATTAAATGATCAACATCGAGGTCATGGGGAATATCTTGGTTAACGATCACTCCAATATCAAGTTCGCCAGCCAATAACATTTCTCTTATAGACTGCGTACCCGCATCCACCAGCGTCAGTTTCAAATTTGGATATTGCGATTTGAATGCCATCAAGATTTCGGGAAAGAAATAGGAACCCATCATGCTTGGCGCACCAAGGCGTACTTCGCCCTTGTCTAACCCAATCAACTCATCCATTGCGAGTTGCGCATCACCCAACTGTTGCAGGATACGTTTGGCATGTTCATACAGAACACTGCCTTCATGGGTCAACTCTACTTTTCGGTCTTGACGCTTAAAAAGCATAACACCCAATTGCTGCTCAAATTTCTTAATTGAAATGCTTAACGCGGGCTGGGCAATGTTTAAAGCTTTCGCTGCCATCGTAAAATGTCCATGCTCTGCAACGGCAGCAAAGTGTTTTAACTGTCGACTATCCACATTATATCCAAAATATATTGAGCCTATATTTTTAATATATTTTATTAATCACCATTTCGCTGATATTTTGATCACACAGTGCAGGTTTGGCCATATCCCTTTGGCGAATATTGCTTTTTTCTCCGACAATTAGGACTCTCCAATGGCAGAATTTGGTAGCGCCAAATATCGCAAGATAACACTGAGCTTAGCCCTTGGTTCTTTCCTCGTCTTTTGTAACCTTTACCTTTTCCAACCGATTCTTCCGATGCTTGCCGGGCACTTTTCCGTTTCAGAAACGCAGATCAATGGCGTGTTTGCAGCTTCTACTTTTGCTCTTTCAATCTTTCTGGTGCCATGGGCCATTTGTTCGGAATCCTTTGGGCGAAGAAATGTCATGCTGATAGGTCTGTTTTCTATGCCCGTCGTCGGGGCATTGATGCTAGTCAGTGACAGCTATTGGTTGCTATTGGCTGCTAGGGGGTTAATGGGTATCGCACTCTCTGCTTTTGCCTCTGTGGCGGTGGCTTATATGGTAGAGGAGCTTGATCCGGCGGCTTTTGGACGTGCGATTGGAGGCTACATTGCGGCCAACTCACTGGGCGGCATAGTCGGTCGAATTCTAGGGGGGACGTTATCTGACTTGTTCAGTTGGCAGCACGCCGTTGCGGTATTGGCTATTTTGACGCTCATAGGCGCGATCATTGTCAGCACTATCTTACCGAAACAAGAGAATTTCACGCCACAAAGGGGCTTGTTCTTTCATCACAACCGAGCACTAGTGAAACACTTAAAAAATCGTACGATTTGGTTTGCCATGCTCATTGGCGGTGTCAATTTTGCTCTTTTTGTTAACCTATATTCCGTCATGGGATTCAGACTCGTCAGTGAACCCCATAACCTTCCGCTTGGCTTAGCCTCCCTTATCTTTTTATGTTATTTAGCAGGAACGCTCAGCTCAAAACTGACCGGTAAATGGACGCAATCTAAACAGCCCATTTCGGGCATGATCACAGGCAGCATCATCAGTATGATTGGTATGTGGGTGGCTCTCATAGATACGCTACCTATGATGTTAGCTGGGCTATTACTGATAAGTTTTGGGGCATTCTTCACGCATACACTCGCCTATTCTTGGGTCAGCCAGAAAGCCACACACGCCAAAGCAACGGCAACCGCATTGTATCTCATGCATTATTATATTGGTGGGAGTTTAGGTGGGTTCTTTCTAATCTACTGTTGGCAACACGGGGCATGGTCTGGGGTTGTTGCGGGAGGAATGTGTCTGTATGTTCTTCTATTTACACTCTGTTACGCGCTCTATCAACGCACAATAAAACAGTCTGCCCCCTTCGATGAATCCACCGCTCATACTGCTTAGGCAATATCAAAATGCTCACAGAGACGTAAGACGCTTCGGTACTAACGAGCTTAAGACTCTATCGATCTTTAGTCTTCCAGCGGTTTTCTGCTATTCTGTTGCAAAAATTGACTAAGAATCTCTAATGAATAAATATCAACTGGCTGAAAAGCGGACTCAGCAATGGCTCGAAGATGTCATCATCAATCTCAATCTCTGCCCTTTTGCACACAAACCCAATAAAAATAAGCAGATTAAAATTGCCGTTACGCCCGCTAAGACAGAAGAGCAACTCTTAGAATTCATTCTAGAAGAGTTTCAGATCCTCGACAGCAAAGATCCAAATGAGCTTGAAACCACTCTCGTCGTATTTCCAGATGTGCTCCAAGATTTTATGGATTACAACTTCTTCCTTGATTGGGTTGATGGCCTAATTAAACAGCAAGACTATGAAGGTATTTACCAAGTCGCCACTTTCCACCCTGATTACTATTTCCATGGAACGCAACCCAGTGATGCCGAGAACCTCACCAATCGCTCCCCTTATCCAACCATTCACCTCATTCGTGAAGAGAGTATGGAGAAGGTTCTGAAACACTATCCAAACCCTGAAGCAATACCAGACACAAACATAGCGCGTGTGGAATCTTTAACTCAGGAAGAAAAGGCGAAGCTGTTCCCCTATCTTTTTAGTTAATCCATCTATTTTTAGTTAATCTATATCCGCTTAGTTACCCCGTATCTGCTTAGTTAAGGAAAGCAGCAAGGTAATCTGATAATGAATGAGATTGATGCCTATTTTCGATCTCACTCATTCGTTCTCTTTTTAGTTGCTCTTTTCTTGGTCGCGCTTACCCCAGCCTTTCTGATACCACGCTATCCCTTGGCAATTGAGACGTCAGGTTATACACCAACGCAGGGTTAATCAATTTGGGCTCAGCCAGTTGCCCATCCCTTTCTTCTCGGTGAGTCACAAATTCCTCTTCCGTTGTGTTTTCAGTAATAAAGCAGTTCTCATGCTTTTCCTCACCAATCGTGGTCATATGAACCAATTCTTCAGCTGTTTTAGGGTAGTTGTGGCACAGGTAAACTTTGGTATCGTCGTCCATATCGTAGAGTTTTTCTAACGAGTGGAACATCTGCTTAGCGCTACCCCCGGGGAAATCGGCTCTCCCGGTGCCACGGTGGAACAGAGAATCTCCGACAAAAACCGCATCCCCAACTTTATACGTGAGATCAGCAGGTGTGTGCCCTGGCGTATTAATCACTTCGATGTCTGACTCACCAAAACCAAGGTGTTCATGATCGAGTAAGTAGTTTTCAAACTCGTACATTTCATTGAGCGCGAGATCGTCTTTCCATGACGCATAGACCTCTTTCACTGCGTCAGAGACATGAATAGGCGCATTGAGCTTTTCATGTAAGAAGAAAGAACCGGTTAAGTGATCAGCATGAATGTGTGTTTCCAATATTGCCGTTACATGTAACTGATGCTTTTGAACGTAATCGAGGATCATTTGAGAGGATTCAAACGTCACCTCCCCGGAGATTTCATTGTAGTCAGCGACAGGGTCAATAATGATCGCTTCATTGGTTGCTACATCGGAGACGACATAACTAATAGTGCCTGAAACTGGGTGAAAGAAGTGCTGAACCTTTTGCTTTGCCATGTCGCCCCCTAGCGCTTGTTATTCATTATTATTGATAGTCGTATCACCTATAAGTACGTTAATGAAAAGTGTAGTTTGGAAACCAAATATCGTCTGTAAACGCTCGAATAAATATCAAAAAAAATGCCAGTCAATGAACATGACTGGCATTTTTATTCAGAAGGTAGTTAGGTAACCGACTGTTATTTGGCTACATTTCCAGCAACATTGAGTGCATCCCATGTTCGTGCAAAAGGGGGCGCGTAAGCAAAATCTAAATACCCCAATTGTTGAGTCGTCATCTTAGCGGTAATCGCGACGGCTAAGGCATTGATACGACCAACGGCGCCCTTCTTACCAATGATCTCGCCACCCAAAAGGACTTTTGTTTCAGGGTGGTAAAGCACCTTAATTTTGATGTCTTCTTGCCCTGGGCAATAATCCGTTTGGTTCTTGTCTTTGATGATGGACGTCTTGTATTCCATACCGTGCTCTTTTGCCACAACTTCAGAAATACCGGTACACGCAAGTTCCAAATCCAGCACTTTCAAGCATGATGAACCTAAAAATCCATTAAGGAAGGTATCTTTTCCTGCAAGGTGATCCGCCATCATACGCGCTTGCTTGTTGGCTGTTGTCGCCAGCGGCAGATAAACCATCTTATCCATTGCGATATGGTAGCTTGTCGCACAGTCGCCCACAGCATAGATATGTTCGTCTTCGGTTTGACCCAACTCATTCGTGAGTAGCGCGCCATTGTCATACTTTGGCAGGTCAAACGCGTCTGTGTTTGGCTTGAAGCCAAGTGACATAATCACAATGTCGGCTTTAACAACACCACTGTCAGTTTGAACATCGTATCCGCCATCCAACGCATCAGTAATGCTTTCTACACTGCAACTCAGCTTTAACTCAGCACCACTTTCACGAATGGCATCTTCAACAGTGTCGATCATTTCTGGGCTAAACTGGCGGCTCATCATTGTCGCTTCACGTTCAATAATGGTGACGTTTTTACCCAAATGTTCCGCCGCATCAAACACTTCTAGTCCAATGAAACCCGCGCCAATGATACAAACGTTCTTCAGTTCTTTGTCTTTGAAAGCTTCTTTAACGGCTAGGCCATCTTCCATGCTTGTTAATGTATAAACATGCTCAGAGTTGTACTCACCAAAGTTTGGTACGATAGGACGAGCACCCGTACATACGATCAGCTTGTCGTACGCCAGTTGGTATTCCTCGTCGCCATGCTTGATCGCAACCGATTTGTTTGCTTTGTCTAAACCGATAACTTCAGAGTCCAAACGCAGATCTAAGCCTGATGCAATAGCTTGCTCTGGCGTACGAGAAATCAAACGCTCAGTGTCATCAAACATGCCTGCAGTGAAATAAGGCAAACCACAACCACCGAAAGAGACGTAGTCACGTTTTTCGATAACGATGATCTCTTCACTTGGTTGGTTACGTTTGTACTTTGCAGCGAAACTCATGCCAGCGGCATTGCCACCTAAGATTACTGTTGTCATCTTTTCTTACCTATAAATATTAAACAAAATTAGCTCCCGTAGGAGCTAATTCAAAGTCACATAGTGATTACGCGACGACTTCACTGTCTGAAGATGGGTTCGCATGTTCAGCATTGTATGCTTCTTCATCCATAGTGCCATTCTTCTTAGCGGTGAGAACACCTGATAGCATAGAACCAGAGATGTTAAGCGCCGTACGAGCCATGTCAATCAGAGCTTCGATTGACACTAGGATGGCAACAACCGTGATGTCTAGACCCATGATAGTCAGTACAGCAACGGCCGCGAACGTTGCACCACCACCCACACCAGCGATACCAAATGATGCGATAGCAATAACCGCAACCAGTTGAGCGATGAAGGCGAAGTCTACAGGAATGCCCATAACTTGAGCAGACATGATAGCAAGCATGGCTGGGTAAATACCTGCACAGCCGTTTTGGCCGATACTTGTACCAAATGTTGCTGACATGTTCGCTGTTTCTTCGTCGATACCCATGCGTTGAGTTTGAGTTTCAACGTTTAGTGGGATAGCCGCCATGCTTGAACGAGAGCCGAAACCGAACACAAGTACAGGCCAAGTCTTCTTAACGAACTGCATTGGAGAAAGACCCGTGAAAGCAACCATACCGATGTGGATAGCGTACATTACGAAGATTGCTGCGTAGCTCGCGACAAGGAAGCGACCCATTTCAGCCAGTGCGAACAAGTCGTTTGACATCATGAATGTTGTCATCAGAGCAAATACGCCGTAAGGAGTCAGCTTCAAGATTTCACGTACCATAGACAGTACAACTTCTTTAGCCGCGTTGATGAAATCAACAAAACTTTGTACTTTTTCAGGACGACGAGTTCTGACTTGCAGGATGCAGTAACCAAGGAACATACCGAACAGAACAGTTGAAAGCGTAGAGGTTCTTTCCGATCCCGTTAGCATGTCAAAGATGTTGGCTGGGATAATAGAAAGCGCAAGACTTGCTAAACCATTGTTCGCCATTGATTCCTGTGTAGAAGCCAGGTTTGCACCACGAGCGTCCATTGCTGCACTTGAGCCAACGGTGCTCACAAGAGCGTTAGCATCAATGCCGAAGATGTAGATTGCAGCAACACCAATTAATGCAGATAGACCACACGTTACAATCAATACACCAATAACTTTAGGTGCGATACGTGATAGCGCTCCACCCCCTTCTACATTCATGATTGAAGAGATCATCGCCACGAAGACAAGCGGGATAACAATCATTTGTAGAAGTTTGATGTAGCCTTTACCGAATACTGAGATGAGCTCAGCAAAACCGTTGACGGCTTCGTTGCCAAAACCCAGTGTAATCTGAATGGCTCCACCGAATAATAAACCACCGACTAATGCAGATAACACACGGAAGTTAAAGGTTTTTTTCTGTTTTTTGAACTTAGACAGCACGGCATAAAAGCCAAAGAACATAATACTAAGTGCAATAAATGTAATACTCATAAGATACTCCAACCAACCCTGTGATTACTTACGATAAGCAACGGCTTCAACTTCAACCAATGCGTCTTTTGGTAAACGAGCAGCTTCTACACATGAGCGAGCTGGAGCGTTTTCCGTTCCAAAAACATCCGAATAAACTGCATTGAACGCAGCAAAGTCTTCCATATTTGACAGGAAGCAAGTGGTTTTGATTACGGTATCAATACCTGCTCCACCCTCTTCTAATACAGCTTTTAAATTTTCTAGCGATTGTCGAGACTGCTCAGTGATCCCACCTTGAGCAAATTCCATTGTGTCTGGTACCAATGGAAGCTGGCCTGAAGTAAATACTAATTCTGCGTATGTCACACCCTGTGAGTACGGCCCAATGGCAGCCGGAGCGTCGTTAGTATTGACTATTTTTCTCATTCTTATTGCCTTATGTAGATGATTAATTAGTTAAAAATTCAGATTTAAATTCGCGAAGATATTTGTAGACCGCCTGGCGTGTGATCCCCAAGCGATCTGAAACTTGTGTGGTGGTCTCTTTCAGTTCAAAAACACCATTATCAAAAAGACGTTTAGTAATGGCCTTATTACGCCCTTTACTCGACACTGAATCATCGTTGTCAACTTCTTCAATAACACTGTTTAGTGCTTGGTCGATGACGTCGGTTGCATTGGTGCTGAAGTTTTCACTCACAACGGTTGTTGCAACGGATACGTCTGGCATTAATGTTTTGATGATTTCTGGAAATGGGAAAGAGAGGTTCATGTTGATGCACAACATGCCAATTGCTTTGCTATCGACACCCGCTAAAATGCAAGTGGTTGATTTAAGAAGTGAACCATCGCTACTGTTCGTAAAGTAACTCTTCGGAGAGACAACACCGGAGCATTCGTAGTCTCGCCACATTTTCAAGCCTAGATCGGTAATCGGCGATCCCATTGCTCGGCCGGTATGGTGGCCATTTACGATCTTTACAACGGATTCTTCAAAGCTTTCAAACGAGTGAATAACAACCTCACAGTGCGGGCCGATAAGATCGGCAATGGTATCTGCGAGGCGAAAGTAGTTAGTTAACGACTCTCGATCCTGTTGCGTAAATTTAACTTGCTTTAGCATTCTTCCACTCGTTTACATTAATTTACTCAGTGGGGCTAGATTAATCCCAAAGTGGTAACATGGCAAATTACAGTTAACTTTATTAAACCTTAAAAATCACCCTAAATTGAGCCAAATCAAACTATAGAAAGGTGAAATAGTAAATATTACTGCCATAGATCACACTACTTTCGTCATCCCAGTTGAATTTTGTTACCTTCGCCATAGTTTACATAATTAAACTAAATTTACTTTTTAGCGCATCTAATTTGGCGTGTTCGCTCATAAAACAAACACTATCTAAACTTCAACAGATACACGTAGATCATTGTGAATGTCGAGTTCCAATAAAACGATCTCATTGTTACACAAGATATGTGCTTAAAGAGTCAAGAGCATTTTTCGAGAGGAGCTTTATTAGGGGGTTAAGTCGCTTTCGACTAACACTCGTTGGTTGGCAAATGAAAATTCGTCTAAATCAATACAGTGAAATGGTAGATGCATAGAGTTCTAAATGAGCTCTGCTGGGTAAAGAGATAAGACCGAATGGTTGAAGAACAGTCCTTAGGTTAGAACTTGCTGTCTAATTTGGTTGTTAAGTCATTAGATAATGAGTTGAGACTAGAACAAACTTTTAATCAAATGGTTGGTTTCTTTAGAGAAAAACTAGTTAGCGTTTCTCTCTGTTCTTATGGCAAGCCGAAAAATAGTTACATTACTCGATTTCGATGATAATAAAACAACGGTGAAAATCAGAAGAGGATCTTCAAGCTATGTAGCGACAAGGTCGAGAGGATGAACAAACCACGCTTGAGATGCTGAAACACTTGTTGCTGTTCCTTTAACGCAAAAGGAAGTGCAATAGCACTCCCTTTATAATTTTTCATTCGGACATTGTAATTAAATAGTCGAATGAACGGCTAACCATACAAAAAGACCACGCAATACGTGGTCAATTGATCAGCTACTTCTCAACTTTTATGTTTTCCACTCGGGCTTTTAACTTTTGTCCCGGTCGGAATGTAACGACACGTCGAGCAGTAATAGGAATGTCTTCGCCAGTTTTAGGGTTTCGACCAGGACGTTCACTCTTGTCACGTAGATCGAAATTACCAAAACCAGACAGCTTTACCTGCTCGCCACTTTCGAGTGCTTTTCGAACTTCCTCAAAAAACACTTCAACCGTTTCCTTGGCATCCCGTTTACTGTATCCAAGTTTTTCAAACAGGTTCTCAGCCAGATCGGCCTTTGTGAGCGCCATAAAACTCCCCTTAAAGCTATGTTTAACATTGCTGCAGTTTGCAGCGCCAAAGCATTTTGCCTAGCCAATCAACAACATATCGGCTTTACCTTGGAAAGTGTAAGCCAAGCTTCTGATTTTCGCCAACTTTTTTCTAATCCATTTCTAAGACAAATCTATGAACAGTTTGGTATTTTCGAAAACAAAAAGAACTTTAAATCTATAAAAGGAGGTTAGCAGCCAAATAGCAGTATTAAAACCCAATAAACATGCAAAAAATAAAATTTAGAACCAAAAAATATCATATTAACTTTTTTGTAATTATTTGGTCAAGACT
>NZ_MCWZ01000307.1 GCF_002877365.1 Vibrio sp. 10N.261.55.A7
AGATAACACAATGCACAGGGCTCGCCAGAGGCAAATAACGTTTTTCCTGACAGATCGCTGCTGCCCAACGAAGCGCTTGCGTCTCTTATGGCCAAGATTTCGGCGTGGGCGGTCGGGTCACTGAGTTCTGTTACCCGATTGACACCTTTTCCCACAACTTGGCCTTTCTCATCCACCACAAGCGCAGAGAAGGGAATCCCACCTTTGTGAACATGCGCCAGTGAGAGTTTGACGGTCTGCTCCATTAACGATGTTTCATTCATTTGAGTCAGGCGCATATTCAGACTTTGCCTTCTAATTGTTCGCTTCTAGAAAGGTTTTCTAATTTAGAAAGGTGTTCGTCTTTAGACAGCGTTGTAACCAGTTGGTCAATGTCATCGTGAGCCTGTTGTAGAGACTTTGTGTGCCTTTCATCGGAAAACTCTTGATACTCAGAGGCAATTTCATGGAACTCATCAACCCCTAGGTAGTGACTTATTGTTTTAACGTGGGGACTGAGATGATTCATGTTTTCACGAACGCCCCCTATTTCAAAACCGAATTCACCGCTTGAGGAAAGTAGAATCAATGTCTTTCCTGACATGATGGGCTCGATAGGGAAGTCGCCTCTGTTTAGGTCGAACGTAAATGTCTTGTTGATTCGCACGACTTGATCAAACCAGGCTTTCAGCACCGCTGGCATCCCATAGTTGTACATCGGCGATGAGATGACAATGATGTCGGCTTGGTTTAACTCGTCAATGAGCGTGTCAGACAACGACAGCAAGTCTTTTTGGACTTGCGTCTGTTTCTCTTCCGGTGTGAACACCGCGGCAATCCAGTCTTGGCTGATGAAGTCTGGCGGGTTTAATCCTAGATCTCGATGGATGACTTTATCTTCACTGTTCAAGGTCATCCACTTATCGAAGAACGCCGCCGATAGGGTTTTAGAAATTGAGTTATAGGACTGGGTAGAGTTATCTGTTCTTCTTGCGCTTGTGTCTAATTTCAATAGAGTTTTCATCATTGTCTCTTTATTTATCAGTGTGTGTGAGTGCATTCTGTGCATCTTTCTCCTTGTTGACAATTGATGAAAACTTCCCTATAGATGAGATACATTCATCTATAGGGTTATTTATGGAATCGCGTCTACCGCCACTGAATACGTTAAAGGTGTTTCATACCGCGGCAAAAATGAAGAGTTTCAAAAGAGCCGCTGAAGCGCTGAATGTCACGCCCACGGCGGTATCACATCAGATAAGATCGCTCGAAGATGCGTTGAAAACGTCTTTATTTGAACGAAAAACACGGGCAATAGAGCTCACTGCCGAAGGCGAAAAACTGGCAGAGGTGACTCAGAGTGTTTTTCAACAAATCAGCAATGTTGTGAATGAAATATCGAGCACTAAAAACGTGATCACTGTGAGTACGACGTCGTCTTTTGCTGCGATGTGGCTCATCCCCAAATTAGAAGTGTTTTATTCGGCACACCCAGATATTGAAGTGGTCATTAAAACTGGCGAGAAAGTCGAGGATTTAGAAAGGGACAAGCGCATTGATCTCGCCATTCGGTATGGGGTTTTCGATGGGGCGAGTGCTCACGGGGTCGAGTTGATTCGTGAGGAGATTGGTATGTATGCCACTCCATCGTATTTGTCGCGATTAGACGCACTCGACAATGTTCATCTGTTGGAAACAACCTGGAAAAATAGCCAATTACCTTCCATATCCTGGCATTCATTGCTTGATGAAAATCGCGGTCAGGCAAAGTCAACGGTTCGACAATTCGATCAAGAACATCATGTCATTCAAGCCGCTTTGGCGAGTCAGGGCATCGCTCTGGTCAGCTCGTTACTGGTGGAAAACCCTCTTCAACAAGGGTGGCTCGAGCGCAGCGATTTCGTGCAGACCGATAACCAGCGTGAAGGGCACAGCTACTACCTGTTGATACCCGAGCACAATATTCGCAGTCAAAGCATTCTGAAGTTTAAGCAGTGGATACTGAGTGAGATGAACCCAGAAATGACCTCGACCACTAAATAGATTTCAAAGAAGCGGAACCTTTTCTCTCTGAGTGTGAATTGAGCTACTGGGATGGCGTCAAATTCTTCCGTTTGAATTCACTGGGTGTGCCAATGCCTTGCTTGGAAAACGCTTTGTAAAATGAAGATTTAGAATTAAAACCAGAGGCAATAGCCACGTCAGTCACGGCTTTCGCCGGAGAGGTGACTAAGACTCTCTTGGCTTCCTCTATACGGTGCATGTTGACGTAATCATAAAAGCACTGACCGTAAACATGATTGATCGCGGATGAAATTTGGTTGTTCGAATAGCCAGTTAGTGTTGCCAAGTCGGTTAGGCTTAACCCATTTTGCAAATACAATCTTGACTCTTTGACCTTGTTATCTAGGTCGCTAAAGATCACATGATTGTCGCAATCCATGCTGACCGGACCAACCGCTTCTTCCGTGCTGGATTGCTGCTGCAGTCGGTGGTCTTCTGGTTGGTGTACTTGCAAATCAGACAGGGCGACTTGCGAGGTGAAATCTGGCCTTATCAACAAGTACGCTGCAAACACAGCTAATATATAATGGACATCTAACGGGCCATTTGAGCTTTCTGATACCCATTTATAGATTGGGCTGAGGAAAACGTAAAGACTGAGAAATACGAGAAGATAAACCCACACTTTAATACCGACCAAATTATGGTGCTGTAAGTCTGATACCTGCTTTTTAGCGCCGGAATCAAAGGAGATTAATTCCTTAAGGCAAAGGTGGGCGTAGGGCATTAACGTTAAAAAGTAGAGACAAATAAATAGTCCCCAGGTTATGTCATTGCTTAGAGGCAACCACATCAGAGTCAGGCCTGCAGCAAACCCCCAGAAATGAATCTTCGTCTTTTTATCTGAAGGAGGGGCGTCAGACATTGCGTTCAAATAGAGATAAGTCAAAGGCCCAAGCAGCAAATGGGCGGCATTTTGAATGTTTTCAAACACGGTATACAGGGCAAACGACAAGGCATTCGCGCTGATGAACTGGTCCACTTCTATTGTGACAAAAACCAAGCACAACAAAGCCAGTATTGAATTTGCTTTGCGCGTCGCCTTGGGAGCAATTTGTATCACGAGTTTTATGCCGAGTAACAAAAATGAAAATGCCCCGATGATGTAAGGGAGCGTTACTATGCTGATGTGGGTTATATCCATATATTTCGCCATTTGTCTTTCATGTCTTTTGCTTTGTTACTTTGATTTTTCGTTATTTTGGCTCATGGCGCAGCAACCAAAGCCCTAGCAGCAAGAGTGGAAAACACACTATCACAGTGCCCAATGTATCTTCAAACGTGAGTGTTGGTGGTTCAATCTTTGACTCTCCCCAAAAACTCACAAAGTTGATAGATGCATGAATTACAATTAAAGGCACTATGGACCTTGTCACGATGTAACACGCGGCAAAACCAATACCGATGAAACTGGCGTATATCATTTGTCCTATGATGGCACCAAGTGCTTCAGGTTGGTTGAGCAGATTTGTGAAATGAGCAAAACCAAATAGCAGCGAACTGGTTAAAACCGCACATAGAATGGGTCGTTTGTTTCCCTGCGCTGTAAAACCATGTATCAACAAATGAAGTGCCATTAATCTGCACAGGAGTTCTTCAAAACTGGCAGAGATAACCGTGTTTAGGGCTGCCTGAAGTACGGTGGATAAATCGTGACCATAAGCGCCATTGAAGTTAAGTACTATGTATAGAGCGGGAACGAGAAATACAGGAAACGATTTCCATTTCGCCGTTGTAAACCAACCAATTTCCCCCCAAAGGCCGAAATAAGAGAGGCCTCTAACAACCAGTAATAGCGCGGCAGTGTTTTCCCCAATATCAATGATTATTTCGTTTTCGCTCACGCGACTTACAAGGAATCGACCGATCACTTGTACAGCGATGGCGAGAAGGTAGAAGGTGCATAACTGAGTAAAAACCGCATTGAGACTAAGTTTAGAGTTCGAGCTGGAAACACAGGTCATATTCACGTCCTTATCAAAAGAACAACTATGCGCTATGGCTCAGTAGAAAGCGTCTCTCTGCTCATATTACGTGTCTCTTTGCTCACAAGAAGCCTGAAATCAAGGTATCTGGAGCTTTTCGGCGAGTTATTATGAGGGTAGTCATCTGCCTTAAGCGTTCTCAAGAGCCACACAATACAGATCAAGCGGGCCTTTTAGCATGCTGATGTCGAGTGATTGCAGTTCGCGATTGCAGTTCAATGCGAGTGCAAAACCGTGCAGGTAATCCGCCAATAAACTGAGAGCGTTGGTTGCGGCTATCGCATTAAGGTCAAGCGGCTGCACAACCACATTGAATCGCTCGGTGAACACGTCGGCCGGGCCATGAGATTCCATGCTGAGGAGTATTTCTAGAAGCCCAGGGTATTGGTGAAGTACTAAAATATAGCTTTCGCATAATGTCTTCAGTTCGGCCTTCCAATCTTCACCCGCCTTGGGGTCATAAATATCTTCAATCAAAGATGTGGTGATGGCTTCCAGTAACGCATTTTTGTTATTGAAGTAATGGTAAATCGCCATGGCGTCCACACCTAAGGAAGCGGCTAGCTTTCGAATGCTGGGAATCTTTCCCTCTTCTTTCATCAATGCTTTCGCAACATCCATGATGGATTGTTCATTCAGTTGGTTGGATGTTCCCTTAGGGCGGCCTCGCCTTTTATCCTTGACAGACATTCGATCTCCTCGCTAGACTACAATTAATTCTACAGTGTAGAATTAATTGTAATAGATGCGACGCCTATTGCCAAGAGACGGTGAAATCAATAATCGGTAAGGTAGGAAAACAATATGAAATTTTCTGTATACATCGCGACCAGTGTTGATGGTTTTATTGCTAAAAAAGATGGTTCTGTGGATTGGCTGCACATCGCAGGAAACGCTGAGGCTGATATGGGTGATCAGGCAGACATGGGCTTTGTCGGCTTTATGTCGTCGGTGGATTGTATGATTATGGGCAGAAAGTGTATGGAGGTGATAGCGAGTATGAACCTCACGCCTGAGCAATGGCCTTATGGTGATACACGAATCGTTGTCTTGAGTAATTCGTTAAAACACGCCCCAGACAGCGTTAAAGACAAGGTCGAAATATACTCTGGCGATCTCAAAGCGCTGGTATCAAAACTGAGCAGTGAAGGTTATCAACATGCATACGTTGATGGTGGCACAACCATTCAAGCATTTATCAACCTTGAGCTGATCAATGAGATGACGATTACTCGCGCCCCGGTCCTGCTTGGGGAAGGTATCCCACTGTTCGGTAAAACGGCAAAAGACATAAAGCTTGAGCAATCAGAGGCCATGGCGTTCCCTAATAATTTTGTCCAAGTGAAGTACGCGGTCAATTATCAGTAATGCTCGAGTATTTGGTTGAATAGGGTGATAAGTTTCAAAGTAAAGTTGCGCTGCGCACTTGTGTTCGTCCCCGCTTTAATGTGACTATTTGGCGAGTGATATTACTTAGGTGCATGCCTTATGATGACTATTGAGCAACAGCTTTCTCGATTGGATTTAAACTTACTGGTGTCGTTAAGTGTTTTAATCAAAGAGAGGAACGTGACGCGAGCCGCGAATACTTTATATTTGTCTCAGCCAGCGATGAGTCGCACCTTAAACCGTTTGCGAGAGTTGTTTGATGATCCCCTTTTCTACAGAGAATCGAATGGTTTAGTACCGACTCAAAAGTCGCTGGAGCTTCAAGCACCTTTGGAAGAGCTGTTGCTTGCAATGCGAAGTTTGGTAGCGAAATCAGCGTTTGAACCGTCGGAATGCGTTCAAACGTTTGTTGTATCGGTACCGCCGTTGATGAGTCGAATGCTTTCTGTGCCCCTTGCTGAACGCTTCATGCGCGATGCACCCAATGCGAGTCTGATTGAATACCCCATCGCGAAAACGCCCACTAGCCAACTGCTATCACGAGATGTGGATTTCACGATTCACATCGAAGCCCCAAGCAACCCTATCGAATTCCCATACGTCAGCCTTGGCGAGATCTACCCAGTGTTTTATGTCTCGGCTAACCACCCGTTAGCCAATGCTGAGAATGTTACGCTTGAGCAATGTCTTGAATCTCGCTTTGTTGATCTCACGTTGGATATTCGTTCGAATTACGGATTACAGAACCCCGTAGACAGTTACCTAGCAAAGAATGGGATGCAAAGAGACATTGCGTTTAAAAGCGGGCAGCTACTCACGCTGGTGGAAGTGATGCAGAGCTCAAATACCATGTTGGTCGCAACACACAAGCTAACGGATCTCGAAGGGATAGGCGATAAAATAGTGCCTATCTATTCTTTAGACAACGTCCCTGAATTGTCGTTTGAACTGTTTTTGATTGAGCATAAAAGAACGGTGACCAGCCCCGCGCACCAGTGGTTTAAAAATTTAGTGGTGTCGGTAATTGAAGACGTTGTCTGTGATCGTTAAGTACAACGCCTTTTGTTCATTCCGTTACTGAATTTAAAACTGATCTGCACCATCAAAACTGGACACCAAGCTAAGCGGCTTTCCATACTTTTAGTTATTCATGAATTGCTGATTTAGGGACACTACTGGCAAATAATTGTCCAAAATTGTTACTTTCTGACTGTTGATCCGTGGCACTTTCTACCTCAGAAGTGCCCCGAAACCATTCAGCCATAAAATTAGGTGTGAGCCATTTCGTTAATTATCCCTATTAAACATAATGGATCCTCCTTTACTCTCTTTGCATAAATATTCCAACCATAGCAATCCACTACGCTTGTTAAGCCCTTTCTTTTAATTTAAGGAGCCTACTATGCAAACAAGAAAAGGTCGTTCAACTGGACAGAAAAAACCAGTTAAACTGGAGGACATTTGGCGTATTCGTACACGTTTAGAGATTGACGGTAATTTTAAAGAGCTAAAATAATGGGGTCAGGTCTTGCTTTTTGCCTTTTTGATGAAGTGGGCTGGTTTTTTAGCTAGGCCATTTTTGTTTTTTGGGTGAAGGGGAGTAGGCTGTAATTTAAATTTATAGCAAAACGCAAGACCTGACCCCTTTATCTTTCTGAAACCAACGATAAACAATATCGTTTCATCAGCTGAATAATGGGGTCAGGTCTTGCTTTTTGCCTTTTGGGTGCGGGTGGTCTAGTTTTTTAGCTAGGCCATTTTTTCATTAGTTGTTCGAACTTAAGTGTAGTGCTAACATTTGTACACACAGATAGTAAGGAGTCACTTATGGACACAAGAATCCAGTTTCGTGTAGATGAAGAAACTAAACGCCTAGCTCAGAAAATGGCTGAAAGCCAAGGTCGAACCTTAAGTGACGCTTGCCGAGAACTTACTGAACAACTAGCCGAACAGCAGAGAAAAACACTATCCCATGATGTTTGGTTGACTGAACAAGTTAACTTAGCTTTTGAGAAGTTTGATACAGGAAAAGCGGTTTTTGTTGATCACGCATCAGCCAAGTCACTAATGGCTGAGCGCAAGGCTAGAATCCGCAATCGAGGCAAGCTATGATTTTGTGGGAGGAAGAATCCCTTAACGATCGAGAGAAAATATTTGAGTTTCTATACGATTTCAACCCTGAAGCTGCTGAAAAAACCGACGAACTAATAGAAGCTAAAGTTGAAAACTTGGCGGTTCAGCCTCTTATGGGAGTCAGACGTGATGGGGTTAGAGGCAGGCTACTTATCATTCCTGAGATTTCAATGATCGTCTCATATTGGGTTGAAGGCGACATTATTCGCATTATGCGTGTTCTACATCAGAAACAAAAATTCCCGACAGATTAACGTTATCGCTAGGCAACTAAAAAAAAATAATTGGGTCAGGTCTTGCCTTTTGCCTTTTTGAAGAGAGTGGTCTAGTTTTTTGCTAGGCCATTTTTGTTTAGGGAAGACAATGAGTAGACCACTGAGAATAGAATATGCGGGGGCACTGTACCATGTCACTTCTAGAGGTAATGCGCGCCAACCAATTTATCTTGATGAAGCCGATTTTGCTTTGTTTCTTGATGTGCTTGCTGATACTTGTCGGCGGTTCAATTGGGTAATCCATAGTTACTGCTTAATGACTAATCATTATCACCTGCTAGTTGAAACGCCTGATGGAAATTTGAGTAAGGGGATGAGGCAGCTAAATGGAGTCTATACCCAGAAATTCAACAGAAAACATAATCGAGTCGGCCATCTGTATCAAGGTCGCTATAAAGCTATTTTGGTTGATAAAGACGCGTATCTCTTGGAAGTCGGGCGCTACATTCTACTCAACCCTGTTCGTGCCCATATGGTAGATACGCCAGATGAATACCCATGGAGCAGTTGGGATTGTATTATCGGCAAGAAAGAAGCACCCGATTGGTTAGCGGTTAATCAAACGCTATTGCAGTTTGGCAAGCAAAAAAACAAAGCCAAGTTGAGATACCAGCAGTTTGTTTTAGAGAGAATAGGAGTGCCACTGTGGTCAAACCTAAAGCAACAAGTGTACTTAGGCAGTGATGAGTTCGTGAACAAGCACCTTCCAAATGCAGATTTAGAGGAAGGCGATATGAAAGAAATTCCAGCGAAACAACGCCAAGCTAAACCACTTTCTTTAAAGGAATATGAAGCAAATGAAGACAACAGGAACGACGCCATCATTGCTGCCTTTCGAAGCGGTGGTTATACCCAAAAGGAGATTGGAGAATACTATGGCTTACATTATTCTCGAATCAGTAGAATAGTGGCCCGAGGTATAGATAGTTAGCAATTTGTTATATTCGATAAGCTATCCGCGAGTTCGATCTACTATAAGAGCACTAAAAGATGAATAGCCATTCAATTACAATGGCTGACTAGTTTCGATGTAGTTAAAGATTAGGTTAGTTTATCTAATGAACGAGATGCTAGCCTTTCAAATAAGCTATCTCATTCCTGTCTAGAGGCGTGCTAGCGATATCGCTGTTGACTGTGCTCTCGTCATTTTTAGCCTGTATTTTCAATTCTTCCCCCCACGTTATTTCGTTCAATGTTACCTGCGACGTCGTGGGTCAAATGACCACGGTGCAAACTAAGACTCAGCCACAGAGCCAGGTACTTCCCATTGTTGATGGTCAGGTGATTCTGCCTAACTAATTACTCAGTACTCTATAGCCACCCATTTCTCATGGGTGGCGTTTTTATTCCCCGACAATCTGCCATTGTTGCGACAACCAATAAAATGGAGCGCCATGTTGATGTGGCGCTGTGCAGTTGATACGGTGACGACCCTGACTCAATTCTTGTGGTGGCTTGACTGAAAACTTATGGTTATGACTCCATTCCACTTCAATGGGTTGACCATTAAAAAAGCATTGCAAATGTGGGTAGTGCGCGTCGCTGGAAGGCAGAAGTTCTATCGACAATATAGGTTGCGTGTTTGTCGTTAACGGATCGGGCAGTGCAGAGTAATTTAATGGCAATGGTGATGCGTTGAACTTAAACCTGAGTGACTCCACACTGGCATAGTTTCCCGCAGCATTGAACCGTGGTAAAGCTTGCCAATCGCTGATGGTGTCTATTGACCCGGATTGTTGACCAAATGACGTGTATCCCTCTTCATCAAGCCATGTTTTCAGCTCGTTATTGTACTCGCCGTAGGGATAGGCAAAGATCATTGGCGCATGACCAATGTTTTTGATCAGCGTTTGTTGCGCTTGAGCAATATTGTTTGTGGCGTCGGTTAGCCAATCTTTATCGTTCAACGCGCTGCTCACGAGATGTGCATGATCAAGCGTGTGATTGGCGATGGTCACACCATTATCCGCCATCTCTTTCAGCTGTTCCCAAGTGCAGTAGTTGGTGTAGTTTTTGTCGACAGGATCGGTGGTGACAAAGACCGTGAAGGGCAATCCTCGTTTTTTTAGTTCTGGGTAGGCGGTGTCACACACTGAGGCAAAGCCGTCATCAAAGGTCAGCGCGATACTCTTGGCTGGTAATGTTTCCCCTTTTCTAAGCGTGGAAACGGCCTGCTCAAGATCGACGACGTCATACCCTTGAGCTTCTATGTGATCAAGTTGCGCGGTGAAGTCTTCAGGCGTTGTTGAGGTGATGTGAGGGGTTGAATCACTGATGTGGTGATAGAGTAAAACGTTGAGTGGCTCTGCGCTTACCGTGCCACATGCCAATCCCATTGCTAATCCTAATACTAACAGTCTTTTATTCAACGTCTCTCTCCGAAGGTGGTTATCAGTCTCTCGCTCAAATTCTAAGATGGGCCAATGCGTTGAATGCCAGTACTGAGTCAATTAGATCGTTAGGAGTGTTTCATAAGGTTACGTGCTGTTTGCGGTAATGAACAGATCAGACATAAGGCTTTCGTGGATATGGGGAGTGGATCTCAAAATTAAAAATACTGGTTTTATACACAGTTTTTTCTTGAGTGCTTGATGGGTAATCGCTACTCTCAAGGCACGTTTAAATACTACTCAGGAATAACATGCGCAAGTCACTCAGAGAAAAAATCATTCAAGTCTGTACGAAGAAAATTGCACAAAAAGGCGAAGGCGTTGGTGTCTCTTTCTATGCCTTTTTTGCGAATAAAAATGACGACCCAGAGCTGTTAATGGAAGCGGCAACGTGGTGGATAGAAACGCATCGCCTTGATCATTTTGTCAAAGCGACCCAGATTATGGCGATGGTCAAAGAGGGTAAATAGCGGATTTTTCTTCCTTTTAGCTACTTCTTACGGCCACCAAAATGGATATCGGCGTGATTGTCTAACCAGAGCTCATGCTTCTCCATGACTTTAGAAAACATAGGGCTTTGAAGATAATGGTCGAGCCATTGGCGAACCTTAGGGTAGGGGCTATTCAGGTACCATTGCCTTTCGATTCGTGCAAACTTGCGGATAAAGGGCATGAGCGCTATATCAAGTAGACTTTCTTGGTTGGAGAATAGAAAGGCGTGCGAACTCAGGCGTTTCTCTAGTTTTTGTATGTGGGCTTCACAAGCCTCACGGCACTCTATGACGTTGTCTTCGTGGTAGCGCTTAGCGCAGCTGTAGTCATTAAAATCAGGAATGAAGTCGCGCTCAAAGTCAGAGATGAGGGTCACCATTTCTGAAACTGCGCCTTCATTGTCACTAAGCAATAGATCGTCAGGATCGTTGTTGGCGAGTGCCCATAACATGACCTCCAAACTCTCCTCAATAATCATTGGTGATTCATTGCTTTGATTCTTCTCGATCACAACCACAGGAACACTGCCTTTTGGCGAGGCTTGTAACATCTCTTCGGGCTTATTGTTCAGCTTTACTGCGCGAATAAGCACGGGTTGCTGTGACTTGAATATCGCGATGCGCGCTCGCATTGCATACGGGCAGTTTTGTAAAGAGTAGAGAATGGGAGTGTTGGGCATAGTTGTCTTTAGGTCTGTTGAGCCGTTATTTATCTAGCCTAACTCGTTCTCATCGATATCAACAGATCTTAATTGACCGATAACTCCCTGCAGCCATTTCTTAACGCCACCATCTCAAGCATTAAGGGTATTGCTCTGGGAAAGAGAGCGAAGTCGTTGATCATTAAAACGTTCGATTTACTGATGAGTAACTAATTATGTGAATGTTATTCTGCTTTCTATTACGCTACTATATTTACATTAACTATTTGATAACACGTTAACTGTGTTTGAATAGGTACCAATACTTTGCCGCTGATTTCTCGTTTCTAGTTATTGCTTTTAGACGTTAAGTGGCGGCGGTGACCCCAAGGAAGGTGACTAACATGATCAAATTAAAACAGAATGGGCAAGTCAACAGTCGACTGCAAGAAGTGAGTAAAGCTCTGTACGTACCGCAAGGCTATGTTGGGTTTTGTTTTCAGCCGGATAAATTTCCAGACAACGGGCGCTCAGCGTTATTCACGACAGGTGTCGGCCCTTGTCACTGTTTAATCATTGTAGAAAATGAGTCAAAAAGTGCGCTTCTATGTCACCTAGACGGCGATTTTACGAAAGATGCGGTGAAACACACGACCACATTGCTAAAAATACTGAGTGAAGGCAGTGGTGTGAAGAGCCCGTATTTCAGTGTGTCATTGGCTTCATCGAGCCCAATTGCTGATACAAAAGAACGTGCTGAAAATGTGGCTGCGGCCGTTAAAGCGTTTTGTGGCACAGGTACATCGGGCCGAATTGATGCGCCGGTTCAAGCCGTTGAAGTGGCAAAAACTGATCATGTCTTTATGATTGGAAAGAATCTCCATGTTACGGGTGATGTTGATCAGAATAAGTTTGTTGATAAATCGAGTGGGGCACCTGGTTGGGCAGATTGGCAAGCCATAGGCGGCATGAGCCCAGGTATTGGTGGTCGACGTATTCGCCATTTGCTCGATTTGAATACCGCGCCTAAGCGTTACATTGCAGCGGGCTAATTGTGATAGATATCAATCTTTAGAGTTCAATGAGTTGAATTCGAACAGTTGAATAAAAAAGAACGACCAGTACTTCGCTGGTCGTTTTTATTTGCGTGTCGTTACATCGCTCTATTCACTTGGTATACATTTGGCGAAACTATTCTTTTGGTGAAGTTGTTCATTCGGTGAAAGTAGCCGCACTTGGCGATAAAGAGCTGGTCAATCTTACTCGTTCGCTTCTAACGCATTTAACCCTTGCTGCCAAAATGCCACTTCCATTCGGGTGGCCGTCTTAAAGATATGCACCAAGTTTTGTCCGCGTTCGCTATTTATATCGATATCAGCCAGTAATTGGTTGAAATACTCAGCCCCTTCAGCCACGCCTGATTGGAACTCTTCGCCGCCATATAAACTAATCCAGCTTTCGTATGGGTTGCCTTCTAAAAGTGTGTTTTCACTTTCAATGAGTGCTTTGCCTATCACAGCGTAGCCAATTGAACATGGCGCAAGCGCAGCATATAGGTCGACCAAATCGCCTGTCATGCCCGCATCCAGTACATAGCGCGTATACGCAACCGTACCAAAGTCTTCAGGCTCATTTTCAAGATCCGATTCCGTCAATCCCCACTGGCCGCAGTAGGTGACATGGTGGCCAATTTCAGAGTCCAATAAAGCGTGAACACTGGGAAGTGCTCGTCGCATATCGGCCAGTGTTTTTGCTTTGTAAATAGCAAGAGCGTAAGCACGTGCATACTGCTTTAAGAACAGAAAGTCTTGTTTTAAGTAATGCAAAAAACACGGCTGTGCCAAACTGCCTTTGGCCAATTGCGTGACAAAGGAGTGCTCGGTGTAGTCTTGCCAATCTTGTTGACACGCTTGAATAAGATCTTGATATTTCATCAATTGATTCCTAATAAATTGGGCTTAGTTGAATGAAGGTACGTACGTTTCCGCCTTTGGTAGCGTTTTGATAATGCCTTTCTCATGCATGAATTCTGCGTAATCGTCGTAGCGTTTTAGATCGACGGCTGATGGACGTAGAGCAAAGCGAGTCAGCGTGTCATTCCAAGCGCGTTCGTTTAGCTCATTGTTTAAAGTGTCTGGTGAATACGCGACAAACTCTTTCCAAGACGCGTCAGGGTGGTTAACGATGTACGTTGTCGCTTGCTCTAAGGCTTTGTTGAAAGAGCGAATCGCTTCAGCGTCATGTGTATTTGCATTGGCCACAAACACTAACTCATCGTAAGCAGGAACGCCGTGCTCTTCAGGGAAAAACGCTTTCGCTTTATAGCCTTCTAGCGCAAGCTGGTTCGTTTCAAAGTTACGTAGACCACCCCAAATGGCGTCGACCTTGCCTGAGGCAAGAGAAGAAGAGAGTGCCCAGCCAATATTGATTGTTTCCACATCTTCATAGGCAACATTTTCTTGCGCTAACATCGTGCCAATGGTCGCTTCTTCATTGCCCGCGATTGCGATACCAATCTTTTTGCCTTTCAGATCCGCAAGCGAATCATGTTTACCGTTATCCAGTACCATCAATGTGTTTAATGGAGTGGCGATCAATGTCGACGCGCGGATCAGTGGCAAACCAGCGGCTACGTCCATCGTTAGACTAGGTTGGTAACTCACGGCGAGATCAACACGACCAGCCGCAACGAGCTTCGCCGGTGTGCTTGGATCGGCAGGTTCTTGAATTTCGATCTCAAGGCCCTGGTCGGCAAAATATCCACGTTCATGGGCGATAACGATTGGGCCATGATTTGGGTTTACAAACCAATCCAACATAAGCGTCATTTTCTTTTCAGCGGCAAATGCTTGTCCCGAAGCCATAGCGGCTAATAGCGCAACGGCGCTGATAAATTTCGTGTTTTTCATAGTGAATCATTCCTTTTGAATTGTAATTTGGCCTTTAAGAGCCTTATTGTGTTGAGCTGCTTGTATTTGTAACTAATGAATCTGTAACTAATGAATCTGTGTCATAAACGGACGACTAAATTGCGTTCTAATCTGGTGTTACTTGTTCTCCCAAGGGATGGCTCTTTTTAATAACCTGTCGGTAACGTAATAGAGTGAAATAGAGAGTACTGCGAGGATGAAGAGCGCTGCGAACATCTCATCAATGATCATGCGCGCGTTGGCTTGCAGCATCAGATAACCGAGTCCTGCACTTGACCCCACCCATTCACCGACGACTGCGCCAATAGGAGCGATGACAACCGCAACTCGTATGCCAGAGGCAAGTGTTGGTAAAGCGGCAGGAAGCTGAATATGACGCAGTAATTCCCATTTGGTCGCTCCCATTGTTTTGGCAAGATCAAGGTAACCGGTTGGTGTGTTTCGTAATCCGTCGTAACAACACGTTGTCACAGGGAAGAAGATGATGATCGCGGCCATCACAACTTTAGAGGCAATACCGTACCCAAGCCAAAGCATCAAAACGGGCGCGATGGCGAAAACGGGAATGGCCTGACTGGCTATTAAAATCGGCAGTAACCAACGCTTTAGAGGTTCAAACATCAGCATTTGCAAGGCGAAAAATAAGCCCATGGTTAGCCCAAGAAGCAAGCCAAGCAGTATTTCCTGCGCGGTGACCCAGGTATGTTTGAGTAATACGTCGTGGCGCTCGACAAGCTTATTGGCGACCTCTATAGGCGCAGGGAGGATGAAACTGGGCATATCAAAAACGATCACCACAAGTTGCCACAACCCCAGTATCACTGCACTGCTGATCAGCAGTCGTACGACGGGGTGAGTGACTGTCTGATTTGGTGTGCTTGCGCAATCTTTGCCGTTACTGCCTTGGCTCTGGTTTTTTTTCACGAACGGGTCATCAGCGACGTGTTCAGATGAGTTACTCATAGTCGCGCTCCAGTTGGTCTAATATCGCTTGCTGAAGGTTTGCACATTCGCCATCGAGTACTCTTGGTGGCGCAGCGGAAGGCACGGGTAATGGTTGCGCACTCGCTGGAGATCCTTGGAGAACGTAGAGCCCATCGGCCAAACGTACGGCTTCTTGTGGATCATGCGTAATCAGTACCACGGTTTTATCGATTAATAGCTCGCAGGCTAAGGTTTGGAGCTTGTGTCTTGTCACGGCGTCGAGCGCGGAAAAAGGCTCATCCATTAACACCACGGGTTTGTCTTGCATCAGTGTTCTGGCAAGGGCAACGCGTTGACGCATTCCACCAGACAGTTGATCAGGTCTAGCGTTCGCGTATTTTGATAATCCCACAGATTTCAATAGTGTGAACGCCTTGTCTTTTACCTGATTTGTCGCTTTGTTCGCTGAGGTGTCATGTGAATGGTTTGAGCGGGCAAAACGACTGCTTAAACAGACATTATCAATCACGCTAAGCCACGGAAGAAGCAGGTCTTGCTGCGCCATGTAAGCGATGCGATCGCCAAGTGGCTCACCATCTGTTGTTGCCATTGAGCCGTGCCAGGTGACTTTGTTATTGAGTAGCCCAGCCATGTAGCGCAGTACGGTTGTTTTACCGCATCCGCTGCGGCCCAAAATTACCGTCCATTTACCCGCTTCAAGGCGCAAATTGAGGTTGGCTAGGGTCGCGACGGCACTATCTTGATAGCACAAGCCAGCGTCAATAAGCTCAACACCCAGTTTCTCTTGCCTTGCCGGGTTAGGAGTCGTGGCTGTCGCCGAGTTAACCGACATCTGAGTGACCTGCGAAAAAGTGATTCACAGGGCCATGGCCTTGACCCACTTTGAGCTCGTCGGCATGTGTGATTGCTTGGGTGATGTACTGCTTACCCAAGTTGACCGCTTGAGTGAGGTCATTACCTTGAGCGAGGAAAGAAGTGATCGCAGAAGAGAGCGTGCACCCTGTACCGTGCGTATTTTTGGTTGGGAAACGTTTGGCGCTGAATAAGGTTGAACTTTGCTCTAGGATCAGCAAGTCATTACTGTTTTCGTCTTGCTCTAAGTGGCCGCCTTTGAGTAGGACTGATTTGGCGCCAAGTGAGCGAAGATCTTCAATCATATCCTGCATTTCGGCTTCGCTTTCTGGCACTTTTTTACCGGTCAGAGCCGCGCCTTCGGGTAGGTTCGGTGTAATGATATCGGCCAGTGGAATGAGCGTTTGTTTCAATGTGCTGATGGCAGACTGTTCAAGCAGAAGATCGCCACTGGTCGCGACCATCACGGGGTCGATAACCAGGTGTTTCGGCTGATATTGCTTAATTTTTTCCGCGACGACTTTGATGATCTCAGAATCCGCCAGCATGCCGATTTTTACCGCCACAATATTGAGATCGGTGAATACGGCGTCGAGCTGACTAGCGACATGATCCAATGGGATTGGGAAAATGGCCGACACGCCCTGAGTATTTTGAGACGTAATAGCGGTAATCACTGAACAGGCATAACTGCCCGTCGCAGACATTGCTTTAATGTCTGCCTGAATACCTGCGCCACCGCCACTATCAGAGCCCGCAATCGTTAGAACGATAGGCGTAGATTGAGCGTGAATAGGTGGAAGATTGGATGCGTTATTATCGGCTACAGGTGCTGTTGAAACTTGTGTCATGGACATTCCTACTGTCTAAAAGACGCAGGACAACAAGCTTTGATCTGGGAAGGTGGAATATGGCTGTCATCACCAAAACCTTGCCCTTTAAGGCATGCAGATCGGAGGCTTATAGTTCCCTACGTCAGTATTAACTGAATCAGGTTCAACGGGTCTCGAATCTCGATCTCAGCAAACACGATACATCGTATTTGCTCCCCGACTATGGAAGCAATCATAGCAGCACTCTCGCTTAGACGGTACTGGTTTTGTCCCAGAGATCGCCAGAAATCGTTGAATTGGTAGGGTGAATGCATTGAGGTTTTAATGTTAGTTTTTGTTTTATAAAGAAAAAATTTGGCCCAAGATTAGTTGATAATAAGATTAATTACGATCTATGGCTTGGGATCTTAAAGTACATTGCCCCTGAGCATTTTGCGTGTGATCTGCACTTAAAGCTCATTAATTGAATTGATGTGTTACTGGCAGTGTTCGTCTATGAGCTGAGCAAGCCTCTCTATGCCTTTTTGCTCCATAGGAGAACCTGTAAAGTTAGAATAAGTTAAACGAATACAGTGTTTGAATTTATTGTTTGTGCCAAATGCGATACCAGGGTAAATGCTGATTTTTTCTTGTTTACATTGTCGATACAGTTGGTGGCTGTCTGCACCGATCGGCAGTTCTAGCCATAAGATGAAAGAGCCCTTCGCTTGAGTGAGCTGATAATTCCCTTTCAATTGTGGGTAGTGATTCAGAGCGTCGGTTAATTGTTGATGCAGCTTTTTTCCATTGGCCTGATAAAAGCGCCGAACTTTGTTGATATGAGTGCGATAGCGACCCGATGTTAGAAATTCAGCAACGGCGGATTGCATAAGATTCAGACTGCCCATGCTATCGCTAATCAGCAGCTTTTCAATTTTCTTCTGGTAACGCCCTGACAATATCCAACCGATACGAAGACGTGAATCGAGCGTCTTAGATAGGGAGTTCACGTAAATCACGCGGTCTTGATCATCCAGCGATCTTAGGCTCGGTATCGGATCGTTATAGTTGAGCGAGCCCGACACATCGTCTTCTATGATTGGGATATCCTTGGATACGGCCAATAACTCGATTCGCTTATCTACCGGCATTTGAGAGCCAGTGGGGTTAGAGAAATTGGGCGTGACAATGATGGCTTTTATGTCCCACAGTTCGAGTGATTTAGCCAAAGCTTGTGGGTCGATCCCCGTTTCTAGGCAGCTTGGCACTTCGATGACTTTTAATCCCAACGATTCGATGAGCAGAAGATTGCCAAAATAACAGGGAGACTCGACGGCAATAATGTCGCCTTTATTGGTCAATGCTCGGAGCGCTAGGCTGATGGCTTGCTGAGCTCCATGGGTAACAGCGATATCCTCTAACTGAGCGGGAACACCCAGGTCATGACTGATCTTGAGTAGCTGCTTGATGAGAAGATTATTGCCTGGTGCAATTTGATAGTGGCTCGGAAGTTGGCTTTGCATTCTGCTGTGGCGACCAATTTCGGCATAGAGACTTTTAATCGCGGGAAAGTCAACGTTTGGGTGCGCGGACCCTGCTGAGAGGCACTCCTTCTCATTGGAGTAAGTTAAAATTGTTTTGCAGAGTGAGAGTAAGTCGACCTCACTCGGTGGGTGCGGTGGATTTTTTACCGCCTCTTTCAAGGCTGATGGCGATTGCACACGATAGCCTGATTTTGCAACAGAATAGATCATCCCCACGGCTTCAAGTTCTTGGTAAGCGCGAATAACGGTATTTTTGCTGACTTTTAGGTCGAGGCTGAGTTGTCGAATAGACGGCAGTTTGTCTCCGGCTTGATAGATCCCTGCTGTAATGGCGCGCCTTAATGATTTTTCTACTTGGTCGTACTTATTGATTGTGTCCATTCTGTACCTAAAGAATCTGTACCCAAAGAAAGAGTGTGATGTGTACCTTTTCTGTGTTTCCTTACGCCACTAAAGTAACAGCATTGTTAACAGATTGGCTAGTAGGTTTTTATGTTGATACGAATGATTCCTTTTGTATTTGTTGTTCTTTGGGCGACGGGATTTATCGGTGCTCGGTATGGGCTTCAGTACGCCGAACCTGCAACCCTGCTTTCCATTCGTATGGTAGCGAATGTGCTGCTCTTCATCGGTTTAATCATAGTATTGAAGCGTTCGATTCCGAAAGGGTGGGCGCTCGTACACAGCCTTGTGGTGGGGATGTTGATCCATGGGTTTTACTTGGGCGGTACATTTACCGCAATCTCACTGGGAATGCCTGCTGCATTGAGCTCGCTCTTAGTGGGCATTCAACCCATATTAGCGGCGGTTTTATTGCTGTCTTGGGGCAGTGAACGTTTTCAAATGAGGCAGTGGGCTGGCTTGGTGTTAGGTTTCATCGGTATTGCACTGGTACTCGGTGGCGACATCGAATGGCAATCAAAAGAGCATCAGTGGATTGCGGTTGGGTTCAGCCTGTTTTCGTTACTCGGGATTACGCTAGGGACGTTGTATCAGAAACGATTCTGCCAAGGTGTGGATGTGGTGGGCAGTGCCATGCTTCAGTATGTCGCGGCTGGGGTATTGTTTATTCCTGTGGCACTCAATTTTGAGACCATGCAGGTCATGTGGACGACTGAGTTTGTGTTGACATTGATTTGGCTGGTTGTGGTGTTATCTGGTGCTGCGGTCTTGCTTCTTTTGTACATGGTCGAACATGGCGCGGCATCCAGTGTTGCTTCTGTGTTCTACCTTGTTCCGCCAACCGCAGCGGTTCAGGCTTGGTTGATGTTTGGCGAGTCTTTTGATTGGGTTGGAATCGTCGGGTTTCTACTGGCTGCAATCGCGGTGTATTTGGTAGTAAAGAAACCGACTAACAAGCTGGATGAGAAAGTGGACACGAATACCTATATTGCTAAACGTGAGGCGCCATCGACAACAGGCTAAGCGATGAGTGGTTAATCATTTGATTAGATTGTTTGCTGTCTAAGTTGATTAGTCAGCTAGACGGCCAGTTAAGCTGATAGGCTGCCAGCTAAGCAGATAGAGAGTCAGTGTAATGGTTCAGTCGTTACCGCGCAGAAAAAAGCTCATTACTTTCGACGAGATAGAGTCTAAGGTAATGAGCTTTTCTGTTTCTAGAGATTAAGCGGCGGTGAGTTGGGTTGCCAAATCACGACCATTTCCTCTGAAGGCATCAATGGTTGAAGCAAAGTTAGACGATATTGAGAGTAGCCTTGCATCAGGGTGTTCGGCTAGATAGTGCACCTTTTGTTGATCATCTTGTAAGTCGTCCCAGTCATCATTGATCGCATGCGCAAAGTGCAGCAATACGGCCAGCTTGGGTGAAATTTCAGCTTCTCTTGGTTCATGGTAGTGCTCAATTGCATCCACCATATGATCAGGGAATTTCCATGTTTTCGCGAGTTTCGCACCTAATGAGGGCGCTGAGACATCTAGGATCTGCTCTTGAGCAGCAATTGGATTTGCCCCATCTTCAACCATCTGTTGAATCTTGACGGCATCATCGGGAACAAGCGTATGAATCATCAGTTCTCCAATGTTGTGCAAAACACCAGCTGTAAAGACTTCGTTGGCGTCCATTCCCGATTCGGCGGCAATTTTGCTCGAAATCACGGAGACTTCAAACGTTTTGGTCCAATATTCGTCCATGTCCAATGTTTCAATTTTTGGGAATGCACCGGACAAAACGGAAGCAACAACAAGCGTTCTAACCGGACCTGTACCGACACGTAGTAAGGCTTCATTGACGGATGAGACGGTTTTACTTCCGCCAAAGTGAGCCGAATTCGCCATACGCAGTAGTCGAGCGCTGAGGACTTGATCAATAGATATTTTCCGAGATAGTTCACCAAAATCGACGTCTTCTTGGTTCACCATATCGAGTAGCTCTTGCAATACTGCCGATATTCTAGGCAGTTCATTCAACCTTGAAAATAGTGCCGCCTGACTCATAGATTCTCTCCTTTTTATGTTAGCTCATTGACTATAGTTCAGTAATTGAACATGTGACAAAGTTGCTGAGCAATTGTTCATGAAATTCAGTGTTCCGATGAGGTGAAGAAAAGCATGCCAGCGATATAAAGGAGAGGTTCAGAAAAAGGCGGGGGAGCTTGGTGGGGAAAAGTGTATTGAGAGAGTGAGTCGCGAGTAAAATCAAAAATAGACTGTCGATACGCTGACAAAATGTAAGTCTATGAGAACGATATTGTTTCTTGATGTTAACTGGCCTGCCAAGGCGAGTGATTTTTCACCAACCTGACACCCAGTTGATACTTCTATGGCTTTTTTGGGGTTAGAATAGCGACCCTTTTAACACTCTCGAATAGAAACCTTTGTGAATAGACTAGATAACAACAAATATGCAGGGTTACTTCAGGTTTTACTGATGTTGCTTGCTTTAATACCTGTATCGTTAGTGGCTATGAATGTGGATTTAAAGTCTGAAGTAGGGAGTGCTTTTGGCGGCTTTATAGCGTTAGTGACGGATTCTGCTGGAAGTCGTGGCTTTTTGATTACCTTAGCTATTTTGTGCCTAGCAACGTTAGCATTGAAACTGCCTCGTAAGGTTTTACTTGCGAATGTAATGGTGTTGGTGGTGTTGCTGTTGATTGGCTTTGCGAGTAAAACCACGCTTAAGGTATTAACAGAGAGTCCTCGCCCGTACACTGAGCTGTTGGCGAAAGACCTTCTCATACCAGAAGCTGCCCATTTTTATAATCTAGATGAAGAGCAGCAGGTTCAGCTGATTGACAGTATTTCATCTGAAGTGAGCCCATGGCGCACAAGACATTGGCAGGGTGAAAAGGACTATTCCTTTCCCTCTGGGCATACTATTTTTGCAGCGATTTGTGTGGTCTTTTTTGGCGGCCTATTTTGGAAAAATCAGCGTTATTCATGGGCAATTGGTGTTTTACTCTGGGCGTCTTTGGTTGCTTATAGCCGACTTTGGTTAGGGATGCATAGGCCCATCGATTTGGTCGGTTCAACGCTCTTCATCTCGGTTGTTTATACGATGTTGCCAAACTTCAACCGCCTCGCTGACGTGATCTATGTTCGGTTGCCAAAGCAAATACGAGAATAAAAAAACACCAGCTTAATGCTGGTGTTTTCAATGGAGTCAGAGTGAGTCGATTTCCTATACGGTGAATCGGCCTACTAAGGCTGAAAGCTCGTTGGCTCGTTCGTTTAACTGTTGGCTACCCGCTCTGTTTTGGTTCGCTAGGTCAGCCGATTGGCTACTTTGATCCGAGATCACCACAATGCGTTGTGATATTTCTTGCCCGACGATGCTTTGCTCTTCAGTCGCTGTCGCAATGAGCGAGTTCATGTCCATAATGGTACCTATAGACTCTTGAATCTTGATGAGTGCTTGAGCCGCAGCATTGGCCTCAGCCACGGTGCTGTCGCCACGTGCTTGGCTTGAATCCATGGCTTTAACCGCAGCGTCTGATGCAGACTTCAACTGCTCAATCATCGCGTGAATTTCACCTGTGCTGTCTTGCGTTCGGCTCGCGAGTTTACGCACTTCATCTGCTACAACCGCAAAGCCTCGCCCTTGCTCACCTGCTCGCGCTGCTTCGATAGCCGCATTCAGTGCCAGTAAGTTCGTTTGTTCAGCGATATCTTGGATAACTTCAAGGGAAGAGGAAATGTTTTTAACGTCGCTTTCCAATTGCGAGATAACGCTGCTGGCTTCCGATACTTCTTGTGCGAGTTCTCGAACGGAATCCGCCGCTGAGTTTACGATTTGCTGAGCTTCTTTGGCGTTCTCTTCGGCTTCGTTTGCCGAGCCCGCTGCGTTACTTGCATTATTTGAAATCTCACCTGCCGTTGTTGTCATTTCCGTCATGGCTGTTGCCACTTGTTCTGTCTCTTCACGCTGGCCTGATGCCAGTTCATCAACTTGGGCCGCTCGACCAGACATGTCATTCGTTTCGCTAACCACCTGTTGGCCTACATCGCTCACATTACGAATGATGTTCTGAAGGCTTTCGACGAAAATATTGAAGTTCTTACTGAGGTTGGCAAACTCTGGAATCTTGAAGGCTTCCATTCGAGCGGTCAAATCGGCATCACCACTTGCAAAAGAGCCGATCGAGCGATCCAATACATCGATTGGGTGCAAGATGCTTCGAGTCACAAAGATGGCGAATATCGCGACGAGAATAGCAATCACAATACAGAATATAACGATCGCGGTGAGACTTTCATTGAGTGCGCTATTCGCTGAGGCTTCCATTTCGGTAATGATTGCGTCGATATCATCGGTATAAAACCCGGTTCCGATCATTAGGTCCCATTCAGGGATAAAGGCCGAATAGCTGAGTTTAGGTAGTGGTTCAGTTTGTCCAGGCTTCGGGAAGTAGTAGGTCGTAAACTCTCCAGTTTTGGCGTTCTTAATCAACTCCTGTATCAAGTAGTTTCCTTGTTGATCCTGGAGGCTAAAGAAATTGTCACCGATTCCTTTGGTGCCTTGCCCTATCGCGACTCGAACCCCTTTTGAGTCGTAAGCGAAGATATAACCCGTCTCACCATACTCCAAAGTTTTCAGGGTTGGGAGTGCTTCTTCCAACGATTTTCCTTCTTGAAGCAGTGGCTCTAATGAAGAACGCGCTAATTGAAGGTAACTCTTAAGCTCATTTTGCTTCATCTGCATCATGTTGTTTCGCGTGAGCTCAATTTGCTGTTGGTTATAATCGGTCGTTTTTAGGTAGGTAAACCACATCATACCGATGGCAATAACCAGAAGTGGAATGATGGATAGTATGTATAGGCGGTTGCGAATTGAAAAGTTCATAAGTTACGTCCTGTAGACTCCAGCCGAGGTTGAACCCTCGGTCGAATTTTTTATTAGTATGTTCCCTTAAGATTAGACAATTTTGGCTAACAAAGTAGCAAAAGAGTGGAATGTTTATGGTTTAGTCACAATGTGCAAATATAATTACATAGGAATCATATAAAACTGTGCTATTTCAATAACTAATGAATATGAGTGATAGGGCATATTGATGGCTAGTGCTTACAAAATGCGTTTCATTTATGGTCCACCTCAAAAGATTCTAAATTTATTGTCGTTTCATGTAATTAGACCAGTTATGTGAAAGGTTCTGATATTCAAACTCACAGAACTCTTTTCTTTCCATTCGATAATCTTCTTCTACTTCATCGAGTAAATGTTCATAAGTGTCAGGATCACTGCCGTAGACGAGGCATAGCGTTGAAAAATATCGCTGTAAATCAAAACTATGTTCATCAATGTATTCACCGAAATCGTAATAGTCTGGTCTGTCTTCTGACTCAAAAGAGAACATGTCGGCAGCACTGATCGCGGAATCAGCCCCATCAGTCACATAATCAATCATGAGTAGAGTCGCAAAGTTATCAACGGCATCTTCTTCTTTTCCCAGAATGGGTATCGATTGGTCGTGTATAAATGCATGACCTGCTTCGTGCAATAAAGTGTGCAATAGCGTGTCCAGTGCGCCTAGTTGAGGTTTTTTTTCAAAGCGATCTTCATAATTATTTTTTGAAAAGTAATCGAGCGCTTGTTGGTAAAAGGTATAAGGAATATAGACGGTGTGATTTCCTGGGTCGTACATTGGCCCGTCTGATCCGCCGTATTGAATCGTCAGTACATTATCGAAAGGAAAGTGTTGGTTCGATAAGCCCACAACAAGCTCGTTCAATTGACTCTCTTGAATGATTTGTTTGGTTTGGATTTCTTGCGTGTTAGATGGATCATCAAAAGTAATAACGATGCTATCTTTTGCAACAGAAGGCACCGACTTGAGCGCAAAAAGGAGCAGAGTAATCGTTGTTATGAAAAGACGCATGATGGGTGGCTTCCCGAGCGATAAAGGATGCTGTTAGTGTAGGTTAAACCAATGGATTCATGGTATAAAATTGATGAAATAACGCCCTATGGGTTGCACAAAGAGTGTGATATACTCCGCGCCCAAAGTTCATCCAAGAGTCATCAGCCATGAGTTCAAAAAAAGAAGTACAACAATTAAACCACCGCTTAGATAAATGTAAATTCAAATTAGATGCGGCTAAATCTCGTGGCGATCACGCGATGATCTCAAAATTTACGGATGAAATTGAGAGCTTAAATAAGAAGGTTGCGCAATTAAAACACAAGCAAGACTACGATCTGAATAAAGAGCGTAAAGAGCTGTCTGATATGCCGTTTTACCGCGAAATTACCAAGGCTGAACAAGCTGACATGGGTAAGTTAAAGAAATCTGTAAAAGGTTTGGTTGTGGTACACCCAATGACGAAATTGGGCAAAGCACTTCGAATAGATGCAATGACAGGTTTCGCGCCGAAGAAGTTCTAAGTTCTACGTTAGCATTGCCTTCTTGTATGAAGAACGCCTCAATATTGATTGGAATATTGAGGCGTTTTTTTATTGGTTGTGACTTTTGTTGATTCCGCTTGATTTATTAAGCTTGGTTTATTCAGTTAAAAGCCCATTAACTGAAGCAGATGCTCCGCCGTGGTAATGGCTTCTTTTCGGTTCGCAATATTGAGCTTTTGGTACAAGTTTCGAATGTGGGTTTTAATGGTCGTGCCTGCCACATCCAATTCTTGAGCAATTTGCTCGTTACTGAATCCAGAATAAATCAATCCCAGTACTTGCCACTCTCGCTGAGTCAAAGGACTGGTACGAACAAGCTCTGGAATGTTCGGGTGATTAACCAACTTTTCAACAAACTCTTCATCGAAATGAACCGAACGACTGCGCTGCGTGGTTGAAATGTCTTTAGTCAGTTGTAGCGCACGGTGGCGTTCGAGATCGCCCAATTCCGATTTATTGCTAAGCTTTTCAAGTAGGTGGCCGATTTTGCTACCATCGACAAGGAAATTGCCAAGAATACCGGTTTTATTGGTGAGCTCTAGCGCTTGCTTCAGCTTACCTTTCGCGCCTTCTTCATCGCCAACACTGACCGCAAGAACGGATTCCACAATCAGGTTCCGGTTGATATCGGTCAGAAGTTGATTCTTATTGGCTTCAGCTTGGAGGAAGTCCAAAGTCTGGCTCGCCTTGTCAAATTCACCGAGGCAAACGTGCGCGCGAGAAATATTGCGCCACTGAAGTTGCGTAAAGTGGTTGCAGGCTTCTGCAGGTTTCACTGCTGTCTCGAGCCATTGTCGAATGGCTTCCATATCGCCACGTGATTGCCAAAATAGAATCAAAGATAACGAGGCATTGGCTGTCCAATCAACGTGGTAAGTCGATTGTTTAAGCAAGTGCACGATTTGATCGATAAATTTGGCGGCTTTGTCGAGCTCACCACGGCCAATCGCTATGCGTGCCAGCATTGAATAGCTGTGTAAGTGCTTACTTGGGTCATGACTTCCAAGGACAGATAACCCTTTATAGGCGCACTCTTCCGCTTCATCCAGACGGTTCCAACACCAGAACACCTGTGCACGTAAACGGAGTAAAAACTCATGCATCGGTACGTGTTGTAATTGATGCTCTTCAACCAGTTTGAATGCGTTGTCTTGAACTTCGAACGCCGCTTGGACATAACCTTGAGCGATAAGAATTTCACTTTGTTGCAGCATGGCCCAAAGCACCTGATGATACACTTGATACTGTCTTGCCAGCTTTTCAGTTTGCTGCATCATTGGCAGTGCACGGCTTAGGTGTCCAAGCACATGATTGACTTCCCCAACCACCGATGTGGCAACGATTCGGCTGCGATACACTGTGTGGTCGAGTTGGCTGAGTGCAAGCTCGGCCAGTTCTAATGCTTTCTCTGGTTCATTATGGTTAATCGCAACCTGTGCACGCAGAGCATTGAACTCACCTTGCTCTTTGGTGGTGAGCTTGACGTCTCGTAATGCCATTTGTTCGTCAGCTTTCGCCAGTAGTTTCCCAACATCTTGGTAACGATGCTGACTTTGAGCAAGCCATGCTTCAAGCATACTAAGCTTGGGCTCACTGTATCGCTGGTCAGGATCTAAGGTTTTGATGGCCTGTTCCAGGGCTTGCAGTTCGCCTCTGTTAAACATCTTCCAGCCGTAGGTGACAAGGATGGAAGAGACCAAGTCGCTGTCTTTCGCTTGTTGCGCATGTTGCAACGCTTGATGCGGAGACTCTTGTTTCAACCAAGCTTGCGCAGCGGTCTTGTGTAACTGTTTTTCTTGTTGCGGTATTCGAGCCATGCGTTCATGAGCTAAAAATTCCGCAAACAAGTTGTGAAAGCGATACCAGTTTTGTTCATCTTCCAAAGGATAAATGAATAGCCCATAGCGGTTTAGGGACTCAATCATATTCAAAGCATCGTCACGCTCAGTCAATGCGCCAACGAGCTCATCATTGAAGTGATCCAATACGGAGCATTGAAGGAGGAAGTGTCGAGTCTCTTGGTCGAGCAGATCAAACACTTCTTCGACAAGGTAATCCCATAAATGCGCATGGTTGAACTGAGACATCGATTCTGCAGATTGCGCTAAGGTACGTTTTTGATGCTGAGCTTGTAGAGCGATAAGTTGAAGAGCAGAAGGCCAGCCCTCTACATAAGCTTGCAGATCTTTTGCCGTGTCGTTATCGATGCCATCAGTGACGCGTTGATTGAAGAAACGGGTGGTTTCTTCCGTATCGAAAGCCAGTAAATCGTTGCCAATTTCAATCATAAGATCGCGTACGCGCAGATTGGCTGTTCCTAATGGAGGTGCAGCTCGAGCGGTAACCACCAAGGTCAGGTTATCTGGCATGTGCTTTAGGAAGAAACGCATCGCCTCATGAATGTCATCATCTGAAATGAGGTGATAATCATCGAGAACGACGTAGCATTCCTGATGAAAATTAGACAGCTCAGCAAACACTTCACTAAAGAGTGAATGTAAAGACGAGAACTGTCGCTTTTCCGCTAATGTTTGGGCGTTGGGGCAGGCATTGTTGGTGCCCTTGTTGATGGCTTGCAGTAAATAGTTGATGAAGCGAAAAGGGTCATTATCACTTTCATCAATGCTATACCAACCAACATGGGGTTTATCAGAAAGCCACTGTGAAGCCATGGTGGTTTTTCCATAGCCGGCGGGCGAGCGAAACAAAACAAGCTTGTAATAAGGCGCTTGTTGCAGCAAGTCGAGAACTCTTGGGCGGACGATTGCGTTATGCAATCTACCTGGACGAGTTAATTTCGAAGGAATCCACATCTTTGTTATCCGTTATTTTAATCATTGGGTGATGCTTTATCTCGAGATAGTACTGGAAGTGAGGAAGTACTGTTGGTGATCCAACGCTAGTTTTCTCATCCCACCCTCAAATTTTAGGCTCTACGCCTTAGTTATGTGACTAAAATCACCTTTAATGTGATATTGAAGATCATATGAGTGCCGATCTGTACTGAAATCTATGTAATTTTCATAAATATAAATAAATA
>NZ_MCWZ01000308.1 GCF_002877365.1 Vibrio sp. 10N.261.55.A7
GTTTTGCCTTGTAAAGAGCTTTATCTGCTAACTTGATAACGTTTTGCGGTTTTCTGTCACTTGATGAATCAGCAACACCAATACTAATCGTAATTTTCACTGTTTCTGCTTCTGACGCTTTACCACGTTTTGACGCGCCTGTTTTCTTGTCCTTTGGCCTAGTTGAAACGTTTCTTAGTGCCATTTCGTATTGCGCGATATCTTCTCTAACCAGCTCTAAATGTTCGAGAACATCATCAAGGTATCGACCTCTAAATACGGCCGTAAACTCTTCGCCACCATAACGGTATACTCTTGCCTTGCCGCCAACTAAAGCCAGGCGTGAAGCAACCAGCTTTAATACATCATCACCAGTATCGTGGCCGTAAGTGTCGTTAAAGGCTTTAAAGTGATCGACATCCAGCATAGCTATCGAGTACTTTCTTCCCAATTGCTTTAAGTCCATTTCTAACGCGTGGCGTCCTGGAATACCGGTCAATCCATCATTAAAAGCGAGTTCATGGCTTGCGGAAATTAAATAGATTAGAAGCAATAAGCCAGCAAGGCTGAACATGGTACTAGAGATATAAGGAATATCGAAAAATATGAAAGTGGCGCTGGCGGTCAATATTGCGGAGTAAGAAACGACGTCAGCTATTCGGTTGTTCCGAAGTACGAGTATTGCCGTTATACCTGTTAACGCAACAAGGTACATAACGAGAACAAATGGTAAGTGTGACACTTGAGGGACAACAAAAAGCAATCCTTGTTGGAACAGAGCGATGCTCTCTACACCAAAATGAGTGACGGTTAGATAGGACCAAGCAATAAACAAGATGTTGATCAATATATAGAAAACAAAACTCTTGCTGCTCAAATTTGAGTCTTTGAAGGCATAAGTTAAAAGCGCCGCGACTGGTAGAAGAAAAGCTAATAAAGATAGTTCTAATAGTGAGGTTCCAGTACTGAGGGATGTTTGAAGACGAGATTGAATGACCCAATAACTCAGCATCATGGCAAATGCGATCATTGCGCAGCGACTTTGATTAAAGCTATGACTTAAAATCAAAGCGAAGAAAAACAGAACAATAGGTAGGTTGACCGCAATATCTATATTACTTTGAGTTACGGTGATGACATTGCTCATTCCAATCCAAAGTGAGGTAATGAGGCAAAGTGGGAAAGCAACCCTAAACCAGTTTGAAGTGACGATGGATGGAGACATTAGAGAGCAGAGTACCGATAGTTATAAAAACGAACACAATAATTGATAATAGAATACTTCTATTTACTGATTTGCCAAGCTTTTTGCTAAACTATTGAGACCAAGAAGAGTTTGACAGGATTCTCTCTCCACTTTGCTTGAGAAAACTTGTTCTAATCTAATGGGTGAGCTAGATTGATTTCTACATAACTAAATAAAGAAGTGTGTCTGATTGAGGGGTAGAGAATGCAAATTAGTGTTGATGTTCATAATTATATGGAAACTCTGGTTGGGCACGAGCTCGCCAAAACAGAATACACCGAAAATTTTGACAACGAGCAGTTAGCTGATTTAGCTTGTTTGGCGTTAAGCCAGCTTAGGCCTGTATATATAAGGCATGATATTGATTTTCTATCTGCATTGCCTGAAGATCGACTGATGGTGTTAAAACAATACACTGAAACGGCGGTCGAGAACGCTAAGGTGATGATTTTGGAAGACCGCCGTTCATCAAGAGGTGATGACGTTCCTGTTATGTTTAGTCACCCAAGATTTGATGATGATGTAGAACTAGAGTGGTTTGAAAAACCAATCCTTCAAGCAAAAAAATAAGAGGTATTGTTACGTGGGACTATTTTCTCGCCTATTTGGGTTTGGGGGCAGCAGTGAAAAGCAAGCTGTTGAAGTTGAACCTGTCGAGTATAAAGGTTATTTGATCTATCAAGAGCCTGTTCCTGAAGGTGGGCAGTTTCGCATCGCAGGGCGCATTACTAAAGAAGTGAATGAAGAGCTAAAATCTCATCGATTTATACGCTCTGATGTCCTGTCTAATAAAAGCGATGCAAACGAATTAATGCTTAAAAAAGCCCAAATGTTTATCGATCAAATGGGTGAAAATATTTTCTCATAACTGATACGTTAGCCATCACCAAATTGACAAAAATCATAATTATTGGAGCCATTAGCAGTTATGCTTATGGCTCTTTTTGTTTGAGATAAACAATTGTTAACTAAGTTCTTTTTTACATCTGGTTTGACCTGTTATTGAACGTTTCGTGGTTATTTTTCTTCAGTAATAAGTTGTTCGCGCAATGAAAGTGTATTTATGTAATAAATATTGGTTTATTTATTACAAAATCACTTGCAGTTAAGTCAAACGTTCGCTAAAAAAGAGTAATCATTTGTGCCAATAGTCAAGGATTAGCTATGCAAATTGGTGTACCTAAAGAAATTCTCGCGGGAGAAACGCGAGTCGCTGCATCTCCAAAATCGGTGGAGCAGTTGATCAAGCTTGGATTCGATGTTTCAGTTGAGGCTGGAGCTGGTAGCCTAGCAAGCTTCGATGATTCAGCCTATACCGCCGCTGGAGCCACAATTTCGTCAAGCAGTGATGTTTGGCAATCAGATCTCATCTTAAAAGTGAACGCGCCTATTGTTGATGCAGGCACTGATACTGATGAAATCTCTCTTTTTAAAGATGGTGCTAGCCTTATTAGCTTCATCTGGCCAGCTCAAAACCCTGAACTGATGGAACAGCTCTCTGCTAAAAACATCAATGTCATGGCGATGGATGCGGTTCCACGAATTTCCAGAGCACAAGCGCTTGATGCACTCTCTTCTATGGCAAATATTGCCGGTTATAGAGCGGTAGTGGAAGCAGCCCATGAGTTCGGTCGCTTCTTTACTGGTCAAATCACGGCTGCCGGTAAGGTACCACCTGCAAAGGTACTGGTAGCGGGGGCTGGTGTAGCCGGCCTGGCAGCGATTGGCGCAGCGGGTAGCCTTGGTGCCATCGTAAGAGCATTTGATGTTCGTCCAGAGGTAAAAGAGCAAGTGCAATCAATGGGTGCAGAATTTCTCGAAGTTGACTTTGAAGAAGATTCTGGTGCCGGCGATGGCTACGCGAAAGAAATGTCAGAAGCGTTCAATAAGAAAGCAGAAGAGCTTTACGCAGAACAAGCCAAAGATGTTGATATTATCGTTACAACCGCTCTGATTCCCGGGCGTCCTGCGCCTAAGTTGATCACTAAAGCAATGGTCGACAGCATGAAAGCTGGGTCAGTGATTGTTGATCTAGCCGCAGCCAATGGTGGTAACTGTGAATATACCGTTGCTGATAAAGTTATCACAACGGAAAACGGTGTAAAAATTGTTGGTTACACAGATATGGTGGGTCGCCTGCCAACGCAATCTTCTCAACTTTACGCGACTAACATCGTTAACCTGTTGAAGCTTCTTTGTAAAGAGAAAGACGGTAACATTGATATTGATTTTGAAGATGTCGTTCTTCGTGGTGTGACTGTTATAAAAGAGGGTGAAATTACTTGGCCAGCGCCACCAATTCAAGTATCTGCCCAGCCACAAGTCAAACCTCAAGAATCAGTGAAAGCTGAACCTGCAGTCGAGGAGCCTACCTCTCCTTTGAAGAAGTTTATTGGTTTAGGTGTTGGTCTCGCGGCATTTGGTTGGGTAGCGTCAGTTGCACCCGCTGCTTTCTTAGCGCATTTCACGGTATTCGTATTGGCCTGTATCGTTGGTTATTATGTGGTTTGGAACGTATCCCATTCACTGCATACACCACTGATGTCAGTGACAAACGCTATTTCAGGCATCATCGTTGTCGGTGCTCTATTACAGATTGGACAAGGAAGTGGCGTTGTCACTTTCTTATCGTTCATCGCAGTCCTCATCGCAAGCATAAACATATTTGGTGGCTTCACTGTAACCAAACGCATGCTTGAAATGTTCCGTAAAGACTAAAGGGAGTAACAAATGTCTGCAGGATTAGTACAAGCGGCTTATTTAGTTGCTGCTGTCTTTTTTATAAAGAGCCTTGCCGGGCTGTCGAAACAAGAATCTGCTCGCGCTGGTAATTACTATGGCATAGCCGGTATGGCCATCGCACTTATTGCGACTATATTTGGACCTGAAACAGAAGGTTTAGCGTGGATTCTACTTGCAATGGTGATAGGTGGTGCAATAGGTATCCACTACGCTAAGAAAGTTGAAATGACGGAGATGCCTGAACTCGTAGCGATACTGCACAGTTTCGTAGGTATGGCTGCTGTTTTAGTTGGTTACAACAGCTATATCGATCCACCAGCGGTAATCTCAGTAACGCCTTCTGATATTCATGCTGAACATGTGATTCACTTAGTTGAAGTCTTTCTTGGTGTGTTCATCGGTGCGGTAACCTTCACTGGTTCAATCGTCGCATTCGGCAAGTTACGTGGTGTAATTTCATCATCAGCATTAAGTATCCCACATAAACACAAGTGGAATCTTCTAGCGATCGTGGCGTCAACATTGCTAATGGTTTACTTCGTTAAAGCGGATGGAAGTATGTTTGCTTTACTTGTGATGACACTGATTGCTTGTGCCTTTGGTTATCACTTAGTTGCCTCTATTGGTGGTGCGGATATGCCAGTTGTCGTATCAATGCTGAACTCGTATTCAGGTTGGGCGGCTGCGGCTGCGGGCTTCATGCTTGCAAATGATCTTCTGATTGTGACAGGTGCATTGGTTGGTTCTTCTGGCGCAATTCTCTCTTACATTATGTGTAAGGCGATGAACCGTTCATTTATTAGTGTTATTGCTGGTGGGTTTGGTCAGGAAGTTAGCGCGAGTGAAGGGGAAGAAGATTACGGTGAACACCGTGAGATCAATGCTGAAGATGTTGCTGACATGCTTAAAAACTCGTCTTCTGTCATCATTACCCCTGGGTATGGTATGGCCGTTGCGCAAGCTCAATACCCAGTACATGAGATAACTGAAAAACTTCGTGCGCTAGGTGTCAATGTTCGTTTTGGTATTCACCCTGTCGCGGGCCGTCTACCGGGACACATGAACGTATTGTTAGCGGAAGCAAAAGTACCCTATGATATCGTTCTTGAAATGGATGAGATCAATGATGATTTAAGCGAAACAGATACTGTTCTAGTCATTGGTGCAAATGATACCGTTAACCCTGCTGCGTTAGACGATCCAAACAGTCCAATCGCTGGAATGCCAGTGCTTGAAGTTTGGAATGCTCAAAACGTAATCGTCTTTAAGCGTTCAATGAACCCGGGTTATGCAGGGGTTCAAAATCCATTGTTCTTCAAAGAAAACACACAAATGTTGTTTGGTGATGCTAAGGAAAGTGTAGACGCAATTTCCAAAGCTCTTTAAAAACAATCGTATATAACGAAAAGCCAGCATTATGCTGGCTTTTTTAATTCAAGTATTATTGACGTCGATATTACAATCGACATGTATATTTGAGGCAGAATGCATTATAGTTCTTAAACGTAATTAATTCAGACTGCTTCCTTTGATTAAACGTGTCATTCAATTCCTACTGCTTAACTTAGTCCTCGCTACCCAATATAGCTGGGCGGATTCTTTACCTGAAAGAATTGATAACTTTGAAAGCTACTTCAATTTTGATGACGCGATCGTTTCTTACGACATCAGGGTCATTCAAGCTGAATATCCTACACGACTGATCACCCCAGATTCGTTATTGCCACTGACAGCAGAGTATCCGCTTCGAGATATACAGAAGCTATATCAATTATCATTGTCGTGTACCGGAAAACTACCGCTTAGCCCTCTTATTACAGAACCTCTAGTCTTTACGCGAGCTATCTGTAAAGAAACAAATTTGTCACCAAGATGGTTTGCCCGAAGCAGTCTCATTCACCCTGGTGGTGGATCCTACGCCTATCGTTGGGTTTCAAAGTATCCAGAACAGAATGAAACTCTTGAAATGTTTATGCATATTCAAGAAAGGCCATCGGCACCACCGGGTTCATTACTAGGTCGCCTTCAACGAATGAGCCAAGAAAGCATCACGTCTTTGATAAGTGGCGCTCAGATGTTTATTGAGCAAGATGAATTATGGTTGAAACAGGGTAATACCTACTCAATATTTGGTTCAAGTAGTTGGAAACCAAATGTGAGCAAAGCCGAACTGAGCTTCAGTTTATCAAGTGAAAGCTCGACTTGCTTTGTCCAGAGAGGGAATATTTGTTGGGATGTAGAAGATCATTCCGATATTTTGCGAATCTCTATGATAGCGCTGGTCGTCGCCAATATTTTATTGGTCATCGGTTGGTCGGCTTATCGTTGGAATTCGAAGAGACAAGAAATGAGAAGCCGAATGCTGGTTCTTCAGATATTGACTCACGAACTCCGAACGCCTATTGCGAGTTTGTCGTTAACCGTTGAAGGGTTTCGTCGAGAGTTTGAGCAATTACCGGAAAGCGTTTACGATGAATTCAGGCGTTTGTGCGAAGATTCTCGTCGATTAAGACAATTAGCTGAAGCAAGTAAAGATTATTTGCAGTCTGATAACAAACCCCTTAACACAGAATGGGTACCATCTGTATCTGAATGGCTTGAGTATAAAGTATCGGATGAGTTCCATGGCGATTTAGATTTTAAGATCAATGAAGATCGAGCAGCAAAGCTCAATGTTTATTGGTTAAGTAACTGTATAGATAACCTAGTTCGCAATGCCATCAAATATGGTGTTGCACCGATATTAATAGATGTGACCACGTCGACAGATCGTCTAACGATCAAAGTAATCGATCAAGGTGAGTTATCACATCGAGATTGGCGAAACCTTAAAAAGCCGTTTGTAAGTAAAGCGGGTTTAGGGTTAGGCCTGACAATTGTTGAATCAATGGTTGGACGAATGGGAGGAAAAATGACTCTTATCGGACCACCAACTACTTTTATTTTGGAGATACCCTGTGAAACAGACACTGCTACTAGTTGAAGACGATAAAAACCTAGCTGATGGTCTATTAGTGAGCCTTGAGCAAGCAGGATATGAATGTCTACATGCTGAAACTATTGCGAGTGTAGCTCAGCATTGGGAAAAAGCGGACATTGTAATATTAGACCGCCAATTGCCTGATGGCGATTCAGTTGAACATCTTCAGGGTTGGAAGCAACTTAAGGATGTGCCCGTTATTTTATTAACTGCGCTAGTAACGGTTAAAGATAAAGTGGCAGGCCTAGACTCGGGTGCAAATGACTATTTAACAAAACCATTCGCTGAAGCGGAACTATTCGCAAGGATAAGAGCTCAACTGAGATTGCCGGAATCTGAAGGCATTGATGACTCGAAGGTCGTGACAAAGAATCTAGTGATAGACAAAGCAACGCGGGAAGTGCATTACCAAGATGAAGCAATTACTTTAACTAGAACAGAGTTCGATTTGTTACTATTTTTAGCGAGTAATCTAGGACGAGTATTCACGCGCGATGAGTTACTTGATCATGTATGGGGTTACAATCACTTCCCTACAACAAGAACGGTAGACACTCACGTTCTTCAGTTAAGACAAAAATTATCGGGTCTAGAAATTGAAACACTTCGTGGTGTTGGATATAAGATGAAAGCTTGATGCTAAAGTTTGCTAAATGGGTATGTGTTGCAATAAGTTTTCCTATCGCAGCAAGCAGTGTTGAATGGTTTGAGTCAAATACTCCTTTGACTCAGGCTCATCAATATCTACTTGAAGATGATCTTGATGCAATGTTCAGTTCTATTGTTGAAGTTCATCAGCAAGATGACAGCCGTTCTACACAGGAGCATCTCAATAAGTTGCTTCTACACTCTTTACAAGTTGACTGTGGTAAAGGGCTAGACAATAAACGTTTACCTGAGTGGATTTCATCAGCATCAATTCGGCGGACTAATGTTCAAAGCCCAGGTCGTGATATTCATAATATCACTGTATCAATAGAAGCAACGAAGGACATTGAAAATATCGTTTTCAAGCGATGGGTAGATAAGCCAGTATCAACGGATAGTGAATTTGCAGTGAATGAGTCGCAAGTAAACGACAGTAAAAAGGTCGTTTACCAGAAGCGTTATAACCTGAACAGTAGAGCTTTGATGGGGCTTTATCGTGTTGATGTAACAGCAGTCGATCAGGAGACATGGAGCTCTTGGGTAGTTTTTGCTGATTCGAAAGCAAAGCAAGTTGTTCGTTGGCAGTCAAAAGATCAATGGGCAGTAGAAAAAAACGCACTGCTAAACGACAACTGTCCACTACCTAGTTTATCGGTCGCGTTATACGACTATATTGACGGCAAGTATAATGAGGTATGGAGTCGTAGTTATGAATCAGATTATCCGACCTCGTTCAACCCGAGCAACATTGCTCCTGATAGATATGTTCTTGCCGTATCTATGACCAACCAACGGTGGCAAGGGCAGGTATTAATCGAACAATCTCAAATAATTAGCAAAACATATGACGTTTCACTAGAGGAATAGCTAAAGTTAATACACAATAAGTCGTTATAAACCTTAAGGGAATAAATGTTTATATTATTATGAAAACGACTTATAGATTTTTGACATTAGCTGTGGCTATTGGTGCGTCAAGCGCAAATGCGGCAAACTATGCAATCGAGGCTCGCGGTGACGCTATGGGTGGAGTCGGTGTTGTATCAGCCAACTTTCTAACGGCCCCTTTCTATAACCCTGCTTTGACAGCGATCTATCGACGTAATGATGACGTTGGAATGATCATCCCAAGTATAGGTTTATCATACAGCGATGAAGATAATATGGTCGATGATCTTGATCGAGCTGCCAGTCTTATCGATTCTATTGATTCTAGTAACCCTAACCTCGATGATGTTGCCTCATTACAGGAATCGTTAGATGCGCTTGAAGGCGATAAAGCAAAGCTTGAAATTGGTGGTGTTGTCGCGTTTGCCATACCGAATCAGTACATTGCAGCAAACATCTTTGGTAAAGCCTATGTTGAATCTTTCGCTGCTCCGGATATTTATACTGGTGCCAATACTGGAAATTCCGCTACTGACACACTGGTAAATGCGGAACTAAGCGCTGTGAATGCCGTCGCGATTGGTGTGACAGAAATCGGCATATCTTTAGCTAAGTATCAAACATTTCTCGGCCAACACATATCCTTTGGTGTTTCTCCTAAAATACAAAGAATATACACTTACGTTTATTCAGCAAACCTAAATAACTACGATATTAAAGATGTAGCTGATGACGGAACAGGCGAAACCATGTTTAACATGGATGCAGGTTTCCTTTGGTTTCATGGCCCTTTGCGATTAGGTTTTAGTGCGACTAATTTGATTTCTCGAGATATTAATACCATTACTTCGACACAGACAATTACAAGCAGTATCGATTCGAGCCAAAGTCGCACGCTAGATATCGGCTATGCATACCAAATGAGACCACAATATACAGTAGGCGCAGGGATCGTTGCAGATTACGCAACGCTCAGTGTTGATTACGATATTAATGAAGATGAACGCTTCACTGGTTTTGATGACAATACTCAATGGCTAAGGGTAGGGGGGGAAATTGATGTTATGCGTCAATTAAAGCTCCGAGCTGGTTACAAACGAAATCTCGCCTATGAAAATAGTGATGACACTATTACTGCTGGTATTGGTATCTCACCGTTGAACCTGTTCCAGCTCGACATCGGTGGTAGCTATACCAATGAAAATTCGATGGGCGTTTATGTTAACTTTCTTGGTAGTTATTAATACCTCTATCCCTTAAAAGTGATTCAGTATATAGTCAGCTCCTCATTTATAGAGGAGCTTTTTTATGTTTGATGATTTATCCCTTTCCCATGAAGAACAACAACAGGCTGTGGAACGTATCCAAGAGTTAATGAAAACAGGAATGAGCACGGCACAGGCGATTAAGCTGGTTGCTGAACAAATTAGATCTGAGCATGGAGAAAAAGAGTAGGGCATTTTCTACTCATTAATCTTAACGCACTATAACTAAATATCTTGCTATTACAATCTACACAGCTAAGTGGGTATTTAAATTAAAGCACGTAAAATATCAAATTTGATATGGGTTGTGTTGTTAGAACAAAGGTTAACCTGGTGGGGCAATTATAACTAAATAACAATGACTTATGACGTTATGGTGTACTACTCAAGAATTTGTGATTCCCTATTTGTAATTTAATTACAGCGGAGAAGCTGCCTTGAATATTGGGCAGTGTTTCATTCTGATTAATCACACGGTCACGCTTCCACACAAAGAATAGAATCGATCAAGTGACGATGTCACGCAGTGTTGTTCGTATGGCTTCGCACTGAGCACAGAGAAAATCTTTTCAACTGGGTTGGGCCTATTACTGATATTAAGGTCATAGTGCTTGCTAGAAAGCGAGACAACATAATCATTAACGATTCAGTGGAGATGCATCGATATAAAATTGGAGTGATTCGTGACGATATTGGAGAGCAGTCTCTGCTTAAGCTTGGGATCCCCAGAAACTCTATGCAAGAAGCAACGTCTTTCACGATACTTGCCGAACAATTAGTGAAAGGTCGTTTATGCGTTTAACAAGAATATTGACCCTAAAGTTGTTTCTGAGCTAGAAAAAGGAATCGACATAATTAGAACTCAGAAGAATGACAAAGGAATAACGTAGTATCAGGTGATTATTAATAAGTATCGATAGAAACCTCAGCCGGCTTTCGATCTTAGGTTTATGTTAATGGTTGCTAAAGACAGCATTTCTGAGCCTACTAATTCGATATCTCTGTCAATCCCATTTTAAAATGTCCTTCCTTCAGCAAAGTAGAAATGTCACGTTGAACATAATCGTATTTAAACCATGTTAGGATGTACTTCTTTTTTTGGAGGTTTCTATATGCCATATAATTCTGATGCTACAAGCAACTTAAGTATTGACAATGAAAGTGTTGTTGACTGGGAGTTAGGTTTGCCAGGGCAATGGTATATGGGGGTGGTTGATACCCAAAAAAAATCTGTAAAGTTAGCTCCTGTCAATATTTTTGATCTGAGAGGAAGTCTAAATCAGCAAGTCTTAAGTAATACTTCTCAGCAAGGTATTAATCGTTATGCGTCTGGTGCTCCAGGGGAGCGAGAGGGGTATTCTATTATGCCTTCCTATCTTCAGAATCGCCCCCCAGGTATGACTCATCATGTAGCGGTGATGCAACAAGCTGGTTTTGATTTATCAAGTTCACTAGGGTTTAGCTTGATTAAAATTAATAATCGTTTTGCTCAAATGAAGATGACATCTACATCTTTAAACGGTGACAAACCAGAAGCAAGGTATCACCATAGTTTTTCTCGCGCGACATGTATGAATACCTCCGGTTACTACCCAACAGGTGCTCAGTTACCTATACAATGGCAGCATGCTTTAAGTCGGTTTTTTAAGGTCAGTATAAGAATTGAACATATATGTGTATCTAACGACTAAACTTTAGTCACTTCCTAGAATCGCTTGCTTCAAATAATTCTGGTTCAACTAGTACAGGGTTGAGAGCCTTTAATTGTTGCTCTCTTGCCCGTCTTTGAGCTGTGCGTCTTGGAGAACTTTTGCTTCGCTCTCTAGTCTGATTTTTCTCAAATTCCTCTTGTTTTTGCTGTGCAAAACGCAGTACTTGGCCTAATCGTTTGTTGTCGACGACTTGGCCTTGGTCAACTTTAGCCAATTTATCGAAAGTCTTGAAGTTCAGGTTTCGATGGCCATATTGAACAGCAATACTGCCGTCTGGATAATCCAATATTTTAACCACCTCATTGACGAGCTTGGTATTTTCTTCGGTATTTTCAACTAAGTAAATTACTTTGTCATACTGGAATGTCAGTGACTTACTGAGCTTTCGAGTGTCTTGCCATGAGAAAATATCATCTAAATCCGATGTGTTTTCGCGTACAATTCTATGCATGTTTTTGGGGTAATTTGCTGCTTTGGCGAAGCGTTGATTAAAGTCATCGATGAAGTAGGGTAGCCAGCTATTTGCTTCTTCAATAGTGTTTATATTTTGCAATCGCATCTCTTTAACTAGCCGATCTTGTAGTGTCAAGTTCGCACGCTCAACACGTCCTTTGGCTTGAGAACTGTTCGCACAAATTAACTCAATACCGAGATCTTTTAACATACGGCCATATTGAGTCGGGTATTTCGACTCGACAGCTTTTTTGTTACTTGAGTGAAAAATGGCGTGTCGATCGCTGTAAAAAGCCGTGGGCTTCCCGTGGTCGTTTAGGTATTCGCGAGTGGACATCATATAGTCAAACGCTGATTCTGTTTCACTGAATCGCAAATTCATGTTCCTACTTGTCGCATCATCTATAAACACCAACAGGCAACATTTTTCACTGCGTCCTTCAAACCAATCGTGGTGAGAGCCGTCTATTTGGATTAATTCACCAAGACAATCTCGACGGTAACGAGGTTGATAGACTCTAGGCTTACGCTGTGAATGCGGGATCCAAAGGTTGTCGGTAATCATCCATTGGCGAAGTGTCTCTAGAGAAATAACTAAGTTATGGTTTTTTACCAGTTTTTCACGTGCAAATGTGGGTGAGAAATCAGAATAGTGTTTATGGATAGTCGAGAGAATCTCTTTACGATAATCCTCGGAATAACGACGATTACTTGGTTTGCCTCTAGAAGCATGCGTCAAACTGGCCGCGCCATGTTCACGTAACTTATTCATTAACCTTTGAACCTGACGCCCGCTTAAGGAGAGTATCTCTGCGGCATCAGCACGACGTAAGCGGTGATCACAAACATCTTGAATAACTTTGAATCGAATAATTTCTTTTTCACTCATGGCAATCAACATCTCAGTAGTCCTCAGTAGTCCTCAGTAACCGAAGCTGGTACATGAAATGTAGTCAGCAACCGGTACTAAGGTGACATTTTAATCTAGCTCAAAAGTGACATTACTAAATTGCTCCTACAATCTCAGTGCGTATTATCTATCTTATGTTAAATTAAATTTAAGGCTTCTTTAGTAATTACCCTTCCAGTTGTACCTATGCCGTTAGAACCTCCTACTATTAAACATAATGGTGATTTACCATAAAGTAGATAATAACTAGTTTACTATCTATCGATGTTCACTAGTCATTATCCTTCTTGGCTCTCTAACCGCCAGCCAGTTTTACGATATGGCCTTTTTTCTCAAGATGCGCTTTGATTTTGTCCCTAGCATCACCTTGGATCTCAATCGTACCTGCTTTGACTGAACCACCACAGCCACAAACTTTTTTAAGTTCAGCAGCGACTAGTTTCAATTGTACATCGTCTAAATCAAGGCCAGAGACAATACTAACGCCTTTGCCTTTACGTCCTTTAGTTTGTTTCTGGATTCGAACAATGCCATCACCTTTTGGACGTTCTGCTACTGCTTCTTCTGGTTTAATTCGGCCAGATTCCGTTGAATATACGAGACTCATTAGTACTACTTTCTCTGTTGCTCTGATTTTTGTTTTGCGATTATATACGCTTCAATGTGTTTTTGTATCGCTATCTTCGACCCCTTTATGAGTCGGCCATTGAAAAAACAGTACCAAGCATTAGGCTCACCTGTGTCATTTTTCAAGGCAAAGCCATTAAAGTTTTCAGCCTGTGGAGAACCAGAAGCCTCACGCTTCTTTCCAACAGTTGAAAATTCTTTAGGGTCAATGATCGTGGCGGTATCGCAAAACCAATCGATACTCTTTTTAACTGCGGCTAAACTACCGGATAAAACATGGTTTTTGATTTTAGCTTGCCAAACATCGCTACTGCTATCAGCAGATTTTAGGTTGAAACCTTTGTAAATAGTAACGGCCATATGCAATATTCATATTGTTGTAGTTAATTAAATAATAATTGTATCTGACGTGTTATCAAGTATATTGCGATTTATATATGATTTCGTAGACGTTTTTTATGCGGAAAAAGATTGAAAGGATCACTGACAAAGAAGCGTTAAATCAATGGCGTACTGTGTTTTCGTCAGATATTTCTATTGAGCAGTTTGAGTTATTGACTCAGTTTCAATACTCTCGAAATTCTATGTTGGCTATGGTTAAAGACTGGAATGTGTTCAATCATTTTTGTTTGCAAAAACATGTTCGATCACTTCCAGCTTCAGTGACCGCGGTAAGGCGTTTCATTGAGCATGAATCTGAGAAAAGAAAGTTTTCAACTCTAAAACGTTACAGTGTGACTATATCGTTAGTCCATCGATTACTCGCAGATTCAGACCCTGTTGCCAATAGCCAAATCCGACTGTTGCTCGCCAAGTACCGACTTGATAAGCATGGAGACGCAAAGCAAGCAGCCGTTTTTACAGCTGAACACTTACAATCGCTCGACACTATTCTAATGCAATCACCTACCCCAAAAGCTGTGCGTGATTTATCTATCTGTTACCTGATGTTTGAATGTGCTTTAAAACGTTCAGAACTCAAAAGGTTGATGCTTACCAATACTCATCTATACGATGATTTTGTCGCTTTAGACATTTCTGATCATACATACAGGTTAAGCGGTAGAGCCTCTTATGTTTTAAAACAGTGGCTTGCTACGTTAGGCGAAATTGATGAAGGGGTATTGTTCAGTGCGATAGATAAGCACGGAAATATTAGCCAACGTAAGATGGATGACTCATCAATATATCGAGTACTCAAAGGTGCGAGCGAAATACTTGAGTTACCCGTTAATTTTTCTGGCCATTCGACACGTGTAGGTGCTGCAAAACATTTGGCCAATAATGGTTCCAATATCAAAGAGATTCAGAAGTTTGGACGTTGGCTATCCCCTGCCATGCCTTACCAGTATATTGGCCTTAAGCAGAAAGCAGAGGACGAACAACAAACGTTTATAACGATTAGGCCTTGGGAATAGAGGCTCAAGCTCTAATAGAAGACTCGACACAGTTCGCTAAGAACTCAGAGAATTGGTGGCCATTGTTTTCGAGCATCTTGGGAAACATTGAAATGGGTGTCATACCAGGGAAAGTATTGACTTCATTGAGGTAAATATTCCCATCTTCTGTTAAGAAGAAATCAATTCTCGACAAGTGACGTAGCCTCATTTGCTTGAAGACCTTATGAGCGCTCTCTGCAATGACCTCTCGCTGGCTCTCAGTGAGATCTGTTGCTTCGATAACAGTACTAGAGTGGCTGTTTGCACTGTACTTCTCTTCGTAAGAATAGAAAGCATCCGAAGGAGCAATCACCTCACCAGGCTTAGAGATATACAGTGTTCCTTCAAATTCATAAGCGGCAACTTCAAGTTCTCTTGGTTTGACTGCTTTTTCAATAAGAACCTGGTCAGAATAGCCAAAGGCAGCGTCTATTGAAGGTTTTAGCTCGTCAAGGTTTGTTACCTTGTAACATCCTACGGAGGAGCCTTGTCTCGCCGCTTTTACAAATACACTTCCCCACTCTTCTAGCGAAGTCGCAGCCTGTGTATAGGCATCTTCACTGTTTTCAGATAAAAATAGATACGGTGTATTAGGAATGCCGAGTGCATCGTACCAAAGCTTCGAAGTGATTTTATTGAAACTGTTTGTACTGGCTTCTGGCCCACACCCTAGGTAAGGAATACCAGCAAGCTCTAACATGGATTGAATATCTCCTGTTTCACCTGGAAACCCGTGAATACATGGGATGACAAAATCAATCGATGTACTAGATTCACTCGACTCTAGCGTCGCCTTGTTTGTATCGAGGGAAACCAACTGACCTAAATCGTTGAACCAACCATTGTTTCGCATTTCTATGCGTATGACATTGAAGTGAGAAGTCACTGAAAGCTGCTGTTGTAAATAATTTGCAGATAGTAACGATACCTCGTGCTCAGAGGATCCGCCGCCACACAGCAGAAGAATGGTTGTTTTAGTCATTAACGTAGTTTCCGTAAAGCTACAAAAGTTGAAGTTATAATAATGAAAATGAGCCAAAACGATAGCGTAAGTTACTTTGTTTTACGCGGTTTTGGCTCACTTGATGGAATCTTCACCGAAATACCAATTGTTTTAGCTTCGTTGTATCAATCAGCTAAATTGTTACCCTTAGTTTAATTTATTCAACGTTGGGAATTCAGAGTTTTTAATAGAATCAATACTCTTCACAAATGGCTTAAGGTTTCTAAATTCACTAGGCAAAGTTGCAATCGCTTCTTTCGCATCAGCTTGTGTTGCGTAGTCACCGAATAGAACGGTATACCACTTTGTACCATTAACGACTTTGTAATTTTCCCAAATAGGTTGCTTCTCCGTCATTGGAAGTTTACGAGCAAATTCATCGACTTTCGTTTGAGAGCCCACCGCAACAACTTGAATTGTATAACCGTAGCGCGGATTCATAGCGACTTGCTTGGATGTTGGGGGAATAATAGCAACTGAAGATGCATTAGAGTTCGTTTTAACAACCATCTGCGTTTCTTTTGTTGGCGCTACGTTGACGGTCTTAGTGTCGACATTGGCTTCGGTAATACCTTCTGCTGCACCCTGTTCAGACACTACTGGTTGCTCTACTTCTGCAACTTTGTAATCTTCTTTATAGCTCTCTGAAGTCACATCAGTAATGTATGTATCAGATGCACATGCCGATAGAAGTACAGATAGTCCAACAATTGAAATCTTTTTCATGAAATGCACTTATGTCCTTAGTATGAATTACCATAAATCATGCCGATTGAAAGGCTTGGAATCAAGCCAACATTTTAATTATATATCAATACTCTGTGATGCATGGCACAAAGTCACTTTTCTCCTTCGTTTAACTGTACATAACGAGAGCGAAATGTTCTCACGAAAACGCTTTATTGATTAATCTATGCATATCACGAATCAATTGAGTTTGGCATGAATACACTAGATCAGTTACTTAAACCTAAGTCTGTAGCCGTTATCGGAGCGTCAATTAAAGATCGACGTGCTGGGAATATAGTGATGAAGAACCTGTTACTTGGTGGTTTTGAGGGGGCTATTATGCCAGTTAGCCCGAAATACCCATCTGTTTGTGGTGTTCTAGCTTACAAAACAATTGACGCACTTCCTATCACTCCTGATATCGCGATCTTATGTACGCACGCCAGTCGCAATGTTGCGCTTGTTTCAGAACTCGCAGAGAAAGGCGTTTCAACGGCAATCATTCTTTCTTCTGACATGGCGGAGGAAGGGGAAGACACAATACAGTCTCAGTGCCTGGCCATTGCGCGTCGCGCTAATATGCGGATACTCGGTCCAAACAGTTTGGGAATCATGCTTCCCTGGCTTAAATTCAATGGATCCTTTTCACCTATCACTGCGTTACCTGGGAAAATTGCTTTTATTTCTCAATCTGCTGCGGTGTGTACAACGATTTTGGATTGGGCAAACGACAAAAATATTGGTTTTTCAGCGTTTGTCTCTTTAGGTAATGCCGTAGATATTGATTTTGCTGAGCTTCTTGATCGTTTAAGTATGGATTCTCATACCGAAGCCATTTTACTGTATGTCGATACCATTAAGGATGCACGAAGGTTCATGTCAGCGGCACGTGCAGCCTCACGAAATAGAAGAATTCTCGTACTAAAAGGTGGTCGAACAGCCGGTGGTCGTAAAGCCGCTATGAGACATACTGGAGGCGATGACACTCTAGATATCATCTATGATTCTGCAATTCGACGTACGGGTATGTTACGTGTTAAAAATACTCATGAACTATTCGCCGCCGTAGAGACACTCACACATTCAGTTCCTCTAAGAGGCGAACGTTTAGCCATCATAACCAATGGTGGTGGCCCTGCCATTATGGCTGTTGATACGCTTTTAGAGCGTGGTGGAAAACTGGCCAAACTTAATAGCGAAATCAAAGACAAGCTTGATAGCGTCCTGCCCCCGAGTTGGTCTAGAAGTAACCCTATAGACATGGTAGGCGATGCGGATCATGAACGATACATTTCTACTCTAAACGTATTAATGGACAGTAATGTCGCTGATGCCATACTAATTATGCACAGCCCTTCTCCTGTCTCTCTCTCTGAACAAACGGCTCAAAAGATTGTCGAAGCCATCAAAGCGCACCCCAAGCATTCTCAGTTTAATATATTAACGAATTGGTCTGGAGAGCAAACGGCTAAAGCCGCTCGGCATGTCTTTACCGAAGCAGGTATTCCAACTTATCGAACACCTGAAAGTGCCGTCGTAGCGTTCATGCACCTTGTGGAGTACAGAAGAAACCAGAAACAATTAATGGAAACGCCAACCTCTTCTGAACCAGTGCATATTGCTGAACTCAATCAAGCCAAAGAGTGGATCAAAAGGAAGCTTGAGGACAAAAACTTAACCACTTTGGACACTCATCAAATCGGTGAGTTTTTGAAATATTTCAATTTTGACGTTTTACCTACTTGGATAGCGTCAGACGCTGTTGAAGCCGTGCATGTGGCAGAGCAAATTGGCTACCCGGTGGCAGTGAAACTACGTTCTCCGGATATTGCCCATAAATCCGATGTACACGGTGTAATGCTAAACCTCAGAAACAGCGTCGAGGTTGCCAATGCAGCGCAAGCCATTCTTGATAGAACCAAGCTATCTTATCCAGCTGCCAATGTTCACGGCCTTCTTGTACAAGGTATGGGGAAACTCGCGGGTGGTGAAGAAATACGAATTAAAGTGAAAACCGATTCTACCTTCGGTCCAGTCATTTTACTTGGACAAGGTGGATCGGAATGGGATGAATCTATTGATGCAGCCGCGGCGCTTCCTCCTTTGAACATGACGTTGGCTCGTTATCTGATAGTGAGAGCCATTAAAGGAGGGAAGATTCGGCCTCAGAAGCTGCCAGAACCAATGAATATTGAAGGGTTATCTGAATTCTTGGTGAGGTTGTCTCAGATGGTCGTCGATTGCCCTGAAGTGGATACACTGGATATTCATCCAGTCCTTGCGAATGGGAGTGAGTTTACCGTTCTCGATGCTGATCTAGTGTTGAAATCTTATCATTCTGATGCACATCAAAGGCTCGCTATTCGCCCCTATCCTGTCGAGATGGAAGAAGCCCTCACGCTTCGAGATAAAACCAACATACTACTTAGGCCGATTTTACCTGAGGATGAACCACTGCACGCTGAGTTCATTCATAACGTATCGAAAGAAGACCTGTATAAGCGATTCTTTACCGATGTAGGTGAGTTTAACCACGAAGCGTTAGCAAACTTTACTCAAATTGATTACGACCGAGAAATGGCCTTTGTCGCCGTTTCTAATACTGACGGCAATCCTTCGATCATCGGTGTTTCTAGGGCACTGATCAATCCACAAAACAGTGATGCCGAATTTGCTATTTTGATCCGCTCAGATCTAAAAGGAAACGGATTAGGTAAATTGTTAATGAATAAGATCATACGATATTGCAAAGATAAAGGTACGGATCAAATCTCAGGAATGACAATGCCTACAAACAGAGGAATGTTAACGTTGGCTCAAAAGTTAGGGTTTGAAGTCGACGTACAGTTCGCAGATGGCACAGCCGACATGGTTCTCAGATTAAAAGACTAGCTTAAGAGTGTCGTAATGAATTGAGGCTAGTAGTTAATGAAAGTCATACTAGCCTTACATTTTTATACGATTAGTTGCCAATGCTCTTTTAGATAGCGAATGCACCAACTCTTCGCATTACCCATTTTATTTCGCTTCCAAGCGAGCACAATATCAATGTCTTGACTCGACGTTCCCTCGATCAGTTTTAGTTTATTCTGTTGAATCAAAGGTTCTGCTACTTGTCTCGGCAATGTGCCAATACCAATGCCTGCGATAAGCGCGTTTACTTTTGCGTGAAAGGTCGTCACGGTTAATAGAGGCTGCTTGTCAATAATATTGACCGTTCGTATTGGATGCTCTCTTGCTGTATCTGCGATGGCGATGATTTTGTACTTCTGACGCTCTTTCTCATTAAATTCCCCTACTCGTTTGTGGACATAATGAGACTCTGCAGCCACCCATACCATAGACATAGAGCCAATACATTCGGTTTTAAGATCGTGCGGGATCATGCCAGTGTTCGGGCAAACCAGAAGATCCGCACGCCCTAGCATTAGCGATTCCCAACAACCTGCTAAGATCTCCTCTTGCAATTTGATCTTGGTGTTGCTGGTTTCCTCAAGACGAGTGACTAACGGGAAAAAGTTTCCTACTGGTATTATCCCATCGAATGAAATGGTCAGTTCAAGTTCCCATCCATTTGCGAGCGCTGATGCTCTATCGACGAGATCACGAGAAGACAGAAGAATAAGCCTGCCTTGCTCCATTAATAATAGCCCAGCCTCAGTAAATTCCGCTTTATGTCCTGAACGGTCAAAGAT
>NZ_MCWZ01000309.1 GCF_002877365.1 Vibrio sp. 10N.261.55.A7
CACTCGGGAACCCCTCCAGGGTATTTTTATCCTTAGAAACTGTTTTCCCAACACGATTTCCAAGCGTTTCTCACAACATTCACACAGGAAAGTCACAAGAGAATATGGTGGAGGGGGACGGATTCGAACCATCGAAGGCGGAGCCGGCAGATTTACAGTCTGCTCCCTTTGGCCACTCGGGAACCCCTCCAGGGGGCACTTTTATTACTTTCTTGTAAAAGTAAACCTAAATGATGTTTTCCCAACGCGTCATTCAAGTGCGGAGCGCATCATAGCAAACTCGGAAAAGCTGTAAAGAGTTTTCTTGGGAATTTAGATTGAATGCTGCCTTTTTGGACAAAGCTGCTAGGAAATAACCATTTTGTCTGGAGGGGAGTGTCTAAATGTCTGGTTTGTTTTCTATTATTTACACTACTTGACGTTATCAATAGTGCGGACAGGGTATTATATTGATAGTTCCTATTTTGTAGATTCCAATCATGAAAAATAAAATAATCATAAAGTTATTGGCGTTGTCTATTCTAACGTCTACATCGCTGGCGCATGCCAAACGATCTCAAGGTAATCAGGCGGTAACGGTGATTACCGAAGAGGTTCAGGTTCATCAAGTGTCTCAATCATTAACCTTGGTGGGTAAGCTAGAAGCCAAGCAGGCGATTGTTGTGTCGCCAGAGGTGGCTGGTAAGGTTACCCAAATTCCTGTTAAGGCAAATCAAACGGTGCAGAAAGGTCAGTTGTTGGTTCAATTGAATGATGACAAGGCAAAGGCTGCTGAAAAGGAAGCGAAAGCCTACTTAACGGATGAGCAAAGAAAGCTGCGAGAATTTGAACGTTTGTCGAAAAGCAATGCGATTACTCAAACGTCAATCGACGGTCAAAAAGCCAGTGTCGAAATTGCTCAAGCGCGTCTCGATGCTGCTCAAGCCAATTTGCAAGACCTTAATCTGTCCGCCCCCTTTACGGGCACCATTGGCTTCATTGACTTAAGCCCTGGTGAGTTAGTGACAGCTGGCAGTCACCTTCTTACGCTCGATGATTTGTCGGTCATGCAGCTCGATTTACTCGTGCCAGAGCGCTACTTGTCGCGCCTGAGTCAAGGTATGAAGGTGAGTATCACAACCTCGGCGTGGGGTAATCGAACCTTTGATGGTGAGCTGGTTGGTATTGACTCTCGAGTCAATACAGAAACATTGAATCTGCGTGTGCGCGTTAATTTCGATAACCCAGAAAGTGTTTTGAAGCCTGGTATGTTGGCGTCAGCTTATATGGCGTTTTCGACGATTGAAGCGCCGATCATCCCAGCACAAGCATTGGAGTACTCTGGTACGAAGCGATTTGTGTATGTGATTGGTGATGACAACGTGGCGAAGCGTACCGAAGTTATATTGGCAGAACGTGTGGAAAACCAAGTCGTGATTGCTGAAGGCGTTGAAATAGGCGAGAAGATCGTAGTTCAAGGCATTGTAAATATGCGAGACGGCGTTTCTGTCACTGAGCTTGATATTGAAAAAAGCGCCTTAGAAAAGGAAAGTAACTGATGTTGTTGTCTGATATTTCAGTAAAACGCCCCGTTGCTGCTCTTGTTCTTAGTATGTTGCTGTGTGTGTTTGGCATTGTTTCATTTTCCAAACTCGCGGTTAGAGAGATGCCAGATATTGAATATCCTGTGGTCTCTATCAATACTACGTACAGTGGCGCTTCAGCAACTATAGTAGAAAGTCAAATCACCACCGTCCTTGAAGATCAACTTTCAGGTATTAGTGGCATCGATGAGATTGTCTCCACAACTCGCAACGGATTCTCTCGAATTACCATTACCTTTGAACTTGGGTACGATCTCAATTCAGGTATCAGCGATGTTCGTGATGCGGTATCAAGAGCTCAGAGTTCATTGCCCGACGAAGCCGATGACCCTTTAGTTTATAAAAATAATGGGTCGGGTGAGCCTTCAATATATATAAACCTCAGTTCTTCGGAAATGGACAGAACTCAGCTTACTGACTATGCCGAGCGTGTCTTGATCGATCGATTCAGCCTCATATCTGGGGTCAGTTCGTCGAATCTCTCTGGCGGCCTGTATAAGGTGATGTACGTTAAGTTAAAACCAGAAGTGATGGCAGGACGCGGAGTCAGCACAAGTGACATTACGACTGCGCTTCGACGTGAAAACATCGAAAGCCCTGGCGGTGAAGTTCGTAATGACTCTATTACGATGTCAGTTCGCACCGTACGTGCTTACAGCGAAGCCGAAGACTTTGAGTATCTGGTCGTTAAGCGAGCCAGTGACAACTCACCTATCTATTTGAAAGACGTGGCAGATGTCTACCTCGGTGCGCGTAATGAGAATGCCTCGTTTAAAGCCAATGGCATTGTGAATTTAAGCATTGGTATTGTGCCTCAGTCTGATGCCAACCCACTTGATGTCGCTAAATTGGTTCGTCAAGAAGTGGAAGACATTCAACAGTTTTTGCCTAAGGCAACCAGTCTTGTCATCGATTACGATACCACGATCTTTATTGAACGCTCAATTTCTGAGGTGTACACCACGCTGTTCATTACGGGCGGTTTGGTTGTTCTGATTCTTTACATCTTCATTGGGCAGGCGAGAGCAACCCTTATACCCGCGATTACCGTTCCAATCTCTTTGATCTCGTCATTCATCGCTGCGTACTACTTTGGTTTCTCGATCAACTTGATCACGTTAATGGCGTTAATCTTATCGATCGGTTTGGTGGTTGATGACGCCATCGTCGTCATTGAAAATATCTATCATCATATTGAGCAAGGAGAGACTCCACTGCTTGCGGCCTATAAGGGCGCGAGAGAAGTTGGCTTTGCCGTTGTTGCAACAACATTGGTGCTTGTGATGGTATTTTTACCCATTTCCTTTATGGATGGGATGGTAGGACTGCTGTTTACTGAGTTTTCCGTATTGCTTGCTATGTCGGTGATCTTCTCCTCTTTGATCGCACTAACGCTGACTCCAGTGCTTGGAAGCAAGATACTAAAAGCCAATGTAAAGCCAACGCGTTTTACTCAGGTAGTGAATCGTGCATTTGCATTTTTAGAAGCTAAGTATCGCGCTATTTTGCAGAGAGTGATTCGCTTTAGATGGGTTGCTCCGATCATCATCGTGGCTTGTATTGGTGGCAGTTTCACGTTGATGCAACAGGTTCCTGCGCAACTCGCTCCAACAGAAGATAGAGGGGTTATTTTTGCTTTTGTTCGAGGGGCTGATGCAACCAGTTATAACCGTATGTCGGCTAACATGGATATTGTTGAAGAGCGTTTGATGCCACTTCTTGAAGAGAACTTCTTGAAGTCATTCAGTGCCGAAACTCCGGCGTTTGGTGGAAATGCGGGCGACCAAACCGGCTTTGTCGTGATGGTGCTTGAAGACTGGAATGAACGTGATGTAACGGCGATAGAAGCGTTAGGAAAAATTCGACAAGCGCTTGCGGGCATTCCAGATGCACGAGTGTTCCCATTCATGCCAGGCTTTAGAGGGGGCTCTAGTGAGCCTGTTCAATTCGTATTGGGTGGTCCTGATTACAAGGAGCTTCAGGAGTGGGCTGACAAGTTGAAAGATCTTGCCGAAGACTCACCAATCATGAATGGCACCAACATCAACTATTCTGAGAAGACGCCAGAGTTGGTGGTGAATGTCGACAAGCAACGAGCGGCAGAGCTGGGTATTAGTGTCGCTGAGATATCGGAAACCTTAGAGATCATGCTTGGTGGTAAATCAGAAACAACGTTTGTCGACCGTGGCGAAGAATATGATGTGTATCTTCGTGGCGATGAGAATAACTTTAATAATGCGGCAGACCTTAGCCAAATCTACCTGCGTACCAACAGTGGTGAGTTGATCACGCTAGATACTGTGACAACGATAGAAGAGGTAGCTTCATCTATTCGTCTTTCTCACTACAACAAGCAAAAATCTATAACGATTACGGCAAACGTAGAAGAGGGGTACACGCTGGGTGATGCATTAGATTTCCTTGATGAAAAGGCCATTGAACTTCTGCCGTCCGATGTGTCCGTTAGCTATTCAGGAGAATCAAAGGATTATAAAGAGAACCAATCGAGTACGTTGATCGTCTTCGGCTTGGCGATGCTGGTGGCCTATTTGGTTCTTGCGGCACAGTTTGAGAGTTTCATTAACCCATTAGTGGTGATGTTCACTGTTCCAATGGGGGTGTTTGGTGGTTTCCTTGGACTAGTGCTTATGTCACAAGGGCTGAATATCTACAGTCAGATTGGCATGATCATGCTTATTGGTATGGTGACGAAAAACGGCATATTGATTGTTGAGTTTGCCAACCAACTGCGTGACCGTGGTGTTGAGTTTGAGAAAGCGATCGTTGATGCGTCTGCTCGACGTTTACGCCCAATCATGATGACGGCATTCACAACCTTAGCAGGGGCCATTCCACTGATTATGTCTACCGGCGCAGGCTACGAAAGTCGAGTCGCGGTGGGTACTGTCATCTTCTTTGGTATGGGCTTTGCGACATTGGTTACCTTGTTTGTCATCCCTGCAATGTATCGATTGATATCGATTGCTACGCACTCTCCGGGTCATGTAGAAGCCGAGTTAAATAAAGCACTACAACATGATGTGAAAGCTCGAAGCGCTCATTAAATACGTTTTTTGAACACGTAGACGAATAAAAAGGGCTCACTGATAAGTGAGCCCTTTTTCATTGGAATGACCCGTCTGCCTTTGAGTCGTTAGCCGTAGGTAACAGAATAGCGGGTTGGCTTATGATTCATTGCTAAGACAACATTTAGGGCAACCGCGCCGAGCAGTGATAAAGCAATAACCATAGGAGAAACAAAGAATACTGAGGCAAACAAGATAGCGATATCGATAGCCATTTGAGTTTTGCCCACTGAAATTCCAAATCTGTCTTGAATGACGAGGCAAAGAACATTGAAGCCCCCGAGGCTAGAACGGTGCCTAAACAGAATCAACATACCAAGGCCCATCAGTAATCCACCTGCAATGGCACAATAGGTATCGTTTATCGTATCCAGTGTGATCACCAGATAGAGGTGATCGGCAAACACCGAGACAAGCGCGCCAGAAACAGCGCTGTTAAAAGCAAAGCGCTTGCCAAAACGTTGCCAGGCTAGCAGGTAGAAAGGGCAGTTGAGTAAAAAATACAGAGTACCAAACGAGACAGAGACAATCTGGCTAAGCAGAAGTGCAAGCCCAGTCGTGCCACCGGTTAGCAGGTGAGCCGATTGGAGAAAGAAGACTCCCTGGGCGACTAAGAAAGTCCCAGTTAGAATTGCGATCCAGTCTTCTTTACGTGTGTGTTTTTCCATCAACTTTATTTTCTTCTAGGGGATATTGGGGCGAATAGTAGAGAAAAGATGATCTTTTCGGTAGATAGAGAGGGTTATTTAGGGTAAACCTATGTAATCAACATTTTACAGAGTGTAAAACGGAAATTTGACAGCTTAAATGCGAATCAATAACTTTACACGCTTATGGATGATAAACCTTGTAAGCCATTATGAATAAACTGCATGATAAAAATTGAATTTGCTCTTTATGATATAGATCAAATTATGTAGAATGCTTTTCATAAATTCGACCCACGTAAACGTTTGCGTCGGGTTGTTGTGTGGTTTTTTTGAAACTTTCAGTACAATCTGAGTCAGGAGATACAGATGCTAACACGTGACATGAACATTGCAGATTACGATGCAGACCTATTTGAAGCGATCCAAGAGGAGACGGTACGCCAAGAAGAACATATTGAGCTTATCGCATCTGAAAACTACACCAGCCCACGTGTAATGGAAGCTCAAGGCTCTCAGCTTACGAACAAATACGCTGAAGGTTACCCAGGTAAGCGTTACTACGGTGGTTGTGAGTACGTAGACAAAGTAGAGACTCTAGCCATTGAACGTGCATGTAAACTGTTTGGCGCGGAATACGCAAACGTACAGCCTCACTCTGGTTCTCAAGCAAACAACGCGGTTTACATGGCACTGCTTAACCCAGGCGATAAAGTGCTTGGTATGAGCCTTGCTCACGGTGGTCACCTGACTCACGGTTCTCCAGTAAACTTCTCAGGTAAGCTTTACGACATCATCCCTTACGGTATTGATGAGAAAGGTCAAATCAACTACGAAGAGATGGAAGCGCTGGCTGTAGAGCATAAACCTAAGATGATCATTGGTGGTTTCTCTGCATATTCTCAAGTGTGTGATTGGGCACGAATGCGTGAAATTGCAGACAAAGTGGGTGCTTACTTCTTCGTAGACATGGCGCACGTTGCTGGTCTAATCGCTGCGGGTGTTTATCCTAACCCAGTACCGCACGCGCACGTTGTCACAACAACAACGCACAAAACACTTGCTGGTCCTCGTGGCGGCCTTATCCTTTCATGTGAAGGTGAAGATCTGTACAAGAAGTTGAACTCAGCGGTATTCCCTGGTGGTCAAGGTGGCCCACTAATGCACGTTATCGCTGGTAAAGCGGTCGCGTTCAAAGAAGCTCTAGAGCCAGAATTCAAAGAATACCAAGCGCGCGTTGTTGCTAACGCTAAAGCAATGGTTGCTGAATTCCTAGCTCGCGGTTACAACATCGTTTCAGGCTCTACTGAGAACCACCTGTTCTTAGTTGACCTAATCGACAAAGACATCACTGGTAAAGAAGCCGATGCAGCACTAGGTTCAGCTAACATCACGGTTAACAAGAACTCTGTACCAAATGACCCACGCAGCCCGTTCGTTACTTCTGGTATCCGTGTAGGTTCTCCTTCTATTACTCGTCGTGGTTTTTCTGAAGCTGACGCAAAAGCGCTTGCTGGCTGGATGTGTGACATTCTAGATAACATGGGCGATGAGTCTGTTGTTGAAGCAACAAAAGCGAAGGTACTAGAAATCTGTAAGCGCCTACCGGTTTACGCTTAATTTTTCTGGCTCAAATAGCTTAATTTCTGTGTTAAAGGTGCTCATTTACATCAGCAAATTTCGCCCCTTTTCCTTGAACTAAAGCTATTTGATTGGAAAATACGAATTGAGAGGCTCCTTTATGGGAGCCTTTTTTGTGCTTGTACGCTTAAATCGTTGTCGTGCATGCTCATTTACCCCCTTGAGCTCCGCGTGCTTTCCTAGAATTTGAATAATCGGCTTTGAAAAGTGAAGGAAGGGAGCTTTTGTTGCTCCCTTTTTGTATGGCGCAGATACGAAAGCCCCGCTCTTGTTTAAGAGCGGGGCTTTTATAGTTCGTGGTCGATGATTTCGAAGGGGTTACTTAGAGATGCTTAATAACGTGCCTGACTTACAACGGAATGAGTAATACTTTCGACTTTCGTTAAATTTACCGAGACCTTCACCATCACAGTAGTCGATATTAATGTCACGCATCACATCTAGGGTCTTTTCCGAAGTCAGAGCAAATTTTGATCCGTCAGAACAGACAATACGAACACGGCCATCATCACTGACTGAATAGAGATCCACTTCAGTATTACAAAGCTCGAAAGAGGCTTCTCTAAAGTTGTCTTGTTTTGTGTTTGAGCTACAGCCTGCGGTAACTGCTGCGATCATTAGTGCCAATAATCCAAATTTATTCATGACTGTCCCTTAACTATCTTCGATGATAGATACAATGTATTCCTCAAGTTTATTAAGCGTATCGATTTAATGAGGTGGTTTCAATCTTCAAGCTGATATATTTAATCATAGGCAATAAAAAAGCCGATGAGATCATCGGCTTAATTCGTGTTAACGGCTGTTAACCCATGTATTATCTGCGGCTTATTTCACTTCTTTACCTTGTGCTTGCATGTCTGCATGGTAAGAAGAGCGAACAAATGGGCCGCAAGCCGCGTGAGTGAATCCTAGCTCTAACGCAATATCTTTAAGCTCATCAAACTCAGATGGCGGTACGTAGCGTTCTACTGGAAGGTGGTGTCTGCTTGGTGCTAGGTATTGACCTAGGGTTAGCATACTCACGCCGTGTTCACGTAGATCTTTAAGTACTTGGATGATCTCTTCTTTGGTTTCGCCTAGTCCCATCATAACGCCAGACTTAGTTGGAACGTTAGGATGTTGCTCTTTGAACTTCTGAAGAAGCTGAAGAGACCATTTATAGTTCGCGCCTGGACGCGCTTTACGATAAAGACGAGGCGCGGTTTCTAGGTTGTGGTTGAAGACATCCGGTGGGTTGTCTTTAAGCAGCTCTAATGCAATGTCCATACGGCCACGGAAGTCAGGCACAAGCGTTTCGATATGGATGTGTGGATTCAGTTCGCGAATCGCCTTGTTACAGTCAGCAAAATGCTGCGCGCCGCCATCTCTAAGATCATCTCTATCTACCGACGTCACCACTACGTACTTGAGCTTCATATCTTTGATGGTTTGAGCGAGTTTTTGTGGCTCACCTGCTTCAGGAGTTAATGGGCGACCATGGGCAACGTCACAAAATGGACAACGGCGAGTACAAATGGCACCTAGGATCATGAAGGTAGCCGTACCGTGGTTAAAGCACTCTGCAAGGTTAGGGCAAGAGGCTTCTTCACACACTGAGCTAAGATTATTTTTACGTAAAGCCGATTTTATATCTTGAATACGTTGGCTGTCTGAAGGAAGCTTTATTTTCATCCACTCAGGTTTACGTAAAATCTCTTTTTGCTCAGTTGGCATATTTTTTACTGGGATTAACGCCATTTTGTCAGCGTCCCTGTACTTAACGCCTTTTTCCATTTGAATCGGTTTGCTCATGTTTTTACTACTTCTCGTTAAGGGCTTCAGTGCAAAATTCAACGTGCTCATAGTCAAGTACTGCTACGAGTTCTTCTATTAACTGTTGTTCGACTTGCTTCAGTTCCTTGGGGCCGCCAAGTTGACTGACTTGGGCCATTTCCATGCCTTGATAACCGCAAGGGTTAATTCGCAGGAATGGTGATAAATCCATGTCAACATTAAGTGCTAATCCATGGAAGGAGCAACCTTTACGGATTCTCAAACCAAGGGAGCAGATTTTTTTATTGTCGACATAAACGCCAGGTGCGTCGGGTCTTGCTGCGGCGTCGATATTGTATGCTTTAAGTGTGTTGATTACGAGGTTTTCGATATGAGTAACGAGCTCCCGCACTCCAAGCTTTTTTCGTCTTAGGTTGATCAAGAAGTACGCGACTAATTGACCTGGTCCGTGATAAGTGACTTGACCACCACGGTCACTTTGTACAACAGGGATATCGCCTGCTGCGAGAATATGTTCTGCTTTACCGGCTTGGCCTTGAGTGAACACAGGGTTGTGTTCTACCAGCCAAATTTCATCGCTACTGTCATCGGTTCGATTGTCGGTAAACTCGTGCATAGCCTGCCATACAGGATGATAGTCTTGTCGACCGAGTTGCTTTACGACTAATTGGTTTGACATTCCAAGTTCCGTAGTGATTTATAAAGTTATTGCATTATAAACACATTCATTAGTCTGGACTACAAATTGATAACCACAAAATAACCAATGAAAAAGGCGATGTTATTTAAGTTTTTGATAAATAATAAAAAAGCAGCTAAGGCTGCTTTCAATATTATTTTAAAGTTTAAACTTTATTATAGAACCATGCGAACAATGTCGATGTCACCCAGTTCTTTGTACAGCGTTTCAACCTGCTCGATGGACGTCGCAGTGATATTCACAGAAACAGAGTTATATGTTCCTTTCGCACTCGGCTTAACGTCTGGGCTGTAGTTACCTGGAGCGTGGCGTTGAATAACTTCTAGTACCAATTCTGGCAGTTCAGGCTTCGCGTAACCCATCACTTTAAAAGTGAAAGAACATGGGAATTCAAGCAAGTCTTTCAATTTTGCGTCTGAATTAATGTTCATAATAGTAGAGACTCCAAGGTTGTATTACGAGTATGGCACGCATATTACTGCCAATTGTGAGTGATCTCAAGATCCGTTGAATGACGCCAAAATGAAAAAAGCTGCATCAAGCAGCTTTTTCGGTTGGGAGAGTTGAATGGTTAAAAGAAACCTTTGAACAACAGTACTAAGTAATCCCAGAGTCGGCTAAATATGCCGCCTTGCTCAACGTCTTCTAGGGCAAGTAATGGGTATTCAGCCACATCATCGCCTTCTAGTTGATAGAAGAGCTTACCAACCACGTCACCTTTCATTATTGGTGCTTCCAGCTCACTTTCTAGAACAAAGCTTGCTGTAAGGTTTTTGGCTTGGCCGCGAGGCAGGGTGACGTAAGTATCGACATCAACGCCTAAAGCGACTTTGTCTTTATTGCCCATCCAGATCTTTTCTTCGACGAAGGTTTCCCCCACAGCATGTGGCGCTACGGTTTCAAAGAATCTAAACCCGTAACTTAGAAGCTTCTTACTTTCGGATTTACGTGCATTAGCGTTCTTTGTTCCCATCACAACGGCAACTAAGCGCATTTTTCCTTCGGTCGCGGAACTGACTAAGCTGTAACCGGCATTGCTGGTGTGTCCGGTTTTGATGCCGTCAACATTCATGCTCTTGTCCCATAACAAACCGTTGCGGTTGTATTGGGTGATGCCGTTATAAGTGTATTTCTTTTCTGAGTAAATACGGTACTCATCTGGCACGTCACGAATCAATGCTGAGCCAAGTAGTGCCATGTCATACGGGGTGGAATAGAGTTCATCGTTATCCAGCCCATGCACGTTGGCAAAGTGGGTATTGGTCATGCCAATTGAGCTTGCCCAGGCATTCATTAGGTCAACGAAGGCATCTTCAGAGCCTGCAATATGCTCAGCCATTGCCACGCAGGCATCGTTACCCGATTGAACGATGATGCCACGGTTTAGATCTTCAACAGTGACCGTTGTACCTACTTCAATAAACATCTTAGAAGAATCGGGGAAATTCTTAGCCCAAGCATTTTCACTGATGGTGACTTCATCTTTCAGGGAAATGTTGCCGCGCTCGACTTCTTGACCAATGACATAGCTGGTCATCATTTTCGTTAAGCTAGCAGGAGACAGTTTCGTGTTCATCTCCTTTTCTGCTAAGACTTTACCTGAGTGAAAATCAAGTAACACAAAGCCTTTCGCCGCAATTTGAGGAGCGTCAGGAACTACGATAGGTGAAGCTGAGACGGTTGTTGATAGACCTACAGAAAGTGCAATAGAGCTAACTAGAATGGCATTAAATAGTGATGTTTTTTTCATGATAAATA
>NZ_MCWZ01000310.1 GCF_002877365.1 Vibrio sp. 10N.261.55.A7
GGCTTATTCTCGGTGATAAGGGTGTTTAGCAGTAATGCTCCAGGCTCGATAAAGGCTCTCTGCCATTAAAACTCGAACCAATGGATGTGGAAGCGTTAGCGGAGATAAAGACCAACTTTGTTCTGCTGCCGCTTTGCATGCAGGGGCTAAACCTTCAGGCCCACCAATGAGAATAGATACATCTCGTGCATCAAGCTTCCATGCTTCCAGTTGTTGCGATAATTGCTCTGTATCCCAGCGTTTTCCTGGGATATCCAGAGTCACAATCCGATTGCCTTTGGGTACTGCCGCTAGCATTGCTTCGCCTTCTTTTTGTAAGATTCGAGCAATATCGGCGTTTTTTCCACGTTTACCTGCGGTTATCTCAAGTAACTCGAGAGGCATATCGTGCGGGAATCGACGGCGATACTCTTGAAAGCCCTCCTCAACCCATTTCGGCATTTTTGTCCCAACAGCAATCAGTTGTATTTTCACAAGTTAGCCCCAGAGTTTTTCTAGTTGATACAACTCTCGGTGCTCTTCTTGCATGACATGTAGCATTGTAGAGCCCATATCAACAACAACCCATTCGCCTTCCTTTTCTCCGTCCATTCCTAGCGTTTCGATACCAGCCAGTTTAACTTCGTTCGCAACATGACCTGCGATTGAGGATACATGTGTTTTAGAGGTGCCAGTGCAGATGATCATATAGTCGGTGATGCTTGACTTTCCTTGAACATCAATTGTTTTAATGTTCAGTGCTTTCATATCATCTGCTTTATCAGCAAGAAAGTTATTCAGTTCTTCGCGTAGCAAAAGTGCGTCCTTAAAATAGTAAGTGGAAGTTTTTCAACCGGGAATTATAGCACGCTTTTAATGTAAGGCGGGCAAGTTGATAGAAGGCTGGCATAACTCCAAACTTAATTGGTGAATAGTTGGCCAGACTGAAATGTCGTACTGAGTTTTCGTTAATATTTCACATTGCGCTAAGAGCCCTAGGCGGGATTGAATCGCATTGTTTGTCAGCCTAGAGAGTGCACTATTGTAAAGTGGCCGCTTAGACTGCCAGATTCGATATTTATCAAAAACCTGCCCTGCTGGGGAGTTGGCTAATTCACTCTGGAGTTTGAGTAGAAGCAACAGCTCTTTTTGAATCGAGCGAATCAAAATAACAGGTTCAATGGATTCAGCTTCTAGTTGGCGCAGAATACGTTGAGCACGTTTTTCTTTTCCAGCTAATAGCGCATCAACCCAGTGGAACACTGTGAAGTGATTATGCCGGCTTAAAGCTTCTTCAATGCGTATGACTGTCAGTTGGCCATCTGGGTAGAGTAGGGCCAGTTTTTCTAAACTCTGAGATAATGCTAGAAGATTACCTTCATGCCACTGCGCAAGCATTTGTCTTGCTTCTAAATCCGTAATTAAGCCTAATGCGTTACATCGATATTGGACAAATTGAGGCAGTCTTTGGATGTCTGGTGTTAAACAACTGACCCAGCATCCTTGGTTGTTGTAGGCCTTAAACCATTTAGCATTTTCTTGGGGTTTGGTGAGTTTACTGCCAACCACAATGAGAAGAATATCAGAATGCAAAGAGGGTAAGAGTGCAACCAATTCTTTTGAGTGAGCCGCGTTGATACCCGCTTCCGGAACCTCTAATTCGATGACTTGCTTCGATGAAAACAAACTTAAGGCATTGCAACAGTCGTAAACGTCATTCCAATCAATGCTGCTATCGACTGTAAATCTATGATGCTCATCGAAACCCTCTGATTGAGCCTTATTACGAATCGCTTGATAGGACTCTTGAACGAGCAATGGTTCATTACCAAACAGTAGATAGATGTTATGAGACTGTCTATTGAGTTGTTCGGCTAATTTATCGGCGTAGATGCGCATGGTTTAACCTATTTTTCGGTATTGCTCTCAACATCTGTATCGAAGTCAAAAGCTGTTTCCTCAGTCTCAATTTTAATCTCCGCATCATCTAGATTTTGCAGTTGTAGGCTAAACGTCTCATTCAAACACTCTTCTTCATACACTTTACTGTTTGGAACAAATTGTTCTTCAAGGCATCGTTCATGGAGTTCAATGTCAGCTCTTAAGCGACCCATCTGGCGTATAATTTGAGTTGAAGCCAACTTTCGCATTTCATCTTCGATCATGTCACGCTCAACCGATTTCGCTAGTGCAGTTAATGGGTTGTCTAGGTAGCTCCGAGTTACGCTTGTACTAAAAGTTTTAGCACCAAGATCAGGTATGGTAACTCGATATGATGCGCGAAATGTTAGCTCTTTTTCTGCTGCACGAGTGTTTTGATACAAAGAAAGAGTACGTTCACCTACACCTTCACCAAGCAAATGAATATTTGCGACATCTTCACTTGGGATAACAACCTCAACATCATTGAGGCGCAATTGATTTTTTACGACGCGGGTGAAGGTACTGTACTGGTCATAACTGGTTAGAGATAAGGTTGACAGTTCTTCGGGAACGGAATAGTCGCCACGTAATTGGAATCCACACGCAGAAAGAAGGCTAGCAGTTAAGACAACACAAGCGAATTTAAATGAGTTAGAAGTCAGACGCATTTTTAGGAGGCTCTCATTAATTAAAATACTTATCTAATGATTTTTATTCAAAGGAATGAAAAAAAACATGAGATAAGTAAGCAGGGCGAATGGAACAGCCCTGCTTTGTTTACATTTTGGGTGAAATTATTCCTAGCTTGCTGCTACAAGGCGTAATTTCAATATGATGATCAGTTTGCAACGATATTAAGTAGCTTACCTGGCACGTATATCACTTTACGAATGGTCAGGCCGTCTAAGAATTTCATCGCGTTCTCATCATTAAGTCCAAGTTCTTTCACTGCTTCTTCTGTGATATCAGCTGGAACTTGTAGTTTCGCACGTAGCTTACCGTTGATCATGACTACGATAGTCTTCTCGTCTTCAACCAGCGCTTTCTCGTCAAACGTAGGCCATGTTGCTGAGTCTACGTTTGATTCACCAAGGGCCATCCACATTTCATAAGAGATGTGTGGCGTCATTGGGTAAAGCATGCGAACCACTGCTTTCAGAGCTTCATCAAGGATTGCACGATCTTGTGCAGATTCTTGAGGGGCTTTCGCAAGCTTGTTCATCAGTTCCATGATCGCAGCGATCGCAGTATTGAACGTTTGGCGACGGTCAATATCGTCGGTTACTTTTGCGATTGTCTTGTGAACGTCACGGCGAAGTGCTTTTTGGTCGCCAGAAAGTGAAGAAGCATTAACTGCCTCGGCAGCACCCTTAGATGAGTGGGCGTGAACCAATTTCCAAACACGTTTAAGGAAGCGGTTTGCACCTTCAACGCCAGACTCTTGCCACTCAAGCGTCATGTCAGCAGGTGATGCAAACATCATAAATAGACGTACTGTATCAGCGCCATATTTATCAACCATCTCTTGCGGGTCGATACCGTTGTTTTTCGACTTAGACATTTTGATCATGCCTGAGTGCTCAACTTCGCGGCCTTTATCGTCGACTGCTTTTTCGATGCGACCTTTACCGTCACGTTCAACCGTTACGTCAGTCGGTGCAACCCACTCTTTGGTGCCTTTTTCGTTTTCGTGATAGAACGCATCAGCCAGCACCATGCCTTGACATAGAAGCTTTTTGTATGGTTCATCAGACGTCACGTAACCCGCATCACGTAGAAGCTTGTGGAAGAAGCGAGAGTAAAGCAGGTGCATACAAGCGTGCTCGATACCACCGATGTACTGGTCTACTGGTAGCCAGTAGTTCGCTTTTTCTGGATCTAGAATATCGTCCGCTTGTGGTGAACAGTAACGCGCGTAGTACCAAGAAGATTCCATGAACGTATCGAACGTGTCTGTCTCACGTAGGGCAGGTTCGCCGTTGAATGTTGTTTCTGCCCAAGACTTGTCAGCCTTGATTGGACTAGTTACGCCATCCATTACTACATTTTCAGGAAGAATGACTGGCAGTTGGTCTGCTGGTACTGGGTGAACTTCACCGTCTTCAGTCGTTACCATTGGGATTGGCGCGCCCCAGTAACGTTGACGAGATACACCCCAGTCACGTAGACGGAAGTTTACTGTTTTCTTACCTTTGCCTTCAGCTTCTAGCTTCGCAGCAATTGCGTCGAATGCTTCTTGGAAAGCAAGACCATCGAATTCGCCAGAGTCGAACAGTACGCCTTTCTCAGTGTAAGCTGCTTCAGATACATCTAGCTCAGAACCATCTTCTGGCTTGATTACTGGAATGATATCGATGCCGTACTTAGTTGCGAATTCGTAGTCACGTTGATCGTGAGCTGGAACCGCCATTACCGCACCTGTGCCGTAATCCATAAGAACGAAGTTTGCTACGTAAACTGGCACAACACGACCGTTAAGAGGGTGGATAGCTGTTAGGCCAGTATCCATACCTTTCTTTTCCATCGTTGCTAATTCGGCTTCAGCCACTTTCGTGTTGCGACATTCATCAACGAATGCTGCAAGTTCAGGGTTGTTCTTCGATGCTTTCTCTGCAAGTGGGTGACCAGCTGCGATACCAACGTAAGAAACACCCATTAGTGTGTCTGGACGTGTTGTGTACACTTCTAGTGGCGCTTCTTCACCGTTAACAGTGAAAGATAGCTCAACACCTTCAGAGCGACCGATCCAGTTACGCTGCATGGTTTTAACCATTTCCGGCCAACCTTCAAGGTTGTCTAGATCGTCTAGTAGCTCTTGAGCGTATTCAGTGATTTTAATGAACCACTGTGGAATTTTCTTTTGCTCTACTGGAGTATCACAACGCCAGCAGCAACCGTCTTCTACTTGCTCGTTTGCCAATACAGTTTGGTCGTTTGGACACCAGTTCACAGAAGAGGTCTTCTTGTAAACCAGGCCTTTTTCGTAAAGCTTAGTGAAGAACTCTTGTTCCCAACGGTAGTACTCTGGAGTACAGGTTGCGAATTCACGGTTCCAGTCGTAACCAAAGCCTAGAAGTTTAAGCTGGTTCTTCATGTACTCAATGTTTTCGTAAGTCCATGGTGCAGGCGCTGTGTTGTTTTTTACAGCTGCGTTTTCTGCAGGTAGGCCGAATGCATCCCAACCAATTGGCTGCATTACGTTTTTGCCTTGTAGACGTTGGAAACGAGATACCACATCACCGATGGTGTAGTTACGCACGTGACCCATGTGCAGTCGGCCACTTGGGTAAGGGAACATAGAAAGACAGTAGAATTTTTCTTTGTTTGGATCTTCACTTACAACGAAGGTTTCGTTGCTATCCCAGTGTTGTTGAACCTTTTGTTCAATCTCTTGCGGGTTATATTGTTCTTGCATCGATGGTATCCGGTTATCTTGGAATTTGTGAGTTCGGTTAGAACAGAATCTTACAGATCGACATAGAATACCTAAAGGAGCTTGCTACAACAATAGCCAATCTGTCTTGAGGGGGATGTTATGCCAAAACATAAAGCTGGTTATGAAGAGATGTTTGACGAAGTTGTTGATACATTGAAAAGTAGCCCTGAAGAAATCAATCATGTCTTTGAAACTTCAGCCAAAGTTGTGAGTGCTGCTAATGACATGACGAAAGATGAACTTTCTCTGATAAGTGCTTACCTTAAATATGATTTTAAGGAGTTTGCAGATAACTATGAAGAGAGTAAAGGCAGCCCATTCTCTTTGATGATTTCAAACTCTATTTGGCAAGGGCTTCTCGATATTACCGATAGAACCAAAGTAGAGTGGGTAGAGCTGTTTCAGGACTTAGAGCATCAGGGATTGTACCAAGTTGGCGACATGATTGGCTTGGGAGTGCTTATTTGTGATGAGTGCGGTCATAAGGTGCAATACAATCACCCAACAAAAGTTATTCCATGCACAAAATGTGGACACACAGGGTTCACACGTCAAGCGCTTAAGCCTTAACTGCAACATTCGCTGAAACGTAGAATTATTATTAAAACGAAAGGGATCATTAGAATAGCTCTATTGATCCCTTTTGTTATTGCGTTTGTAAAAATAATATATGGATTAAACTTCTTGGTTACTCCGCCGCTTATTAGAAACGATGGTGGCGAGGATAAGGCTCATTAGCGACCAGATATAAAGAGGCCAGGTACCAACGTAGCGATACGGTGTGTGACCCTCTGTAGAGTGTAAGGTGGCATTAAGCACAGCCGTTTCAAACTGCGGTACTTGCTTAATAATATTTCCTTTGAAGTCCGTTACTGCTGTGACACCGTTGTTGGTCGAGCGAATTAACGGTTTACCTAGCTCTTTAGCCCGCATTCGAGCTATTTCCATGTGTTGCAATGGCCCAATCGAATCACCAAACCAAGCATCATTAGAAAGCGTGAGAATAAAATCGGTATCATCGGTGACATTCATTCTCACTTGTTCGTTAAAGATAATCTCGTAACAAAGTGCCGGAGCCATATGTCTGCCATTCGCAATAATATTAGGCTGTACAAAATCACCACGACTGAAAGAAGACATTGGTAAATTAAAGAATGGCGCGATCGGTCTTAGTATATCCTCGAAGGGAACAAATTCACCAAAAGGCAACAGGTGGTGTTTATGGTAGCGTTCATTGGGGTCGTAGTTGTATTCACCGTATGGTGTTGCTCCTATTGCTAGAACGCTGTTGTAGAAGTCATTGTTATCACCTTTGTTTACCACACCTGTAATAATCGACGTTTGATTCATCTTTGCACTCTCATCGAGGTTTCGCAAAAATGATGGGATCTCAAACTCAAAGGCAGGAATGGCCGCTTCAGGCCAAATGATGACATCAGCATCCCAGTTCTCTTTACTGAACTCAACATACTTCATGATTGTTGGCCAGCGTTGATTTGGTAACCATTTACTGGATTGATCGACATTGCCTTGTATTAGAGCGACTTTAGTTGTCTCATCGTAGTTAGGTATCACCCAGTCAATGTTTCTAAGGCTAAATCCCGAAATTAAGATGACGATCGGAATGATCAGAATAGACCATGAACGTTTTAAAATAGCGAAGGCCAATGAGGAAGAACAGAGCAGTATGGCCAGAGTAATAAGCTCGACGCCACCAATAGGGGCAAAGTTCGCTAGAGGTGCATCTATTTGACTGTACCCAAGCCATAGCCAAGGAAAACCAGTCATAATCCAGCCTCGTAACCAGTCTGTGATGAGCCATAAAGCGGGTGCTGCGAGAAAAAAACGATGTCGGCTCAGAGTTGGGAAGAATCGATTTAAAGACCAAGCAAAAAGCCCACTGTACAAAGCAAGGTAGCCCACCAGCAATGCCATTAGGAAAATGCCCGCTATTTTGGGCATGCCACCAAAAACATCGATACTGATATGTACCCAACTTATACCGGTTGCAAATAGGCCGATTCCCCATGCGTAGCCGATAAAAAAACCTTGTTTGGCGGACTGTCCTTGAAGGAGCAAAAATAAGACTAGAGGGCTAATAATGGCTATGGGCCATATTGAAAAAGGAGCGAAAGAAAGTGTCGTTAAGGCGCCAATAAAAACGGCCCCTAGAGGCCGTATTAGGCGATGAGCAATATTATTTGTCATCTATATTTTTCTCGAAAAAGCTTATCTCGATGAAGTAAAGTAATTACAACAATCCCTTTACTCTTCTAGTGGTTCAGGAAGTGGTTCTTCATCTGGTATTGTTACTTGCAATTGCAATACCCGGCGGTTATCTGCAGCAGCAACTTTAAACACATATTGGTTGATCTCTACAACCTCTCCGCGAGAGGGCAGATGACCCAGAGCACTCATCACAAGACCGCCAACCGTGTCTACTTCATCGTCGCTGAAGTTTGTTTTGAATGTGTCATTGAACTCTTCAATTGTCGTAAGAGCTTTGACTGCAAATGTATGTTTGCTTAGTTTGCGAATGTCGATTTCTTCTTCGTCATCAAATTCGTCTTCGATCTCGCCAACAATCTCTTCGAGAATGTCTTCGATGGTCACCAAACCCGAAACACCGCCGAATTCATCAACGACAATGGCCATATGATAACGCTCTTCTCTGAATTCTTTGAGAAGACGATCAACGCGTTTGCTTTCTGGCACCACAACAGCGGGGCGGATAACCTGTTCAATGGTGAAAGGAGCACTGCCTGAGCCTAGGTATTTTAGTAAGTCTTTAGCGAGTAAGATACCTTCTACATGGTCTTTGTCTTCGCTAATGACTGGGTAGCGTGAGTGCTGCGCGTCAGTGATGAGAGAAATAAGTGCATCAAGATCATCACTTCTTTCAACGGTGACTATTTGAGAGCGAGGGATCATGATGTCACGAATTCGCATCTCTGATATCTCCATGACACCTTCAAGCATATCTCGGGTATCATGGTCGATTAAATCATTCTCTTCCGAATCTCTGATGACGTCTACCAGCTCTTGACGATCTTTAGGTTCAGTTTGAAAGAGTTGTCCAAGGCGTCCTAATAAGGACTTTCTACTCGGACCTTCAGCCTTTTCTTTTTTACCTTCCGGCGAAGGGGGAGGATTCTCGTCGTTCATTGCTTCTCATATCTAAAAAACTATCAAATGTGTGATAGCGCACATAGCACCTTTAAAAAATAGAAATCAAAGGCACGGTCTATTGGTCATTTTTACTCCGCTATTCTCGCGAAGTAAAGCTTATCAACTAAAGTTTTTCGTCTATATAAGGGTCTTGAAAGCCCATAGACATCAGGAATTCAGTTTCTAAAGATTCCATCTCTTCAGCTTCATCATCCTCAATATGATCATAACCTAGCAGATGCAAGCTGCCATGTACAACCATATGCGCCCAGTGCGCCATAAGAGGTTTCTCTTGTTCTTTTGCTTCTTGCTCAACAACTTGACGACAAATAATTAAGTCGCCAAGTAGGTCAAGTTCAACGCCTGGGGGTGCTTCAAATGGAAAAGAGAGCACATTAGTTGGCTTATCTTTTCCTCTGTACTGAAGGTTCAGTTGATGGCTTTCTTCAATATCTACAATTCGAATGGTGACTTCAGCATTTGCTTGGAAGTTTGTCACGGCTTTGCTTAACCAGAGATGAATATCGGGCTCGGATGGTAGGCCTATTTCATTCTCAACCGCGAGTTGGAGATCCAGTTCAATTGCCATTATTGATTTTGCTCTTTAACCGGTGGTGTTGCTTGCGTTGAAGTTTGCGCTTGCTCGACTAAATGAGCTTCACGTTCTTCACGTCGACGCTTTTCGTATTCTTTACGTTCTTTCTGATCTTGCATTTCCCATTTCTCATAGGCATTCACAATGCGAGCAACAACAGGGTGACGTACCACATCATCAGAAAGGAAGAAATTGAAGCTGATCTCTTCTACATCGCTGAGAACTTCAATCGCGTGGCGAAGACCAGAACGAGCACCGCGAGGTAAATCGATCTGTGTGACATCTCCGGTAATGACCGCTCGAGAGTTGAAGCCAATACGTGTCAGGAACATTTTCATCTGTTCAACTGTCGTATTCTGGCTCTCATCGAGAATGATAAACGCGTCATTGAGAGTTCGCCCACGCATATAAGCCAGTGGTGCTACCTCGATGACGTTACGTTCAATCAATTTTTCGACTTTTTCAAAGCCAAGCATTTCAAAAAGAGCATCATAGAGAGGGCGTAAATAAGGGTCTACTTTTTGGCTTAAATCGCCCGGTAGAAAACCAAGTTTCTCCCCTGCTTCAACCGCTGGTCGAGTAAGAAGGATTCGACGAATCTCTTGTCGTTCAAGCGCGTCTACCGCCGCAGCGACAGCTAAATAGGTTTTACCAGTACCCGCTGGACCAATACCAAAGCTGATATCGTGAGTCACCATATTGACAAGGTATTGACCTTGATTCGGTGTTCTTGGCTTAATGACGCCTTTTTTGGTTTTAATGAAGACTTCTTTACCGTGCTCTAATGTGGTTTCTTCAGGCTGTTCTAGAACCCCTGACTCCTTCACATTGAGGTGAACCTGTTCTGGTTCGATATCGGGGATATTGCCTCGAACGGGCGCGGTATTCACGTAGAGGGTTTTTAGAATGTCTAAAGCCGCCGCAGCGGTATGAGGCTTACCGACAATCGTAAAAAAGTTATTCCGGTGATTAATCTCGACGCCTAAACGGCGCTCAAGGTGTTTGATATTATCATCGAAAGGGCCGCACAAACTGGCGAGGCGACGGTTATCTGAAGGTTCTAAATTTATTTCTAACGTGACAATTTTTGTGCTCAAAGTAGCCTCTCATAGTGTGCCAATAGCAAAAAGCCCGATTGAAACCGGGCTTTTATTTGACGAATTCCCTAACTCTAAGATGGTCATTGAATGAGAGAATTTCAAGCTTTATGTTGGAACTTTAAATCCAAACTCTATGGCGTAAATGTTGCGACACCAAGCTCATCTTCACGTTTGGTTTGAGCCATCATTTGGGTTGGTGAGATAACAGAGCGAAGATCCATGTCTTTTTCTGTGCGAACAAGCTCACCGCGCAAAGAGTTTGCAAATACATCGACAATTTTTACATCGACAAATTGACCGATAAGATCCGCAGAGCCTTCGAAGTTGACGACACGGCTGTTTTCAGTTCGGCCGCGCAGCTCCATTAGATTCTTTTTAGATGGACCTTCAACGAGTACACGCTGTTCTGTCCCAAGCATTAAACGAGAGTAACGCATTGCTTGAGCATTAACGGTTTGCTGCAGTTCGTATAGACGTTCTTTCTTTGTCTGCTCTGGCAAGTCACAAGGGTAATCAGCGGCTGGAGTGCCTGGGCGCGCGGAGAAGATAAAGCTAAAGCTCATGTCAAAGTCTACAGCTTTGATAAGCTTCATTGTATCTTGGAAGTCTTTATCGGTTTCGCCTGGGAATGCCACGATGAAATCAGAGCTGATCTGAATATCAGGTCGTGCTTTACGTAATTTACGAATGATAGATTTGTATTCAATCGCGGTATGAGGACGCTTCATCATCGTAAGAATACGATCGCTACCACTTTGAACGGGAAGGTGCAGGAAGCTCACGAGTTCAGGCGTGTCTTCGTACACTGCGATGATGTCATCACCAAACTCTAGTGGATGGCTTGTTGTGAAACGGATACGGTCGATACCATCGATAGATGCGACTAAACGAAGTAAATCAGCAAAAGAACAGATGTCACCATCGTGCATAGGCCCACGATAAGCGTTAACGTTTTGCCCAAGCAGGTTAACTTCACGTACGCCTTGTTCTGCCAACTGTGCAATTTCAAACAGTACATCATCCATTGGGCGGCTAACTTCTTCACCGCGAGTGTAAGGAACGACGCAGTATGTGCAGTATTTTGAGCAACCTTCCATGATTGAAACGAATGCCGTTGCACCTTCAGCTTTTGGCTCTGGAAGGTTATCGAATTTTTCAATCTCTGGGAAAGAAATGTCCATGACTGGTGCATCGTCAGAGAGTGAAGACTGAATCATTTGTGGTAAACGGTGCAGAGTTTGTGGGCCAAAAATGACATCGACAAATGGTGCACGCTGACGAATATGGTCCCCTTCTTGGGTCGCTACACAGCCACCCACGCCAATCACAACGCCTTCTTTCTTATCTTTTAGTGTTTTCCAACGACCAAGTTGGTGGAATACTTTCTCTTGCGCTTTTTCGCGAATAGAGCAGGTATTGAGTAGAAGTACATCTGCTTCTTCTGGATCTTCGGTTAGTTCGTAGCCATTGGCAGCGTTCAAGAGGTCGGCCATTTTTGATGAATCGTATTCGTTCATCTGGCAACCCCAAGTTTTGATTAGTAGTTTCTTACTCATTTCTGTTCGCTCGATCGTTAGTTTAAATTAAGGGAGCAAATCGCCCAGTACTTCTCTGCTTAGAGTCTTTCTATTTTTGCAACCCTATAGCAGCAAGCCGCGTATTGTACTGGGCTGGCTAGTAGTTAGCAAGATTCGTGATCTTCTGTAAATTGGGCAATAAATATCTCAAATGATGTGTTGCTTGTGGGGTTCCATTATCGTCATGAAAACGTACAATAAATTTTCAGAATATGGCCTTGGTTAATAACAATGAAAAAGTATGAGATTGCAGTAGTTGGTGGTGGAATGGTTGGCGCAGCCATTGCCATTGGGTTCGCGAAGCAAGGCAGGACGGTAGTGGTAATCGAAAACAAGCAACCTGTTCACTATGACGAAGGTCAGCCTCGCGATATTCGTGTTTCTGCAATCTCTCATGCGTCAGTCTCACTATTGGAGCGTTTAGGGGGCTGGAAACATACGGTGTCGATGCGGGTGTGTCCGTATCGCCGATTAGAAACTTGGGAGCACCCGGAATGTCGAACTCGATTTCATTCAGATTCATTAGGCTTAAATGAATTGGGTTACATCGTGGAAAATAGGCTTATTCAATTGGGGCTTTGGCAAGAGTTTGATCAGTATTCGAACTTGGAACTGCGTTGCCCAGAAAAAGTAGAAACGATGGCGCTTGGTTCAACGAATCAAATTACACTTCAATCAGGGGAAACGATAGAAGCGAGTTGGGTTATTGGTGCTGATGGTGCGAACTCCCAAGTGCGACAGTTCGCGGGTATTGGTATTACTGCGTGGGATTACCGTCAACATTGTATGTTAATCAATGTCGAGACTGAAAAAGATCAGCAAGATATTACTTGGCAACAATTTTTTCCATCAGGCCCTCGCTCGTTCTTGCCCTTAGGCGGACATCACGCTTCATTGGTGTGGTATGACACACCAAAGCGAATTCGACAGCTACAAGCAATGGATGAAGGTGCACTTAGAAAAGAAATCCTAACCCATTTCCCACAGGAACTAGGAGATATTACGGTCACTGATAAAGGGGCTTTTCCATTGACGAGACGACATGCCCAACAGTACGTGAAGAATCGTTGTGTATTGCTAGGCGATGCTGCTCACACTATTAATCCATTGGCGGGGCAGGGCGTTAACCTTGGGTTTAAAGATGTTGTTTCTTTGCTCGATGAGACGGATGGAAAAGAGCTTAATCTTGAAAATTTGTCTCGCTACGAATCAACTCGCCGACAAGATAATTTGGTGATGCAAACAGGGATGGATGTTTTCTACAAGGGCTTTCGCTCTTCGAACCCGCTCATTAAGTTTGTTCGTAATGGCGTGTTAAAGATAGCGGATAATTCTGGAAGGTTGAAAGACGAAGTATTGAAGTACGCGGTCGGACTGAAATAATAGAGTTAGGATTATTGGTTAATGAAAAACAAAAACGCTGCTCAAGGGCAGCGTTTTTCATCTAACTGTTCATCGTTCCATTAAGAATCGATTATTTAGTTACACGTAGAACCGCAGATTCGCCAACAGTAACCGAACCAGAAAGCTTGTTCAGCTCTTTGATTTCGTCCATGTTAGAGATAACAACAGGTGTTAGCGTTGATTTTGCTTTTTCTTCTAGAAGAGCAAGATCAAATTCGATGACCGTGTCACCAGCTTTAACTGATTGACCTTCTTCAGCGATGCGCTTGAAGCCTTCGCCTTTTAGCTCAACAGTATCGATACCGAAGTGAACAAATAGCTCAACACCGTCGTCAGACTCAATTGAGAATGCGTGGTTCGTTTCGAAAATCTTACCGATAGTACCGTTTACAGGAGCTACCATTTTGTCGCCAGCTGGCTTGATCGCAATACCATCGCCAACAATTTTCTCTGCGAAAACGACATCTGGCACATCTTCAATATTTACGATTTCACCTGAAAGTGGTGCGATAATTTCGATTGCACCAGCATCAGCGCTGTCATCAGATACAAGCTTCTTAAGTTTATCAAACAGACCCATTGTGTCATGCTCCTAACGTTTAGTTTTATTCTGTCGAAATATAGTATACCAATCATAATGAATAGACGACTACTTTTAGTCGTCTATCTAGTTGGCATCAGCAGGTTATTGAGTTTTTTCTGCAATAAACTTTTCTACGCACGCTTCAATTTCTGCTGCAGTTGGAAGAGACAGAGCTTCGTCTGCCATTGCTTTCACTTCAGCATAGTTAGAGTTACGGATAACCTTCTTCACTTTAGGAATAGAGATGCCGCTCATTGAGAACTCATCTAGCCCCATACCTAGTAGAAGTAGAGTTGCGCGCTCGTCACCAGCAAGCTCACCACACATACCAGTCCATTTGCCTTCTTTATGAGAAGCATCGATGACTTGTTTGATAACAAGTAGAACCGCTGGAGATAGTGGGTTGTATAGATGAGAAATCATCTCGTTACCACGGTCAACTGCTAGAGTGTACTGAGTTAAATCGTTAGTACCGATAGAGAAGAATGACACTTCTTTAGCTAGGTGGTGTGCGATAGCGGCAGCTGCTGGTGTTTCAACCATTACACCGATTTCGATATCTTCATCGAATGCCAAACCTTCAGCACGAAGCTCAACTTTGTACTCTTCGATTGCTTTCTTAAGCTCACGAATCTCTTCAACTGAGATGATCATTGGGAACATGATACGAAGTTTTCCGTGTGCTGATGCACGTAGAATACCGCGTAACTGGTCACGTAGGATTTCACGACGATCCAAGCTGATACGTACAGCACGCCAGCCTAGGAAAGGGTTCATCTCTTGTGGAAGATCCATGTATGGAAGATCTTTATCGCCACCGATATCCATAGTACGGATGATCACTGACTCGCCTTCCATTGCTTCTGCGACTTCTTTGTAAGCCACGTATTGCTCTTCTTCGGTAGGAAGCGCTGTACGGTCCATAAATAGGAACTCAGTACGGTACAGACCTACACCTTCACCACCGTTACGTAAAATACCATCACAGTCTTTTACCGTACCGATGTTGCCACACACTTCTACACGGTGTCCGTCTAGAGTTTCTGCGTGTAAATCTTTAAGTTTTGCTAGTTCAGCCGCTTCAGCTTCGAAATCAGCTTTGATTTGCTTAGCGGCTTCTAATTCTGCGTCGGAAGGGTTGATGATGATTTGGTTATTCATCGCGTCTAGTACAAGCATGTCGCCATTCTTCACTTTCTTCGTAATATCGTTAGTGCCAACGATAGCTGGAAGCTCAAGTGAGCGAGCCATGATTGAAGTATGAGAAGTACGACCGCCGATATCACAAGCAAAACCAAGAACGTAATCTAGGTTAATTTGCGCGGTTTCTGATGGCGTTAGGTCGTATGCGACTAGGATAACTTGTTCATCGATGTCACTCAGTGAAACGATGTTGATGCCTAGTGCGTTTTTAACAAAACGTGTACCGATATCGCGGATATCTGTTGCACGCTCTTTTAAGTATTCATCATCTAGAGATTCTAGTGCACACGCTTGCTCTTCGATAACGGTGTGAATAGCGTTATCTGCGTGCATTTTGTCTTTCTTGATGAGTGCTAGGATTTCTTCCTCTAGCTCTTCATCTTCAAGAAGCATAATGTGACCTTCAAAGATCGCTTCTTTCTCTTCACCGAATGTCTCAAGCGCTTTTTGCTTGATGGTTTCTAACTGAGCTGAAGATTTGTTACGCGCGTCAAAGAAACATTGAACTTGAGCGTCGATTTGATCGTCTGAAATCGTGTGAGTGTTTAGGACAATTTCATCTTCTTGAAGAAGTAGTGCTTTACCAAAAGCAATACCTGGAGATGCTAGGATGCCTGAAATCATAGCCTTACCTTAAATTGGTCAACTGAAAAAGGGAGAGTTTAACTAAAGTGCTAACGATAAGTTGTAGCTCGTATCATGCTCTATTTCCAATAAAGCCATTTTGCTTTCACAAAATGGCTTTAAGAATAGAAGACCGGAATTAGTGCAGCTGGTCCATTAGTGCAACTAGGTGGTCAACAGCTTTTTGAGCTTGAGGGCCTTCAGCTGAAATCGTTACTTTTGTACCTTTAACTAGGCCAAGAGTTTGTAGCTTGAATAGGCTTTTTGCGCTAGCGCTTTTGCCGTTAGAAGTCACAGTGATATCTGCATCAAAGCCTTTAGCTTCTTTAACAAACTGTGCAGCCGGACGAGTGTGAAGGCCGTTTTCTGCAGTGATTTCTACTTGCTTCTCGTACATGTTATTACCCCAATTGATTTATTTTTTGTTAGTTTAGTAACCTAGTTTTAGCTTAACCCTTTAAACAGATTTCTGCTACCTGAGTAACGTCGTTTCCGTGTCAGAATTGATACTAGATTATAGTTCTACAATCGCGATTCCAATCTGTGTTGGTAATCACTATTGATCAAATTTGTTTATTGCTTCTTTATTTTGAAGCTAAAAATAAAACAGACTTGATAGTACCAAAGGTGCGGCAGGGATCAACAAAAAAAGCCCCTAAAAGGGGCTTTTTCATCTTAAAAATTGATTTGACTACGTATTACTGCTGGTTCTCTTTCTCTCCAAAGATACCTGCAAATAGGGCAGTACTTAGGTAACGTTCACCTGAGCTTGGTAGGACAGTAACAATAGTTTTACCAGCAAATTCAGGGAGTTCAGCGAGTCTGTTAGCTGCAACAACCGCTGCACCAGAAGAGATTCCCGCAAGGATGCCTTCCTCTTCCATTAGACGTTGCGCCATTTCAATCGCTTCTTCAGAAGTCACAGCTTCAACACGGTCTAAAATTTCTAAATCTAGGTTTTCTGGGATAAAGCCTGCGCCAATACCTTGAATTTTGTGAGGTGCTGGCTTAACTTCTTCACCCGCTAGTACTTGTGCAATCACTGGAGATTCTGCTGGCTCTACCGCAACAGAAGTGATCGCTTTGCCTTTCTCGCCTTTAATGTAACGGCTAGTACCAGTGATAGTACCGCCAGTACCTACGCCAGCGACGAATACGTCAATTTCACCATCGGTCGCATCCCAAATTTCAGGTCCAGTTGTTTTTTCATGGATTTGTGGGTTGGCTGGGTTATTGAACTGTTGAAGAAGAAGATACTTGTCTGGGTTACCCGCAACGATTTCTTCTGCTTTCGCAATCGCGCCTTTCATGCCTTTCGCAGCTTCAGTCAGCTCTAACTTAGCGCCAAGAGCCTTAAGAAGTTTACGACGCTCAAGGCTCATCGATTCTGGCATTGTCAGTGTGAGTTTGTATCCACGAGCTGCAGCTACAAATGCCAACGCAATACCAGTATTACCACTTGTTGGTTCAACAAGCTCAACACCTTCTTTAAGTGTGCCTGCTTTCTCTGCTTCCCAAATCATGTTCGCACCGATTCGGCACTTAACGCTGAAACTTGGGTTACGAGCTTCAACTTTTGCAAGTACTTTACCGTTACTTACTTTGTTCAAGCGGACAAGTGGAGTGTTACCAATAGTTTGTGAATTGTCTTCGTAGATCTTGCTCATGTCGATGTTCCTTCATTACACGTTGTGTGAATACGATAAGAAGAATATGCGCTAAGCAAAAAACGGAAAAGGATTAAAAAGTTATAACATATAGAAGCAAGCGAGGTTATTGGTCAGCGCGCAGGTTAAAAAGAGGATTTACCCTGCGCGAAAGAAGGCTATTGATTTTGCTGTTTATATTCTGAAACCCACATGGCTGTAGCACCGCACACTGCAATTGGCATTACGATAAGATTCAATATTGGGATAGTCGTGAAAATACTGACTAATGCGCCGAAACTGTATGTCTTGGTTTGATTTTGTTTCAGATTGTTACGCATTTGGTTGAAATCAACCTTATGGTTGTCGAATGGGTAATCGCAATACTGAACGGAGAGCATCCACGCAGTGAATACAAACCATAGAAAAGGCCCCACGGTTTGTCCTAATGCAGGAATAAGAAGCAGTATGAACAGGCCTAGGGCTTTTGGAGCGATATAGAGCAGTTTTCGCCATTCGCGAGCGAAGATTCGTGGCAGATCTTTGACCAAAGAGAGGATACCTTCGTCATTGATTGGGTTGCCAATTAGGTGCTCTTCGACCTTCTCTGCAAGTAGTCCGTTAAAAGGGGCCGCTATGAAATTCGCTAAGGTGCTAAAAAAATAGGAAAATGTGGCTAAAATAGTCATCACTATTAAAGGCCAAAGCAGGTAACTTAGCCACGATAGAAATTCAGGGAGTCTTCCCATCCATTGTGTAATCCATGAGTCCATATTAGAGAACAGATAAAATAGGGCACCGCCGACGAGAATTATATTTGCAAGTAAAGGTAACAGTACAAATTTCCGAATGCCGGGGGTCAAGGCAAGTGTAATACCGTAGAGAAAATAGCCGAAACCTGAGCGAGAGCCTGTGTGAGAATCCATTCTAAAATTACCTTCTTTAAGTTGTAGGCTATATTTTACTTAACTTTTTCAATAAGAAAAGAGAGTGAAAGTCTAATACAGGTAGAACTTATTGCATTAATTTGTTCTAAATTGGTAGAGAGTTTTGATAGAGTAACGCAAGTATTCAAAGAGTTTTCCTTGATGCGAGAGATAATCACATCGATCGTTCAATGAATTTATCATCAAGTAATTGAGAGTTTAAGTATGCAGGAATTGCGATTCGTCCTTATCGTTGTCGGCGCTCTAGCAATAGCAGCGTTACTGTTTCATGGTTTATGGACAAGTAAAAAGGAAGGGAAAACCAAATTTGGTGATAAACCGCTTGGAAAATTGAATGCAGAAAAAACGGATGAGGAAGCCACGCCTGAACGTGGTTTTGCTCCGGAAGATGATTTTGAAATCGTGCGTAAGACTCGCCGCACACCCGATGCGCAGGAGCGACATGAACTCGATGTTGATCCTCTCATAGACTCTGACCCATTAATTGACAGTTATGATTCCGACCTAGAGGTTGATGCCGCAGAGTCAATAACGGACGAACTTCCTTCTTTCTCCGCCATTGATAGTGATAAGGAATCTGATACGAATGAAATATCTCAAACTGTTCCAGCAGAATTCGAATTTGAGGCAAAGACAGAAGAAGTTGTTACGCTAAAAACGGAAGTTCCTCAAGCGGCTGAAGCGGTTCAGGCAACTGATACGACTCAAGTAACAGATAATAACGCAGAGCCTGAAATGGAAGTGATCGTACTTAATGTCCATTGTGCAGGGGAAGTGCCTTTTGTTGGTACTAAGCTCTTCCAGAGTATGGAGAAAAATGAATTGACGTATGGTGAAATGGATATCTTCCATTACCACGTTGACTCGAGTTCAAATAGTAAAGTTCTATTTAGCGTCGCGAATATGATGCAGCCAGGTAAGTTACAGCATACAGACCCTGCTGACTTTACGACTAAAGGCATTTCTTTCTTTATGACTCTACCGTGTTTTGGAGACGCTGAGCAAAATTTCAATCTTATGCTTAGGACGGCTCAGCAAATTGCTGATGACCTAGGGGGCAATGTTCTTGATGACAGTCGTAATTTGATGACGCCAGATAGACTGTCTGCTTATCGTCGTCAGATACAAGAATTTAAAACAGCAATGCCTGCATAGTGTTAAAATAAACAGATATGCTAAAAATGATAGAGGCTCCTAAGCGGGGGCCTTTTTTGTTGCCGCGATGACAACGTTTAATCACCAGTATTAGAGAATATTATGTCTGACTTAATCCATGACAAATTATCCCAGCTTAGAAATACACTTCATTATCATTCCGTAAAATACTATGTAGAGGATGCGCCTGAAGTTCCAGACGCGGAATATGATCGTTTAATGAAAGAATTACTCGAATTAGAAAGTGATCACCCTGAGCTAGTCACGGTTGATTCACCCAGTCAAAGAGTAGGTGGGACTCCACTTGATAGTTTCAACCAAGTCACTCATGAGATGGCAATGTTATCTCTAGATAACGCGTTTGATGATTCTGACCTTGATGCTTTTCAAAAGCGCGCGAATGATCGATTGGCTGTGGAAAAGGTTGAGAAATATTGCTGTGAACCCAAGCTCGATGGCCTAGCAATAAGCTTACTGTATGAAAATGGCATTCTTGTACAAGCCGCGACTCGGGGAGACGGCGCGACAGGGGAGAATGTTACTGGAAATGCACGAACGATTAAGGCAATTCCACTTAAGTTGCAAGGTGAAGGGTGGCCTACTCGCATTGAAGTTCGTGGTGAAGTTTTCATGCCTAAAGCGGGCTTTGAACGCATTAATAAGGAAGCGTTGAAAAAGGGCGACAAGGTTTTTGTAAACCCAAGAAATGCTGCGGCTGGCAGCCTTCGTCAGCTTGACTCAAAAATTGCCGCAATGCGTCCTCTTAGTTTTTACGCCTACAGTGTTGGTATTGTCGAAGGGGGAGAACTGTCTGATAGTCATTATCACCGCTTTCTTCAGCTCAAAAGTTGGGGACTGCCAATGTGTGCAGCAACCAAGCAAGTCGATAATTTAGATGACGTTAAAGTGTATTACAAAGAGATCTTAGAAAATCGAGATGATTTAGAGTACGAAATTGACGGCGTTGTTATTAAGGTTGATGACATCGCTAAACAGGAATCTCTGGGTTTTGTTGCTCGGGCTCCTAGATGGGCAATAGCCTATAAATTTCCAGCTCAAGAAGAGTTGACCATACTCAATGATGTTGAATTTCAAGTAGGGCGAACGGGGGCGGTGACTCCGGTCGCTAAACTTGAACCTGTTTTTGTTGGTGGCGTCACCGTTAGTAATGCGACTTTGCACAACGCGGATGAAATTGAACGTTTAGGTGTGAAGATTGGCGACACCGTTATTATTCGTCGTGCAGGTGATGTGATACCACAAATCGCCTCCGTTGTGCTAGAGAGAAGAAATGACGACTGTCGAGATATCATTTTCCCTTCACAATGCCCGGTCTGTCATTCTGATGTTGAGCGTATCGAAGGTGAAGCCGTAGCACGTTGTAGTGGTGGGCTTATATGTCAGGCTCAAAGAAAAGAAGCGTTTAAGCACTTCGTTTCGCGTAAAGCGCTTGATGTCGATGGATTGGGTGTAAAAGTAATAGAGCAGTTGGTTGACCGAGAAATGGTTTCAACCCCCGCGGACTTATTCAAGCTCTCCGCCGGCGTTTTAACCGTGTTAGATCGAATGGGACCCAAATCGGCACAAAATGTTGTTGATGCATTGAACAAAGCGAAAGACACAACACTGTCTCGATTCATCTACTCATTGGGTATTCGAGAAGTGGGTGAAGCGACCGCCAATAATCTCGCCCAACACTTTTTGACTTTAGACGCCATTCTAGAAGCAAGTCACGAACAATTACTGGAAGTTGATGATATTGGCGAGATAGTCGCTTCCCATATCACAACATTTTTTTCTCAAGAGAAAAATCTAAAAATTACAGCCGACCTGATTGAATCAGGCATCACCTGGCCTGAAATCTCTGAACCTGATGGCAGCAATCCTAAACCGCTAGATGGAAAAGTTGTCGTCTTAACTGGCTCATTATCTCAACTAAGCAGAACTGAGGCGAAGGAAGCGCTACAAGCCCTTGGCGCCAAGGTGACTGGAAGTGTATCCAAAAAGACGGACATACTTTTTGCGGGCGCAGCCGCTGGCTCTAAGTTGGAAAAAGCACAAGCACTAGGCGTTGCTATTCAATCTGAACAAGATTTGGTCGAATTGATGAAAAAATAGATCCTAAAAAAAGATAAGTCATCTAAAAGGGTTCTTTGTGTAATGCAAAGGACCCTTTTTTAATGGGCTGAATATAGTCTTCAATCTATCTGCATATGTGCATTTTAAATAGAGTGATGAGGCTCAAATTCTTTGTTAATTGCTCTTAACTTACGGGATCAATGCGATCGACTTCAAGTTATTCCATAGGGTGGGCCTATTTAAGTTGTTGTTTTTTATGTATTTTTGTTTTGTTCTTGATAGTTCACTTTATTTATCCGATCTTGATCACTAAGTTGATAAAACTTTGGGTTGAGTCATATTTTTTTAGATAAAAATAAAGTTCTCGTTGATATTTTTTGATGCAAAGTTAGTCTGTAACTCATGGATACACGGTGTGTATGCAGGAAATAAGAAAATCAAAAATTAATGACTAATTTAGATTTTCGACATAGGAATTGTTTTCTCCCTTCGGCGGCCAACTTAAGGTGAGAAATATAAAACAGCTATATATCCATTTTTTAGGAGTTTTTTCCATGGACAAAATGTTTAAACGTACACTTTTAGGCGCGGCAGTTTCTCTTGCTGCTGTATCTGGTTCTGCTAACGCTGCTATCGAACTGGCTGGTCAAGCTGTTCAATTTTACGGTCAAGCAGCAGGTAACGTCACTCTTATCGATGCTGGTTCTAGTAAATCAGTAGGTGCAGACCTTGAATCACGTATCGGTTTCCGTGGTGTTGTAGAGTTTGATGATATTACTCCAAACTTCATCTGGCAGATGGAAGGTGGTAACGCGAACAACGGAACTAACACTGGTGGTTTAGGTGCTCGTGATACTTACCTTGGTTTTGATTTTGAAGGTGTAGGACAGTTCAAATTCGGTCGTCAACTTGTTGCTGCATACAACTACGTTGATTGGCCTCACTCAAACCCTGGCCTTGGTAACGTATTCGATTGGAATAACGATATTGGCGGCGGTTACCAAGATCGTGCAGATAGCGTTCTTCGTTACGACTCTGCAACTTGGAATGGTTTTAACTTCCAAGCTACATTGAGCAACATGACTCAAGATACACAGCAAATGGTATCAAGTGTTGGTGCCTCTTTCACTAAAGGTGTGTTTAACATCCACGCTGGTTACTACAACCAAGGTGACTATGAAGCTGGTGTAGACGAGCCAACGAAATTTGGTGTAAACGATAACGGTGATGTTATCGTTACAGAAGAATGGACTAAATGGGACACTGCTGGTGGCGCTAATAATACACAAACGGTTGCTAAGCGTAACTACTCAATCGTTGGTGGTGCATTATACTTAGGTGACGTAACTCTTACTGCTGCGTATAAAGCGATGGAAGTAGGTGATGCATCTCAGAATGCTATTTCTGCAACAGCCCAGTACGTAATTGACAGCAAGTACGTTCTAAAAGCTGGTTATGCGGCAACGGATGATGCAAAAGGTACAGACAACACTGCAGATACTGCTATCTCTGTTCGATTCGGTTACCTATTACCTAGCTCATACTGGTACATCGATTCTCGTAACTACCAAATCCGTACTGAAGCAAATGGTTACTCAGGTGACTGGGCAAACCGTATCCTTCTTGGTACAGAATACTACTTCTAATCAGTTACATAGCTGACTTTATTATGTAGTATTAACGAGCACCTTGCATACAGGTGCTCGTTTTCATTTAAAGGAGAAGTAAATGAAAGTAATAAATAAGATGTTAGTTGTTGGTGCCATGATTACTTCATTCGCTCCTATGGCAGCTGTTGATTTAACCATCGATAGAAACATTTCTGCACTAGTAGTGAATGGTGAAGAGGTTGGCTTTTCATTTACTAAAAAAGAGCAATATGTATTCGAAAATGGCCCAAGCCAAATCGTTCTGCGTGTGGAGCAATTAGTAGAAAACCTTGGTGAGAAAGAGAAGTTTAATTCTCAGCCTGTTGTTTTAACCTTTGATAGTAAAGATGACTCTTTAAAAGTGAGTACTGGGTATAAAATTAGTCGCACAGAGCAAGCTGATGATTTTAATAAAGAGCCTCGCTTTATAGTGACTGATAAATCAGGAAAAGAGGTTAAGGTTAAGCAGGATATTTTACCTGCATCTAGCGGTATTTCACGAGATTATCTGAAAGAGCTTGCACGATATAATTCTAAAAACTCAATAACTCTTCCCGTAGCGACAACGGCGGCTATTGCGACTAATACAGGTGAAACGCAAAAAGTGTCTAAGCCTGCAAGTAACGATTCTAAATCGACTCAAATGGTTGAATACTGGTATGAAAAAGCGTCATCTCAAGATAAGGCGCAGTTTACAGATTGGGCGTTTGATAATCGCAATACCCAAGATCTGGAAGCGGTAAGTGGAACTAAAGAGATAGAAATGGCAAGTTATTGGTTCTCACAAGGGACTGTTGCTGAGCGCAAAAAGACTTTAGCTTGGCTGCTAGAGCAAGAATAAAATAGAAGCAGGCGTATGTGTATAGTACGCCTGCTTAACTATTATACTCGTTTACCATCATTCAAATCACACATCAGACTTGTTACTCTTTCTACCTTCCCGCTTTCTAACTGGCAATCTATCAACGGGCCAGATTGTGAGGTTCCCGAATTAGCAAAAGCCGTAGAAGCAAATGCTAAGCTTGCCGTGAATAGAATTATACTCATTATTCTCATCTCATTTCCCCATGACTCTCCTAGCTAATGTCACTTTATTTAGCTGTCTACGTACAATGACTATCGAATACGTACAACTGATCTATCGCTTTTATTTAGAAGAACCTCCTTTTTGAGCGCAGACATGTTGTGGAACGTAATCCGTCTTGTCACCCACTTTACATTCAACCCATGGCCCCATTTCACTGTGTCCGACATATCCTGCAAACACTGAAGCTGTGAACATTAATGTTATCATTGCTATCATTAGCTGTTTCATGATCTTTCTCCATTCTTCTCTGATTGAGACAGAAATAGATACGTTAAAGTGATGAGAAAGATCACAAAAATAGACTAATTTTGTTCTTTTTAGTTAGTTTTTTCTTCTTCTATAATCAATTCAATCCCTTGTACGTCTGTAATGATGACGCTAGAGTTGCGCTGAATTGGCGTGGATGTCACCGCTTTCCATGTCGTATCGCCAAGCTTAATTCTACAACTGCCTTTGGGTAGGTCTTCTTCAACGATTATAGTTTGGCCAATCAACTGTTTCTCTTTTTGGTTTAATACTCGTTTTTGATCACTCTTAGCGTCTGAAGTCAGTTGCCTTCTCCACCAAAGCCAGGTTGTGATTAATGAAAATACGCCAAAGCAGACCCATTGCAGTTGCCAACTCATTGGTAGTGCTAAAAGAATGACACCTACCATCAGCGCCGATAAACCCAACCATAGGAAATAACCCGCAGTGCCAAGCAATTCAATCGCGAGTAGTGCAAGACCGAATGCAAGCCAATGCCAGTGATTGATCGATTCAAATAGTTCCAACACAGTTATCACCTATTTGTCATTTGAACTGTCTGTTTTAAACATCTCAGCAATGCCCGCCACAGAGCCCATTAATCCAGTGGCCTCAAGAGGAAGCATTATGATTTTTCCATTTTCAGCCTGACCAATCGATCTGATGGCTTCGGTAT